>JBEPUS010000255.1:0-3428 GCA_041691435.1 Chloroflexota bacterium
GGTCGATCACCGCGGTCATGAGGATGTCGAACGCGTCTCGATCCCCGTCCCGCGCAAGTCGCACCAGTTCCGACTTCGTCACCGATCCCTCACCTTCGTCCAGTGACTACCGGTGCAGGCCGGTGGTCGCTGTATTGGCGGGATTCCCGTCAGGATGGTTCAAAGAACGGTTCAGGAAGCGCAGGAATGAGGGGATTCCGGGCAACGTTCCCGTGGGGACCACAGCTAGATCTTGGGCGGGGGTCCCGGTTCGGCCGCCGACGCGGCTGCGAGAGCGTCGTTCCGAGCGGCCCAATCCTCGGGGCTGCCGGGCATGGTCGTGATGCTCCGGATAGGCGAGAAGACCAGGAACAGGACGGGCAGGAACGACCCGATTGCGCCGATCCAGATCGTGGTCGACAGGCCGAAGATCGTCGCCAGGATGCCGCTGATGACCGCGCCGATCGGGATCGTGCCCCAGACGAGGAAACGCATGGTGGCGTTCATGCGGCCCTGCATCCTCTCGGGCGTGATCGCCTGTCGAAAGCTGACCTGGTTGATGTTGTAGATCAGGCCCGTGAACCCGGCGAGCGCCGCCGACGCGATGAGAAATGGTTCCGCCCCGCCGACCGGGGCGATCGCGATCAAGAGGGTCGACGGTCCGTTCAGCAGCATGACGAGGACGATCGTCCGGCCGACGCCGATCCGCGCTGCGACCTTGTTGGCGATCAGCGCGCCCACGAAGGTGCCGATGCTGCCGAGCGAGAAGATCAGCCCGATCCTCAGCGGATCCAGGCCAAGGACCCGTACGACGTAGACGAGGTAGATGCCGAAGACGACGTTCGAGAACAGGTTGCTGGAGCCGGTCGCCCCGGCGATCATCCGCAGATAGGGGTGTCCCAGGACGAAGGCCAGGCCCTCGCGGATCTCCCCGCCGAAGCCCCGCAGCCGGTCCGTCCGGCTGCCCCGCGGGCCGGTCCGCGGCTCGATCGGCGGCTCGCTGCCCTGGATCGCGAACACGAAGAGCGCCGACGCGAGGTAGCTCACGGCGTCGACGATCACCGCCACCGGCGCCGTCAGGACCCCGATGAGGTAGCCACCGAAACCCGGACCCAGGATCTGGGCAGCTGACTGGCTCGCCTGGAGCTTCGCGTTGCCCTCGACCAGCTGGTCGCGTTCGACGAGCGAGGGCAGATACGACTGGTACGAGACGTCGAAGAAGACGGTCAGGACGCCCATCAGGAAGGCGACCACGTAGAGCTGGAGGATCGTGAGGAAGCCCAGCTCGTAGGCGATCGGGATCGAGATCAGGCAGAACGCTCGGCCCAGGTCACCGGTGATCAGGATCGGGCGGCGCTGGAGGCGGTCGACCCAGGCGCCGGCTGGCAGGGTGAACAACAGGAAGGGCAGGAACTCGACCGCGCCCAGCAGCGCGACCTCGAACGGGCTCGCCTTCAGGAAGATGATCGCCACGAGGGGAATGGCCAGCTGGCTGACCTGCGTGCCGAACTGGCTGATCGTGTCGCCCACCCACAGCTTCCGAAAGTTGGGGTGGCGGAACAGGTTGGGACGGGGCGTGGGCTCGGCCATCGCCCGTAGTCTAGGGCCCGCCGGAGGACCGAAGACGTGGCACGATGGAGCGCGTGGCCAAGCTGGTGGAGTGCGTTCCGAACTTCTCCGAGGGCCGCCGGCCCGAGGTGATCGATCGCCTCGCCGCGGCGATCACCGCCACCGCCGGGGCCCTCCTCCTCGATCGAACGAGCGACGCGAGCCACAACCGGACCGTCCTGACCCTGGCCGGTGCGCCCGCGGCCGTGACCCGGGCAATGGAGCTGGCCGTGGAGGTAGCCGTCGGCGAGATCGACATGGAGCGCCAGGCCGGGGAGCATCCCCGGATCGGCGCGGTGGACGTCATCCCGTTCGTGCCCCTCGGCGATTCCACGCTCGAGGAGTGCGTCGAGCTGGCCCGCACGTTCGGGGCCCGGATTGCCAGCCGCTTCGACCTCCCGGTCTATCTCTATGCGGCCGCGGCGACGCGCACCGACCGGGTCAAGCTGGCCGACGTCCGGCGCGGGCAGTACGAGGGTCTCAAGCTGGAGATCGGCAACGAGGGCCGCCGGCCCGACTTTGGCCCGGCGCGGACCCATCCCTCGGCCGGTGCCGTGGCCGTGGGCGCGCGGCCGTTCCTCATCGCCTACAACATCAACCTTGCCTCGACGGACATCGAGCTGGCCCGTCGGATCGCCCGGCGGATCCGCGAGTCCGGTGGCGGCCTGCCCCGGGTCCAGGCGATGGGCGTGGCCCTGGACGAGCCGCTCTGTGCGCAGGTCTCCATGAACCTCCTCGATTTCTCGATCACGCCCCTGTGGCTGCTGTGGGACACGGTGCGCAGCGAGGCAGCGGGCGACGGTATCGACCTGCTCGAGTCGGAGCTGATCGGGCTCTGTCCGCTGGCCGCGTTCCTGGCCGTGGCCGACCACGCCGGCTTCGATCCCGAGGCACCCGTCGACGAGCGCTGCGCAGCGGCCGCCGGCTACCTGCAGCTGCGCGACTTCAGCCCCATGCAGGTCCTGGAGCTGCGCCTCGCCGCGGCTCAGCGCGGTGGCGGGTGACCCTGCGGGTCATCGAGGGCGGCCTGACCGACGGCCGGTCGATGGGCCTCCTGATCCTGGGGGCCAGCGAGATTGCGACCCTCGCCGGGGGGTTGCGGGCCGGTCCCAACCAGGATCATCCCGAGCTCCTGCAGGCGGATCCGGACGGCAGCGCGAACCCTGACGAAGCACCGATCGTCGCGACGTGGGAGGACCGGATCGTGGCCGTGGGGCCACGGGCGATCGTGGAGCGCAGCCTCGAGGCGCAGGACCTGCCGCTGGCCCGCTTCGCCCGAATCGATGCCGAGGGCGGCACGATCACGCCGGGCCTGATCGACGCCCACACCCACCTGATCTTCGCGGGGAGCCGCGAGAACGAGCTTCGGCTCCGCCAGGCAGGGGCCGGCTATCTCGAGATCCTGGCCGCCGGCGGCGGGATCCTCTCGACCGTCCGGGCCACCCGCAAGGCGAGCCTCGAGGAGCTCCTCGCGCACGGCCGGCGCTGGCTCGAGGAGATGCTCAGCCATGGCGTCACGACGATCGAGGCCAAGTCCGGCTACGGCCTCGACCTGCCGACCGAGCTGCGCCTGCTGGAGGCCGCGTTCACGCTCGGCCGTGAGGGGCCCATCGACGTCCTGCCCACCTGGCTCGGCGCCCACGCGGTGCCCGAGGAGTTTCGCCGCCGGCGCGATCCGGCCGAGGCGTACACCCGCCACCTCCTCGAGGAACAGCTGCCCGGGGTGGCGGCCCAGGGCCGGGCGCGCTTCGCTGACGTGTTCTGTGAGGCGGGTGTCTTCACGCCCGACCAGTCACGGCGGATCCTCCTGGCCGCCGAGGCATTCGGGATGCGTCCCCGAC
>JBEPUS010000256.1:0-3398 GCA_041691435.1 Chloroflexota bacterium
GGGGGGGGCGGGAGCGCGACCGGGGCGTTGCGCGCCCTGCTGGCGGCCGAGGGGGGCCGGCGCCGCCAGGCGGTCGAGCTGGTGCGCGGCTGGACAACGACCCCCCGATCCCGCCTGGCGCTGGGCGCCATTGCTGTAGGGGGGATCGGGGCCATCGCGATCCTGGCGCCGGTGATCATCCGGCGAGCTACCGACAGCGGCGGCGACCTCCGCCTCAACTACGTGCTCGCTGCCCAGCGGATGTTCGCCGAGTCACCGCTCTTCGGAACCGGGCCGGGCACCTGGGTGATCCAGCGGATCCGCTACACCCTCGCCTCGGAGACCGACTACTACATCCCCCACGCCCACAACATCTATGCCCAGACCGCGGCGGAGCTTGGGGTCATTGGCCTGGCCGCGGGGCTGTTCCTGGCCGTCGGCCTGGTCCTCGTGGTCCGCGGCGGCCTCATCGACCCTGACGCACAACGCCGCCGCTGGGGCTGGGCCGCGGCGTTCGGGCTGACCTACTTCGCCGCCCACCAGCTCCTCGATTTCTACCTCAACATGCCGGCGATCCTGTTCGCGGCAGCGCTCCCGGTCGCGTGGCTCGATGCCACCGCCACGGCGCCGATCTCGATCGCGCGGCGGCCGCTCCCCGTCAATCTAGGCAGGCCGGCTGCCCTGGTCGCATCGATCCTCGTCGTGATCGCCTCCGCCGGCCTGATCAGGAACGAGGTCGCCGCAGGACACGAGGCTCGCGCCGTGGATCTCGCCAACGCCGGGCAGTGGGTGCTCGCCGACGACGCGGCACGGGACGTCGCCGTCAGGGACCCTGACTGGTCGCCGTACCAGATGACGATGGGCCTGACCGCGGCCAACCTCGGCGACCATGCGCGCGCTGCGGCTGCCTTCCGCCGGGTCGCCCAGTTCGACGATCTCCCCGAGGCCTGGCTCGACCTCGCGGCCGAGGAGGCACTCCTGGGGCGGCAGGCGGAGGCCAAGGACGCGCTCACTCGCGCGGCGCGCCTCGGCCTCCAGCGAACGGCCATTGCGATGGCCATCGGCGACCTCGCGGACCGGCTCGGGGACACCCAGCTGTCGGATCAAGCCTTCAGCGCCGCGATCGTCCAGGTCCCGAGCCTGGCCGGCGATCCGTGGTGGCTCGCCGATCCCACCCGCAAGCAGCAGCTTCCCAGGCTGATCGACGCCGCGATCGCCGCGACCTCGCTGGGCGACCAATGGCCGATCGCGCTGATGGCCGGCGACGTTGCCGGGGCCCACCGTCTCGTACCGGCAGCGAGCTACCTGCCCGGATCCCTGGTCCCCAAGGACGTCATCGATGCCTGGGCCGGTGATGACGCGGCCTTCCAGCGGATCCTGGCCGCCTGCGAGGCGCATCCCCTCGATGGCGTTGCCCTCGGCTGGGCCGCCCGCCTCGAGGCACGACGCGGCGACGAGGTCGCGGCCAACCGCTACCGCCAGTGGGCCTACGAGGGCCAGCCCGACGCGACGTCGGCGGGCACGGAGCTTCGCGTCAGCGACAAGCCGATGATCGGTCGCACCGCCCAGGGCGGCATCGCCGAGTTCTGGGGCGCGTACACCTACCGTCGCTTCACTCCGTGGAACTTGCTGGTGCCCTCGGTCGTGCAACTGACGGTGCAATAGGCCGCCGGTACCATTGCGCGGACGCACCACCCGCGATTAGGCTCGCCCCTCGAATGATCCGTCGACACGCCATCGGATTCAGGACGCTGCTCATGCTGGTGGACGGGGGCCTTGCTGCCGTCCTGCTCGGCGTGGTGTCCTACGCCCGCTTCGGCGGTGACTGGTACACCCATTGGCTCCCGTTCCTGCGCCAGCCCCTCGGATTCGTCCTCCTCTACGCGGCCGGCTGGGTGGCCATCCTGTGGCTCCACGGTCTGTACCGGCCGCGAGCGCGCTGGACCGTCTGGGGCGAGGGCCTTGCCCTCGTCAGGGCGACCGCGGTCATGGCCCTGTTCACGCTGGCCGTCCTCTTCGCCCTGCGATTGCCGGACATCAGCCGCTCCTACCTCCTGATCCTCTTTCCGGCCCAATGGGGCGTGGCCCTCGGCACCCGGATCGCGCTCCGCCTCGCCTTCATGCAGCTGCGCGCCCGGGGCTTCAACCTTCGCTATGTCCTGGTGATCGGCGCCGGCCCGCGCGGGCAGTCGTTCGCGGCCAAGCTGGAGGACCACAAGGAGCTGGGCCTCCGCGTTCGCGGCTTCCTCGACGACCTACCCTCCGACCTCCCGAACGGCTGGGAATACCTGGGCACGCTCGACCGGATCGAGCACTTCCTCCACGAGGAGGTCATCGACGAGGTCGCGATCTGCCTGCCCTTCGCGCAATGGGAACAGATGAACGCCGTGGCCCACCTGTGCGAAGAGGAGGGCAAGATCGTCCGCATTCCCGTGGATGTCCTGGACCGCGCCTTCGCCTATGGGCGCGTGGAGGAGCTGGACGGGACGCCGGTCTATTCGATGATCACGGGCCCGGACCGGATCGCGGCCTTCATCGTGAAGCGCCTCTTCGACGTGGTCGTGGCCGGCCTCGCCCTGATCGTCCTCTCGCCGATCTTCCTGGTGATCGCGCTGTGGGTCAGCGCGAAGGAAGGACCCCCGATCCTTTTCCGCCAGACCCGCGTCGGCCTTCACGGCCGGAAGTTCGACGTCCTCAAGTTCCGGACGATGGCCCTCGATGCTGAGGAGCGCTACGAGGCCCTGGTCGGCGACTCCGATCCCCGCGCGTTCAAGCTGACGGACGATCCGCGGATCACCGGCACGGGCGGCTTCCTGCGCCGAACCTCGCTCGACGAGCTGCCCCAGCTCTGGAACGTCCTCAAGGGCGAGATGTCCCTCGTGGGACCGCGACCCGCCCCGCCGCGCGAGGTCGAGGCCTACGATCTCTGGCATCGCCGCCGACTCTCGATGAAGCCGGGCATCACCGGGCTATGGCAGGTGACCGCCCGCCGCTCCGAGGTCTTCGACGACCGGGCCTCGCTCGATCTCAACTACATCGATCGCTGGTCGCTCTGGCTGGACATGAAGATCCTGGCCCGGACGATCCCGGCCGCCTTCGAGGGACGCTAGAGACTAGACCTGGCTTTCGAGGACGCTCGAGACGATCGTCGGTGGAAGCGGGAGTCCGATCATCTTGCGATACATCGCTATGCCACCTTCGATCGACCCATCAGCGACGGTTCGCCCATGGTCGAGCACGATCGCCTCGTCTGCAAGCGATCCAGCGAGGTTGATGTCGTGCGTCACGAATAGGAGGGAGGTGCCATTTCGCCGCAGGGTCCGGAAGTGATCAATGCACTTCGAAACGAATGCGATGTCGCCGACCGCGAGGATCTCATCAACGAGCAAAAGTGGACCCGGAGCAGCGAGCGCGGCCGC
>JBEPUS010000257.1:0-3398 GCA_041691435.1 Chloroflexota bacterium
TCGCCGCACGCCGGTCCGGGATCAGGAACAGGTCGCGCTCGCGACGCCGGCCGGACGCTTCGGCGCCACGAGCGATCGACTCGATGATCGCCAGCCGCTCCTCTCGGCGAGGATCCTCGTCCGTCACGACCACGAGGCGGCAGCGCTCGCCGGCAATCCGGCCCATGAGCGGGCGCTTCGCCCGGTCGCGCTCGCCGGCCGAACCGAACACGGCGATCAGTCCGCCGCCGCCGGCCGCCGCAAGCGGGCCGAGCAGGTTGAGCACGGTCTCGAGTGACGCTGGCGTATGAGCGTAGTCGACGATCACCATGAATGGCTGGCCGCGCTCGACGCGCTCCATCCGCCCCGGGACCCCGGTCACGCTCTCGATCCCGGCGCGGACGGCGGCCGGATCGAGGCCGAGACCCTCGCCCATCGCCACCACCGCCAGGGCGTTGTGGGCGTTGAACCGCCCGGCCAGGTGCAGGTCCAGGCGCGCGGTCCCGGAGGGCGCCGCGTAGTGGACCGAGAGCCGGCGGGCGTCCTCCTCGATCCGTTCGGCACGAACGTCGGCCCCGGGCTCGGCTCCATAGGTCACGACCCGCGCGCCGGCCTCACGGGCCACGGCGATGAACAGGTCGGCGGCCGCGTCGTCCCGGTTGACCACCGCCAGGCGCGGCCAGCCAAGGGCAGCGGCGGCGCCGGTCTTTGCCGGTCCGCGCCTCGCCAGGCGCTCGAAGAGGCTCAACTTGGCAGCTCGATACGCCTCGAAGGAGCCGTGCAGCTCAAGATGCTCGTGGGTCAGGTTCGTGAAGATCGCCACGTCATAGGCAATGCCCGCAACGCGCTCGAGGGCCAGGCCGTGCGACGTGGTCTCGACGATCGCCACCTGGTCGCCGCCGTCGGCCATCGCCCGGATCAGGCGCTGGAGGTCGGGCGCCTCGGGCGTCGTCTGGTGCTCCGGTGTCGGCTCCGCCTCGCCGCCGACGCGCAGCTCGACGGTGCCAACCAGTCCTGGGCGATGGCCGGCCCCAGCGAGGGCGGCCGCGGCCAGGAACGAGGTCGTTGTCTTGCCATCGGTCCCGGTGATCCCCACCACACCGAGCTCGTGGCTCGGATCGCCGTACCACCAGCAGGCCGCACCGGCCAGTGCCAGCCGGCTGCGATCGACAACGAGCTCGATGATCGGGACATCGCCCACCGGGTGCTCGACCAGGGCCGCCACCGCTCCGGCAGCAGCGGCCCGGGCCACGAAGTCGTGACCGTCGACATGGTCGCCCGCGACGGCGATGAACAGCGATCCGGGCACCACCGAGCGCGAGTCGGCGGTGATGGCCGAGACCGGCGACCCGGCCAGCGCAACGGGTGCAATCGGCCGGCCATCAGCTGCCCTTGTGCCGCGCAGGCGGCCCTCGTTGGAGAGCCGCTCGACGAGCTCGGCGAGAGGTCGCGCCCGGCGGTCCGCATCGACGGCGGCCAGGCGCTTGGCGATTGTCACAAGGGAGCGCTCATGACGGATCCGCCCCGCCTGCCGTCCCGTCGGCGGGGCGCAGGGCGATCGGCCGGGGCTGAGCGATGCGGCCCACGGCGCTCCTCAGCCAGGCGATAGAGACGGGCCGCAAGCGGCCGCAGGTCGAGGTCGAACGCACCGATCAGGCGGACCTCGCGACCGCCGAAGCCTTCCTTGAACTGGCGAATCCCGGGGTGCACCAGGCCCCACATGTCGTACGAGCTGCCGCCCGCCTCCCGGGAGCTCCGGATTGCCTCCCATTTGAGGAGATAGTTGGCCCGCGAATCAGCACCCGCACCGGTCATCCCACCGTAAGGCTCCACGACCCGCGGGCCGGCCCGCACAAGGAACAGGGCCGCCTGGGGGCTGCCGTCAGGACCCAGGGCGAAGAGGAGCCGAGCCCGGCCCGAGGGCCCGAAGGCGTCCCAGATCGCCCGATAGGAAGCCTCGGTCCGGATCGGTGTCCCGCTGCGCGTCGACGTCTCGGCCATGATCGCGTGGAACTGGCCCAGGTCGTTCCGGCCCCGCTCGACGACGGTCACGCCGCCCGAACGTGCGCGGTTGACGTACTGGCGCCATTTGCCGCGCAGCGCCGACCAGAGGGCGGCCTCGTCCTGGGTCAGGTCAACCACCCGGGTCATGCCTGGCTGGACCTCGGGCGCGGGCCGCCAGCCGAGCGCAGCCAGCGTGCGCCGGGTGCTGCCGTCCGGATCGTCCGGCCCATCGAGCTCGACCTCCGGGTCGATTCGCAGGTGGGAGATCCGGCCGGCGGCCGGTGCCGACAAACGGACGCGCTCGGTGAATGCCGAAAGGCTGGCCGGATCCCAGGCGGCGGCGACGGGACCCCGTGGTGCATAGGCGAAGGTCCACGGGATGGCTGTCGGCCGGCGCAGCAGGATCCGCGCGCCGACGCTTCCGCCGGGCGCCAGCGCCTCGACCGGCCACGGTCGCCAGCCATTGGCCGCCTTGGTCCCCGCCCAGCCGCTCAGCTGGAGATAGCTGGCGCGCGGGTTCGCCTCGACGAACGCGTCCCAGCCCGCATCCGGCCCCAGGCCCGAACCGAGCACCGAAGCCGAGCCCCGATCCGCGGGGTTCATCGGCGCCTGCCAGGCAGCCGGCCGGTTACCCGGCCGAGACCGTAGCGCCACGGCCGGGCCACCCGCTCGTGATTGCCGGTCAGCTCAACCCACGTTGCCCCGAACGAGCGCTTGAAGTCGTACAGCCCGCGCATCGGGTCGCCCCGCGCCGGCTCGATGCGCGCACCGCGCACGTCGACTCCGGCCAGGTCCATCTCGACCATGCCCTCGCGAACCGCGATCTGGATCGCTCGCCACAGGAGCAGGCGGGCCACGCCCGGGTACGTCCGGCGCAGGTCGGCGAGATCGCCCGAGTGCGAGTAGGTGAGACGGCCGCCGTGCCGATAGAAGGAGGCGGCGCCGGCCAGATCACCATCCGCGGTCCACACCTCGAGCAGGATGATCAGGCCCGCAGCGAGGCCGGCCAGCGACCAGTCGATGAAGCCCGCCCGCGAGCCGAGCCCGAAGTGGCGGCGTGCGGCCGCGGCCTCGAGGAGGCCATAGAGCCGCTCGAAGGCATCCGCCGGTGTCCCCTGGGAACCGGGAACCTCGAAGCCATCTCCGAAGCTTGTCTCGGCCGGGCCTCCAGCGCGCACGCCGGCATCCCAGCGGATGACCCGCAGGCCGGCCTTCTCAGCCTGCCGGACCAGCTGCCGGGTGGTCTCCGAGAAGCCGGCGAAATAGGCCGACTCGGCCACGCCCGGGTGAAGCTCCAGGGCCAGCCGGTGACGCGACGGCTGGACCTCCTCGATCGAGCGGAACCCGCGCGCCTCGATCAGGGCGGGGTAGCCGCTGGCGGCCGGGATCTCGGCATCCGAGGCCACCACGTCGAC
>JBEPUS010000258.1:0-3356 GCA_041691435.1 Chloroflexota bacterium
CCCCGCCCCCGCCCCGCCGAGCAGCGCTGCCGGGAATCGAACGGCCCGCTCGTGCGATTCGAGCGGGCCGGCGATCGAGTTGCGCGCTTACGGCAGGAAGTAGTTCGGGTTCGGCATCTTGAAGGCGCGGTCCTCGTTCCCACCCGAGAGGTCGCTGAACTGGTCGCCGAAGTTGGCGACGATGTCATAGCCCTCGCTGATGATGTGGGCGCGGGTCGCCTGCTTGTAGTGGTCGGTGGTGCAGGCGCCGTTCGGATCGGCCGAGCAGGCCGCGACGAGATAGGCCGGATAGTCGGCCAGGGCCGGCTTGGTGAAGAGGCCGTCCTCGCCGTCACTCAGCGTCGTCGGCGTTGGATAGCCGGCGTCGAGGCCGATCGTGTCGGAGTCCGTCAGGTTGCCCAGGGTGACGGTCTCCTGCACGGCCGGACGACCCGTGATGAAGAAGATCGAGTAGCCCTCGAGCTTGGCGATCCTGGCCAGCTTGACCATGCCCGGAACGGCCGGGAACAGCTCGCCGTTCACGTACGTGGCATTGGTCGTGGGGTTGTACGCCCAGTTGCTGAAGATCTCGTAGTTCCAGGTCGCCAGGGTCGTGTCGTCCACATCCAGGACGATCGCCCGGTGGCCGGTGCCCGGATGGAGGTGGAAGGCCCTCACGAAGGACAACCAGGCTTCACCACGAGCGGCGACGGACTTGGTCTCCTTGGCGTAGTTGCTGTCGGATGCGAACTGGCCGGAGCCCAGTGGGTCGCCGTAGTAGTTGCGGATCTGCTGGCGAAGGACATCGATGTTGGTGATGCTGTTCGCCGTGCGCGGCGTCTTCGTGTGGATCGCCGGGCTGGCGGCCGCCGTCACGACGCCGCCGGCAACCATGGACAGGACCACGACCATGGCCCCGGCCGCCAGCTTGCGTGCGCCCCAGCTTCGAGTGAATACGGGCATCTCACCCTCCTAGATTCGGACAACCCGTACGTCGGGCCACCGCAAGGGTAGACGGCATCCGGGTCCGGGCACCCCAGGAGCCACGCAGGCGGGGATTGCAACGCCGTTGCGCTTGTGTCGCGGGGCAGGCTGCCCATCGTGCTGCCAGGCGCGTCGACCGTCAGACGGGCCGGGCCTCGCTTGCGCCCGGGACCGCGTGCATGGCCCGAAGGGTCTCGCGGATCTGGGCGGCGATCCCGTCCACGTCGATCCGGATCAGCCGGCGGAGGTCGGCCACCGAGCCGTGCTCGACGAAGCGATCGGCAGGGATCCCGATGATCTTCAGGACCACCTCGCGGAACGCGGGATCCACGGTCCGGGCGTCCTCGAGGAGCTCGAGGACGCCGCTGCCGAAGCCGCCGGTGATCACGCTCTCCTCGAGGGTCACCACGAGGCGCTTGCCGCGTGCCTGTTCGAGGATCAGCTGGCGGTCCAGCGGCTTCGCCCAGCGGGCATTGATCAGGCCCACCGACCAGCCGTCCGCGGCAAGGGCGACCGCCGCCTGGCGGGCCCGGTCCACGATCGGGCCGAAGCCGATCAGCAGGATCTCGGACCCGTCCCGGAGCAGCTCCCCCTGGCCGATCGGGATGACGGTCGGCTCGGCCGCCGGCAGGTTGAACCCGGGGTCGCGCGGGTAGTGCAGGGCAAACGGATGGTCCTGGCTGAACGCCGTCCGGAGCAGCGCACGCAGCTCCTGCTCATCCTTCGGGCTGGCGATCACCAGGTTGGGGATCTGGCGCTGGGCCGGCAGGGTGAACATCCCCTGGTGGCTCGTGCCGTCCTCGCCCACCAAACCGGCCCGGTCGACGGCGATCAGCACGGGCTGGTCGTTCTGGCAGACATCGTGGACCACCTGGTCGAACGCCCGCTGGAGAAAGGTCGAATAGAGGGCCACGACCGGGCGCTCGCCGCCCATGGCCAGGCCGGTGGCCATCGTCATCGCGTGCTGCTCGGCGATCCCCACGTCGAAGAAGCGATCGGGGAACTCGGCCTGCAGCTTGTTCAAGCCGGTGCCCGTCGGCATTCCCGCCGTGATCCCCACCACCCGCCGATCCTGGCGGGCGATCTCGATCAGCTCGGCGACGAACACCGCGGTGTAGTTGGGCGCCTTGGCCGCCGGGTCGGGCACGCGCCGGGTGGCCGGGGCGGCGTCGTCGGCCATCGACTCCGTGGGCATCTGGCCAATACCGGCCAGCGCGTTGCCCGAGCTGAGGGTCCGGGCGCGGGCGCCGGGCGCTGGGGAGCGCGCGCCGGGCGCCGGGGACCGGCCGCTGCCATTGGCGTGCGGCTCGAAGGCGGCGGTCATCGGCGGCAGGGCCGCGCCGTGGAAGCCAACCTGATCGGCCTCGGCCGGCCGGTAGCCGCGGCCCTTCTGGGTCCGGACATGGACGATGACCGGCTCCTTGAGCTGAAGCGCCCCGGCGAACGTCTGGAGCAGCGCCCGCAGGTCGTGGCCGGGCACCACCCCGATGTAGGTGATCCCAAGGTCCTCGAAGAGCTGCCCCGGCTGGGCGAAGTTGACGACCGACTTGCGCAGGCGCTGGCTCAGCTCGAGGGCAGTCTGGCCGACGAACGGGATCCGCTCGATCGTTCGGTCGTAGGCACTCCTGCTCTTGCCCCACACCGACGACAGCTTGATCTGGCTCAGGTACTTGCTGAATGCGCCGACGGTGGGGCTGATCGACATCTCGTTGTCGTTGAGGACGATCAGCATCCGCGTGCCGCGCTGGCCGATGTCATTGAGCGCCTCAAGCGACAACCCGCTCATCAGGGCCGCATCGCCGATCACCACGGCGATTCGCTCCAGGCCGTGGCGCAGGTCGCGCGCCTCGGCAAGCCCTTGGCCGATCGACAGGCCGGTGCCGGCGTGGCCGCCGTCGAAGACGTCGTGCGGTGATTCTGACCGGCGCGGAAAGCCCCCGACGCCGCCGAGCGAGCGGAGCGTGTCGAAGCGATCGTAGCGACCGGTCAGGAGCTTGTGCGGATAGGCCTGGTGGCCCGTATCCCAGACGATGTGGTCGCGGGGCGACTCGAGCAGCCGGTGCAGGGCGATCGTCAGCTCGACGACGCCGAGCGAGGAGCCGAGGTGACCGCCGGTGACCGACACCGTCTCGATGATCTTCTCGCGGATCTCGTCGGCGAGCTGGGCCAGCTGCGCATCGCCGAGGCCGCGCAGGTCACCTGGACCGCGCAGGGTGGGAAGGATGGCCAAGGTTCAGCTGCTCCTGTTCGGACGAAGCGGCCAACAGTTGGGGCCGGCCTCGAACGTGTATTCGCACGAGCGGCCCGTCGGGATTGTGACGCCCGGACGTGCCCGCGCCGAGTCTACCCCGCGCCGTCGGCCGAGGCCTCCTCGTCGGTCCGCAGCTCGACGG
>JBEPUS010000259.1:0-3304 GCA_041691435.1 Chloroflexota bacterium
GACGTCTACGGCGGCACGTTCCGCCTGTTCGAGCGGGTCCTCCGGCCGAAGGGGATCAACGCCCGCTATGTCGACCTGGCCGCCGATCCAGGCAACGTGCGCAGCGCCCTGTCGCCGAAGACGCGCCTCGTCTGGTTCGAGACCCCGACCAACCCGCTCCTCAAGCTCGTCGATGTCGCCGCGGTGGCCGACGCGATCAGCAGCCACCACGGTGTGGACGGCGAGCGGCCGCTGCTGGTCGTCGACAACACGTTCGCTTCCCCGGTTGTCCAGCGGCCCCTCGACCACGGCGCCGACATCGTCTTCCACTCGGCCACGAAGTACCTTGGCGGCCATTCGGATACGGTCAACGGGATCGTCGTCACCAGCCGGCCGGCGGTCGCCGAGCGGTTGCGCTTCCTCCAGAATGCGATCGGCGCGGTGCCTGGACCGTTCGACTGCTTCCTCGTCCTCCGCGGGCTGCGGACGCTGGCCCTGCGCGCCGAGCGGCATGCTGCCAACGCCGCGGCCATCGCGGCCGCCCTGGCCGCCCGGTCCGACATCGCATCGGTCCGCTATCCGGGCCTGCGCACCGGTCGCCACGCCCATCCCCAGGCGGCGCTTGCCGCGCGCCAGATGCGCAGCGGGGGCGGGATGGTCTCGTTCGTCCCGAGCGTGGGCGGAGCACACGATCGCTCGGCCCGCGAGCGGGCGGTGGCGATCTGCGAGTCGACCCGCCTGTTCACCCTGGCCGAATCGCTGGGCGGTGTCGAGTCGCTGATCGAGCTGCCGGCCGTGATGACCCATGCGTCGGTCGCCGGCTCGCCCCTCGAGGTCGATCCTGCGCTCATCCGCCTGTCGTGCGGGATCGAGGCCGAGGCCGACCTGCTCGCCGACCTGGCGGCGGCCCTCGATCGGGCCTGACCGGAGGCTCATTCAGGACGGCGGGGGAGCGGGGTCGTTGCGCTAGCTGGTGCGGGCCAGCCGCTACGCTGTCCCGGACATGGCCTGGTTCCTAGCTCGCCGACTCCTGGCCAACGCGATCGTCGTCGTCGGCGTGGCCTTCATCGTCTTTGCGCTCGTCTTCCTCGCCAGCGATCCCGTGCGGGCGCTGCTGCCGCTCGATGCCCCGCCTGCGGCAGTCGAGTCGCTCCGTTTGAACCTCGGCTTCAACCAGCCGCTCCCGATCCAGTTTCTCGGCTTCCTCGGGCGAGCGATCCACGGCGACTTCGGCACCTCGACCCGGACCCTCGAGCCGGCCCTGGGCATGGTCCTTGAGCGACTGCCCGCGACCCTTTCGCTGGGCCTGACCGGGCTCCTCGTGTCGCTCGCGATCTCGGTACCCCTGGGGATTATCGCCGCGCTCCGGCCGGGATCATGGCTGGATCTCGGTGCTCGTTCGGTGGCGATCGCCGGCCAGGCCGTGCCGGGCTTTGTTCTCGGCCAGGTCCTCATCCTGCTGTTCGGGGTGACCTGGCGGATCCTGCCCGTTTCCGGATCGGGCGGGCCCAGCTACCTGATCCTGCCCGCGGTGGTGATCGGCCTCGGCTCGGCGGCCGGCCTGACCCGGATCCTGCGCTCGAGCCTGCTCGACGTACTGGCCGCGAACTACATCCGGACGGCCCGGGCCAAGGGCCTCGGCCCGCGCCAGGTGGTCCTGGGCCATGCGCTCCGGAATGCGGCGATCCCGTTCGTGACCTTCCTGGCCTTTGACCTGGCCGCGATCGTCTCCGGCGTGATCATCGTCGAGGTGATCTTCAGCTATCCGGGGATGGGTCTCCTGGTCGTCCAGGCGGTGACCAACCGGGACCTGCCGGTGATCCAGTCATTCACGTTCGTGGCCGCCCTCACGATCGTGACGGTCAACCTGGCCCTCGACGTCGTGTATGGGCTCCTCGACCCGCGGATCCGGCTGGGCTGAGATGGACGAGACGTGGCCGAGCCGCGGTCGAGGTCGGACCCCCGGGTCCATCGATCGATCGGTCGCCGTTGGCGGCGGGATCGTCATCCTCATCGTGCTGCTGGCGCTGCTGGCGCCGACCGTCAGCCCGCACGATCCACTGGCCCAGGTCCTGCCCGATCGGCTCAAGCCGCCGGCCTGGCTGCCGGGCGGGTCCGCGGCGTACCTGCTGGGGACCGACGCCAACGGTCGTGATCTCCTCTCGCGGATCCTGTGGGGCGCCCGGACGTCGCTCGAGATCGGCCTGCTGAGCGTCCTGATCGGGGCCACGATCGGCGTGTCTGGCGGGCTGCTTGCCGGCTACCGGGGTGGCTGGGTCGATACTCTCATCGGCCGCCTCGCGGATATCCAGCAGGCGATCCCGTTGCTGATCCTGGCCCTCGCCGTGATCGAGGTCGTCGGTTCCTCGGTGCTCAATCTCGTGCTCGTCCTGGGGATCGGCTCGTGGCTCTACTACTTCCGGGTCGTGCGCGGCGAGGTCCTGTCCGTTCGCGAGCGGCCGTATATCGACGCGGCCCGGGCCGTGGGTGTCGGCGACCGGCGGATCCTGCTCCGCCACGTCCTGCCCAACGTGGTCGGATCGATCGTGGTCGTCGTGACCCTGGAGGTGCCCCAGGTGATCCTGTTCACGGCCGGCCTGACGTTCCTGGGCCTGGGCGTGCCCCCGCCCACGCCCGAATGGGGCCGGCTGATCTTCGACGGCCGTGACTACCTGCAGAGCGCCTGGTGGCTGGCGGTCGAACCGGGGGTGGTCCTGGTCCTGTTCGTGCTCGGGGTGAACCTGCTCGGGGATGCCCTGCGCGACCGCCTCGACCCGATCCGGCGGCACCAGGGCGGCTGACGGCGTATCATTCACCGTCCTGCCGTGCGCGTGCGTGACGCTCAGGGCTGCCCAATCCCGAAGCCATCGAACGGAGCCCGTGTTGGCCCTCACACCCCCCGCCAAGCCCGGTATCACCCCCGAGTTCAAGCACGTGATCGACGAATACAAGCATCGGGAGCAGACGGTGACCTGCGTCTGCGGCTGGCACGGCAGCTCGGTCGGCGTCGACGGTCAGCCGTCCGCCTGGACCGCCCACCTCATCTCCGTCCGGGGCAAGAAGCGCTAGCTCGCTCTGCACTGGGCCGGCTCGCGCCGGCGCCGCGCCCAGTTCTTGCCAGGCTCGCGGGTTGTCCCACCCCCGCCACTTCTTGCCGATTAGCGATCCGCTTGCTGTTCGGCGAGGACTCCAGGCCTGGGGACCCCGAATTGGCTGCCCTGCGGGACCTTTGGTGCGTGGCTCGGGCTCACGCGTGCCCAGCTTCGGCCGGATTGGCGCCAGTTCCTTGAATACCAGCACTTCCAGCGCTAAATGGCAGAAACGG
>JBEPUS010000260.1:0-3273 GCA_041691435.1 Chloroflexota bacterium
TCAAGAGCCGCAGCCAGGGCTACGCCTCCATGGACTACGAGGAGATCGGCTACCGCGCCGCCAACCTCGTCAAGCTCGACATCATGGTCGCCGGGGAGCCCGTCGATGCCCTCAGCCTGATCGTCCACCGCGACCGGGCAGCGACCACCGGGCGGCAGCTCACCGAGCGGCTCAAGGAGCTCATCCCGCGCCAGATGTTCGAGGTGCCCATCCAGGCCGCCATCGGCGGCAACGTCGTGGCCCGCGAAACCGTCCGGGCAATGCGCAAGAACGTCCTCGCCAAGTGCTACGGTGGCGACATCACCCGGAAGAAGAAGCTCCTCGAAAAGCAGAAGGAGGGGAAGCAGCGGATGAAGCGGGTCGGATCCGTCGAAATTCCCCAGGAAGCCTTCCTTGCGGTCCTGCGCATGGACGAGGGCGCTGCGCGCTGAGCGCCGACCGATGCTCGAGCTGATCCGCTCCTTCGGCCTGCTGGTGGCGCTGGCCTTCACGATGTTCCTCGTCGTCCTGCGCTTCCAGGCCTCCCTGTTCGGGGTGGCCGAATACGCCGACGGCGGCATCGACGGCCGGCCAACGCGCCTGCGCCGGCGGCTGAGCTGGTACCTGGTCGGGTTCCTGATCATCCTGGCAATCGTCGAGGTCGATCCCTCCGTGGGCTTCGAGCTCTTCGTCGGGCTCGGCGATCGAGGCTCGGCCATCTTCCTGGGCATTGCCTTCGGGGTGGCCGGCACGGCGCTGGCGATCGGGGTCGCCCTCCTGCGCTACCGCCACCTGCGCCTGCCACCCGTGAGCTCCTACCCGGTGGCCCTGCTCAATGCCCTGGGCACCGCGTTCGTCGACGAGGTCACCTTCCGCGGCGCCATCCTCGGGTTCCTGGTCTACGTGGGGCTCAACGGCTGGCTGGCGATCGTCATCCAGGCGCTGATCTACGGCCTGGCGACTCGCCTGGGGGCGCCCGGGCGGGATCGCTCGGTCTTCCTGCTGGCCCTCCTGCTGGCCGTGGCCACCGGCTGGGCGACCATCGAGACCGGCGGCATCGGCGCCGCGTTCATCGGCCACACGATCGCCCGGTTCGCGATGTTCCTGACCACCGGGCATACCGGCCAGCCGCTGCCTGAGGGCCGGGAGGTCGAGGAGATCGAGAAGCGGCGCCGGCCACCCGACGGCTGGAGCATCGTGGGAGCGGTCCGGGACTCGATCAGCCGGGATCGGTGAGCAGCGTGGACGGGAGCCCGCAGGCGGAACCCGGGTTCGAGCTGGCCCGCGGGCTGTACGTCCACCTGCCGTTCTGCGTGTCGATCTGCCCGTACTGCGACTTCGTCGTGTATGCCGGCTCCGACGCCCGCGGGACACGCAACCGGATCGAGATCCTCGTCGATGCGCTGGTCGTCGAGATCGGGCTGCGCGCGCGGGCGGGCCGGGCCGACCCGGCGAAGCACCCCCTGACCACGGTCTACCTTGGCGGCGGTACGCCCTCGCTCGTGCCGGTCAGCGGCCTGGAGCGAATCCTCGCGGCGATCCGCACGGAGTTCGGGATTGCCCCGGGCGCCGAGATCACGCTCGAAGCCAACCCAGGATCCGACGAGCGTGGTGACCCCTTCGCTCAGGCCGCGGCCGGGATCACCCGCCTGAGCCTGGGCGCCCAGTCCTTCGCCGGCAGCGAGCTCAAACGGCTGGGCCGGCGCCACTCGGCCAACGACATCGGGGTCGCCCTGATCAATGCGCGCGAGGCCGGAATCCCGTCGATCAACCTCGACCTCCTCTACGACATCCCCGGCCAGACACTGGGCAGCTGGGGCGAAAGCCTCGAGCGGGCCGTGGCCCTGGCGCCCGACCACCTCTCGCTGTACGCCCTGACGCTGGAAGACCCTGAGGCGGAGGGCCTGACCGGGCCGTACGGCGATCACCTGCCGGCCACGCTCGGCGCCCGGCGCTGGCGGGACCGGGCACGGCCCGAGCAGGACGACGACCGGGCGGCCGCGATGTACCACTTCGCCAGCCACCGCCTGCGGGAATCCGGGTTCGTCGGCTATGAGCTGGCGAACTGGGCCCAGCCGGGTCACGAATCGCGCCATAACCTTGGGTACTGGGAGCGCCGGGCGATCGATGCCGTCGGGCCTGGCGCGCATGCCTTCGACGGCCGCGTCCGGCGCTGGAACGCCGCCCGGCTCGATGCCTACGTCGCCGCGCTCCTGCCGGCCGACGGCCCGCCCCACCTCCCGCCGGGCGGCGCGGAGACACTCGACGATGCGGCAGCGGCGGCCGAGGACCTGATCCTGGGCCTGCGCCTGGACCGTGGCGTGCTGATTACGGCGTTGCTGGAGCCACCGTTCGCCGACGCGTTCGACTGGGCCGTCGCGGCGGGCCTGCTCGAGGAGACCGACGATGCCCGGGTCCACCTGACGACTCGCGGCCGACTGCTCTCGAACGAGCTGTTCGCCCGGCTGATCTGAGCGGCCCGGCCCGTTGACACTCGGCGCACACCGCTGGTACCATGCCCGCAGCGCGTTAGCACTCTGGCATGGAGAGTGCTAACCGGAAGGAGCAGGCGCACCGTGGCGCGACGAATGCGACCCACCAGCGGCCCCCTGGATGCCCGATCGCGGGCGATCCTGCAGGCCGTCATCGATGACTACGTGACCACCGCGAGCCCGGTTGGTTCGCAGGCGCTCGTCGAGCGCTACAGCCTCGGCGTGAGCAGCGCGACCGTGCGCGGCATCCTGGCGGACCTCGAGGGCGCCGGACTGCTCAGCCATCCCCACACCTCGGCCGGCCGCGTGCCCACCGACGCGGGCTATCGGACGTACGTCGAGTCGATCGTCGACCTGGGCGCGCCGCCGCCGGCCGTCGAGCAGCTGATGATCCGCCACCAGTTCGGCCAGGTCGAGTTCGCCAGCGAACAGTGGTTCCGCCTGGCGGCCACGACGCTCGCCTCCATGACCCGGTCGGCCGGCCTGGCCACGGCTGCCAAGCCCATTGCCGCCCGCGTCCGGCGGATCGACCTGGTGGCCATCCAGGACCGCCTGGCCAGCCTGATCCTTGTCCTGCGCGAAGGGACGATCAAGCAGGGCCTGATCTCCCTTGACCTGCCGGTCACCCAGTCCGACCTCACCAGGGTCGCGAACCTGCTGAACGAGCGCCTGGCCGAGCTCACCGCCGCCGATATCGTGGCGATCCTGCCGCGGATCGAGCACGCCCTGGGCGGCGACGACGAGAGCCGCAACCTGACCCGCAGGATCGCCGAGCGAATCATCCGGACCGTGGCCGAGTTCG
>JBEPUS010000261.1:0-3270 GCA_041691435.1 Chloroflexota bacterium
TCCAGATGCCGTTGTAGACCCATTTCCAGGCCGTGGCCCAGGCGGCCGGGATCTGGACGGTCTTGCCGTCGTCAGCGAGGAGCTTACCGGCGCCCCAGTAGGCGCCCAGCCCACGCAGGTCGTCGCGCTGCGGCTCGAAGCCGTACTGGACGATGTTGTTCGGGTCGAATCCCGCCTGGGTGGCGTCCTTGCCGTTCTTGTCGAAGGTCAGCGACATCGCGATCTGGCGGATCGTGTCGTAGTTCCAGTCGACCTGCGACCCGTCGGGCATCGTGTACTTGTCGCCGTACTTCTGGGGCGGGTACTTGAGGCCGATCTCGTTCGAACATGTCGGGCTGGTAATAGAGCTCGGAGGGATAGATCGCGAACGGGATCCCCACCTGGCCCTCGTCGCCGATCTTGAAGAAGTCGACGGCGCCCTGGCTGTACTGGCCCAGGTCGTAGTTGTTCTTGGCGATGTACGGCGCCAGGTCCAGCCACTGACCATGGAATGCCTCGGCGCCACCCACGCCCACCGGCCCGACGATGTCCGGGCCATTGCCCGATCCGAGCTCGGTCGAGAGCGCGTCGCGGGCGCCCAGGTACGCGGCATGGTCGAAGACGAGGTGGATGTTCGGATGGCTGGCATTGAAGTCCGAGACGACCTTGGCCTCGATGGGCAGCTGGCTGGGATCGTCACCGGTGCCCAGGCAGCAGAACCACTTGATCGTCACCGGCCCGCCGGGCGGGACGGTGGCCGGGCCGCTTGAGCTGGCTGCCGAGGGCGGCACGCTGGCCTTGACGGGCGGGCTGCCGAGGTCACCCGCCCCGCCGCTTGGTGGCGCGGTGACCGTATTCCCGCCGCACGCCGCGGCCAGGATCGCGACCGTCGCTCCCAGCGCGGCCAATCGGTTCAGACCCCTCACGACGAGCTCCCTTCCTCAAGGGCGACCGCCTCACGGCCGCGTTCATTTCCCGTGCCCGGCCGGCTGGCCAGGACGAGGCCGTCGATCGCCGCGGAACCTTGCTCGGAGCCGCGCATGGAACGGAGTCCCTGGACCCAGCGCCCGGTGGACTCGACGAGGAACTTGGATCGGTCGCCGGGCACGTAGGTCCGGCTGAACTCCACGGGCCGGTCGGCCTCATCGAAGGCGGTCCCCTCGAGCAGCAGGGCCGGCGTCCGGCGCGATTGCCCAAGGAGGCCGGCCTCGCGGGCCGGGGGCATGACCGGCTCGATCGTCTCGAGCAGGCGTTCGATCCGGCAGGCGTAGCGGGCGGCCAGGAAGTCGTAGAGCGAGCCGTGCTCAAGGTCCGCCGTCAGCAGATCCGGGAAGCGCTCGGCCGACAGGTGGGCCTGCTCGAGGAGCAAGGGCCGGTCGGCAGCGCTGCGCAGGCGTTCGAGGTGGAACGTGGGGGCGCCCGTCTCGATCAAGAGGGCTGCCGCCACCCGATCGGCGGCCGGCTGGAGCCGGGCGGTGAGCAGCGTGGTCCGCGGCTCCAGGCCGCGCAGCTCCATCTCCTGGGCGAAGCTCAACGTGGAGCTCAGCTCGCGGACGATTCGCGGCGCACGGACGAACGTGCCCCGGCCGCGGGTCCGCTCGAGGCGCTCCTCGCGGGCGAGGTCAGCGAGGGCGCGGCGGACGGTGATCAGGCTGCAGCCGTAGCGGCCGGCCAGGTCCCGCTCCGGCGGCAATCGATCGCCAGTGCGCCACTCGCCTGCGTCGAGGGCTGCACGCAGGTCGAGATACACCTGATGATGCAGTGGGATGGGGCCTGGTTCCAGCCGAAAGCGTGCCAACCGGTGTCCTCAGCGCTTGCAACTTGCTGATAAGGTTATAAGCATTACCGCGCCGTGATGCCCATGTCAATACCGGGTGAGCAGCTTTGGAGAGCAGCTTGAAGGTCGTCGTTGTCGGCGGTGGCAGCACCTACACGCCGGAGCTGATCGAGGGGGTTGCAAGCCGCAGCCACGGGTTCGTGGTGGATGACCTTGTCCTCCTCGATGTCGATGCCGAACGCCTGGCCATCGTCGGCGGGCTCGCCGGACGGATGCTCGATCGAGCCGGCTGGGGCGGCCGCCTGGTCACGACCACCGCCCGGGATGCGGCCCTCGAGGGTGCCGACTTCGTCCTGCTCCAGATCCGGGTCGGCGGCCAGGCAACCCGGCTTGTCGACGAGACGCTGCCCCTGCGATTCGGCGCCATCGGCCAGGAGACGACCGGGCCGGGCGGGTTCGCCAAGGCCCTGCGGACAGTGCCGGTGGTCCTGGAGATCGCCGACGCCGCTGACCGCCTCGCGGCTCCCGGCGCATGGATCGTCGACTTCACCAATCCCGTGGGGATCGTGACCCAGGCCCTGCTTGACGCGGGGCACCGGGCGATCGGCCTGTGCAACGTCGCCATCGGCCTCCAGCGCTGGCTCGCCGGCCGGCTCGGGGTCCCCGCCGAGCGGGTGGAGCTCGAGCACAGCGGGCTCAACCACCTGTCCTGGGAGCGAGCGGTCCGGGTCGACGGGCGCGACGTCCTGCCCGAGCTGATCGCGTCCGATGCCGCCGGAATCGCCGCCCAGGTCGATTCGACCGAGGAGCGCGTGCGCAGCCTGTGCTCGATCCCCAGCTACTACCTGCATTACTACGACGACACCGCCGCCGCCCTCCAGGCCCAGCGCACCGGAACGTCGCGCGCCGAGGACGTGATGGCGATCGAGCGCGACCTGTTGGAGCGCTACCGCGACCCGAACCTGGCCGAGAAGCCGAAGCAGCTCGAGGAGCGCGGCGGAGCCTTCTACAGCGAGGCTGCCGTCCAGCTGATCGCATCGCTCCATGCCGGAACCGGGGATGTCCAGGTGGTCGACGTGCGCAACGCCGGGGCGCTTCCGGGGATCGCCGACGACGAGGTGGTGGAAGTGCCGGCCCGGATCACCGCGGATGGGCCGGTGCCCTTGCCGCAGGCGCCGCTCCCTCCCGAGATGGCCGAGCTGATCCTGCGGGTGAAGACCTACGAGCGGCTCACGATCCGGGCCGCGCTCAGCGGGGATCGTTCGGTCGCCCTCGAGGCGCTCACGGCCAATCCTCTCGTACCCGCCGGTGTTGCCGCGCCACTCCTCGACGCCCTGCTCGAGGCCAACCGGGCGCTCCTGCCGCGGTTCTTCCCCGAGGGCTAGCTGTCGTTCGTGGGTACTCCCTGCGCCGCGTCGGCCCGCGTCGGCCCGCCGTGGGTACTCCCTGCCGCCGCGCGGGCCCGCCGTGGGTACTCCCTGCCGCCGCGCGGGCCCGCCGTGGGTACTCCCTGC
>JBEPUS010000262.1:0-3265 GCA_041691435.1 Chloroflexota bacterium
GCGGGCGCCATCATGCCGGCGACTCAGGCGCCGTTCCCGGGCGGTTCGGAGGTCGGATCGGCCGCGGGGACCGGGCTCTGGCGGAAGGGTCGTGGCCTCGAGCATAGGCCGGGGTACTTCACCCGTCAACGAGGTTTCGAATTCAGAAACTAGGGATCGGTGGGCAGGGACCGTGCCTGGATGTCGTAGAGGATTGCCGCGTGCTCGGAGCTCGTCAGGCCCGCCACCCGGGCCGCCTCGGCGGTGAACGCCATGAACAGGTCCGCGTCAATCAGCCCGCCCGCGGCGACGGTGAGCCAGCGTGCGCGCTTGGTCTCCCCCACCCCGCCGAGCACGCGCCGTGGATCGGCGAGGAGGACGCCCTTCGGGAATCCGAGGTGGACATGGTGCGCCTCGGGCATGATCCAGGCGAAGAACGAGGTTCGCCGGCCAACCGCCAGGTCGTAGCCGATCAGTCGCCAGCCCGGACGAACCGCCTCGATCGCTTCTGGTACGGCTTGCCGGACGATGCGCCTGAGCTCCTCGGCAAGCTCGATCATCGGTTCCGGGTAGCCGCCCAGGAGCAGCTCCGGCGGGATCTTCATGCCGGGCTGCTCATGCCGGGCTGCTCATGCCGGGCTGCTCATGCCGGGCCGCCCATGGCCTGTGCCGCGGGGTGCCACGTGACGATCCCGATCTCGCTCGGCGCCCGGCCGTTGATCGTCCATCCGTCGTCCCGCTCGATCGCAAGGCTGTCGAGGGCTGCCCGGAGGCGGCTTTCCTTCCGACCGTCCGGGTCGATCCACAGCTGGTGGCGAACGAAGCCCTGCAGCGACGCGCGATCCTCGAAGCGCCGACCCGGATTCGGGAGACGCCGGACCTCGACCGCCCGACCACGCGCCCGGAGGAGCTCCAGGAGCTCGGCCAGGGCGGGCAGCGGCGCCCGTGTCTCGCCGTGGACGGGCGGCCAGAAGGCGTCGGCTGCCGAAGCCGGGGCCCGGTCCATCAGCACCGCGATGCACATCCGGGTAGCCGCGGCTTCGATGGCGTCCATGAATGGGCCGATCGTGGCGATGTCATAGCCAACGTGGGCGATCAGGACGACATCGGCCTCGTACGGGCCGCGAGCAACTGGATCCGGCGGCGGCCAGCGCTCGACGCTCGTCTGGACATTGCGAATGCCGTTCGCGTCCGCGATTTCGCGCAACGACTCGAGCATCGACGGCGACGCATCGATCGCGACGACCTGCCCGCCCGATGGCATCAGGGCCTGCGCGATTGGCAGGGCGAACCGGCCGGCACCCGCGCCGACGTCAAGCCAGCGCTCGCCCGGCCGAACCTGCCCGAGCAGCGCCGCGAGGACCGGGTCGTCCGTCCGGCTCGGGTCGGCCCGGAAGAGGGAGCGCACCGGCGCGTAGAAATCTCCACCGTCGGGGACCTCGCGGATTCGTTCGACCTGCTCCCGGTTCGCCTCAACCCTCGCGGCCCAGGCGGCTTCGACGATGCGGACCAGGTCCCGGGGCGTGTCGACATCCGGGTTGTCGCCGGGCAGATCCACCTCCACGACGAGCTCGGGATGCTGGCGGATCAGCGGGCCGTAGCCGCGGTCGCCATCGAGCGTTGCGGCCAGTGACCAGGCCGGCCGGAGGAGCAGGGCCGGGTTGCCACCACCCCCTTCGCGATAGCGCGGGACCACGATCTCGCGCTCCGGCGGGATCGTCGCTTCAAGCAGCGCCCGAATCGTCGCCGCGCTGGTCCGGGGCTGGTCGCCGAGCATGAGCAGAGCCGCATCGATGCCCGGCTCGATCGACCCGAGGCCGATGCGCACCGAGCTCGACAGTCCGCGCTGCGGGGCGGGGTTGACCACGGTCCGTGCACCTCGAGCCTCGGCGACGGCAACGAGCCCGTCGGCCTCGGGCCCGACGACCACGATCGTGCCGGCCAGGCCGATCGGCCGGATGGCTCCGAGGACGTGGTCCAGCAATGGTCGGCCGTCCAGCTCGGCCATCAGCTTGCCGCCACCGAAGCGCGCGCCGGCGCCGGCCGCCAGGACAACCGCCACCGTCCGGGACGGGTCGGTCACGCCTGGTCGCGCTCGCGCAGCGGCCGTCCGGACCCGCCCCGCCGCTCCGCCACGACCTCCGCGATGATCGCCAGTGCAGTCTCGGCCGGCGCCCGGCCGCCCAGGTCGAGGCCCACGGGCCCGCGCAGACGATCGAGCTCGGAGGTGGTCACGCCAGCCTCGGACAGCCGGGCCCGGCGGTCTCCCTGGGTCTTGCGCGAGCCGACGGCTCCGACGTACCGGCAACCGCGCTTGAGCGCCTCGATGATCGCGGGTTCGTCGAACTTCACGTCGTGCGTCAGGACGGCCACTGCGTCACGCGGTCCCAGGCCGATCTGCTCGGCAACCTCGTCGGGCCAGCCCACGATCAGCTGATCCACATCGGGAAACCGGGCCGGCGTGGCGAACGAAGCCCGCCCGTCAACCACGATCGTCTCGTAGCCGAGCTCCCGGGCGAAGCGCATCAGGAAGCGAGCGACCTCCACCGCCCCGACCACGACCAGGCGCGGCCGGACTGGGTACGCCTCCAGGAAGACCTGCCGGTCGTCGAGCTCCACCGTGGACGATTCGCCCCGTTCAAGCGCCTGGAGCGCGGCAGCCCGCAGCGTCGCGTCGGCTGCGCTCGAGCCGAGTGAGCCGGTCAAGGTGCCGTCCTCGGCAACCAGGACGACGGCCGCCGGCACGTCGCCGCGCCCCGGGCTGACGGGCCCGAACGCGGCTTGCGGAGCGTCCGCCGGCAGCGGAATCGCCACGCAGACTCCGGCGTGGCGAGCCGCGTCGAGGATCTCCGGCCGCAACCGGGGCTCGACGAGGACATCGATCGTGCCACCGCAGGCCAGCCCGACGTCCCAGGCCTGCTCGTCGCTGATCCCGTAGCGGATCACTCGCGCGCGATTGTCCGTACGTGAGCCGGCGATCTGCTCGAACGCGGCGCCCTCGACGCACCCACCGCTCACCGAGCCGGCCAGGCGACCGTCGGCAGCCGCCAGGAGGACGGCTCCCGCCGGGCGCGGTGCGGAACCGAAGGTCCGGACCACCACCGCCCGCCCGAACTCCACGCCCTCGCGCTGCCAGGCATCGACCGTGTCGATCAACTCACGCATCGCCCGTCCTGATCTGGCTTCATGGCCGGCCGTCGAGCGGCTGGGCGCTCGACGCCTGGTCCGGATCTGCCGCAGCCCTCCTCGCCATCCGCCGCCCGTAGGGTGGCAGGCACACGAAACC
>JBEPUS010000263.1:0-3206 GCA_041691435.1 Chloroflexota bacterium
GCTCACGCGGCACCGGCTCCTAAGGCCGGCGCGTCTGCCATTCCGCCACTCGCCCGCAGCGCGAGTCTAGCGGACGGTTCTGGACCTGGGCGCGACCGGGGCCGAAGGCCGAGCTGACGTCGGGGGCGGGGTCGGAGCAACGGGCTGGCCGCGCAGGCCATCGAGGGCCTTGCGGAAGTCGGTCTCGTCGACGTTGGCCAGCTGCGCCGCCAGCCGCCGGGCGAACGTCCGGCTGGCCGGCACGACGAGGCCCGTGGCCAGGGCTCCGGCAACCCCGCCGAGCAGGCCCTTGTCTTCTTCCGGCTTGCGCTTCTCGAGGTAGTTGGCGAACTCGCGCTCGAGCGTTCCCCGGACCTTCTCGCCGTCGTCGCCCATTCGGCGCAACGCGGCGTCAACCTGCTTGGGCAGAAGCGATGGCGGCAGCGCCGCCTTCTTGCCGCGCAGCGCCCGGCCCACGCCGCGGGCGACCTTGAGCGGGCCGCCGAGGGCGAGGAATCCGGCGCCTGCAGCGAGGCCGGCCGCCTTGGCCGGGCTGCGCCGGATCTTGGCCTTGATATCGACGGCCGCACGGCCGGCAGCCTCGAGGCGGGCGAGCTCCGAGGAGAACGCCTCGCGGGCCGCTACGACTTCGGCCCGAGCGGCCTCTGCTTCCGTACCCACTCGATCGTCTCCTTCGTCGTCTCGATCGTCAGTCGAGGATAGAACCGGTTCTTGAGGGCGTCGAGGTCCAGCCCTCGGCGGTAGGTATCCAGGCCCACGAGGGCCGGCCAGAGGGCCAGCGTGACGGCCAGACCGATCGCAACCGCGACCGCCAGGCTGAAGTCGATCGCCACGATCGCCCCGATCAGGAGGCCCAGAATTGCCAGCCCGATCGCCGCCCCGATCGTGCCACCGCCGCCCAGTCGTCGGGCGAGGCCGATCAGGAGACCCAGGACGGCACCGGCGATCAGGCCCACGGCCAGCCCGACCACCAGGGGCCGGGGCCCGGCATCCATCGACGGCAGGAGCGAGGTGCCCAGCGAGGTGAATGCCCGGTGGGGCAGATCGAGCGCCAGGAGGATGGCGACGACGATCCCCGCGACCAGGGCAATCAGGAGCTGAGCCGCGATGCGCTGGCCCGGCACGTAGAGGCCTGCCAGGACCAGGACCACCGCCCCGCCGATCGCCAGCTCGCCGCCGAGGAGGACGCCCCAGCCGATCGAGCCGAACAGCCACTCGCCCAGGAACAGGGTCAGCCCGACCGGCAGCAGGAAGCCGGCGAAGAAGAGCAGTCCGAGGGCGAGACCCGCGAGGATCCCGACGCGCTTGGCCTCCGAGGCGATGTCGCGGAGCTCGGCTCGGGCCAGACCGACGTGCGCCCGCCCGACCCTCAGCGCCGCGTCGATCGTTGCCGACAGCTGCGCGCGGATACCTTCAGGGGCGCGGTCGGCGGCAGGCTGGGCCTTGGGATCGTCCAGGATCGGGTCTCCGGCGTGGCTGGTTCGGGCGGGATTGATGATAGCGCGCCACCGCCGCCGGCCACCCGCCAGGCGGGCCAACGCCCATGGGCCGGCGCTGCGCTACGCTCCGGCGGTGGATGCAGCCAGCCGGCCGAAACGCCGCCTGCGGACGGCCGAAATCCTGGCCGTCGGCGCCGAGCTGACGGTCGGAGAGACCCGCGACACGAACAGTGGCGAGATTGCCCGGAGCCTGACCGAGGCCGGCGCGACCATCGCCCGGATCGACGTCCTGCCGGACCGGCTGCGGGTGGTGGCCGGGACCTTCCGGGCGGCCCTCCGCCGGGCGGACCTGGTCATCTCGACCGGGGGCCTGGGGCCAACCCCCGACGATCTCACCCGTGAGGCCATCGCCCTGGTGCTCGGCGAGACACCGTACGTGGATCCGGCCCTCGACCACTGGCTGCGCGGCCTCTGGTCACGGCGCAACCTGGCCTATCCCGAGATCAACCGCAAGCAGGCCTGGCTGATCCCCAGTGCCTCTGCGCTGCCCAACCCCAATGGCACCGCCCCGGGCTGGTGGGTGGACCGACCCGATGGCCGGGTGGTGATCCTGCTGCCCGGTCCGCCCCGCGAGATGCGTCCGATGTGGACCGAGCACGTACTGCCCCGGCTGCGCGAGCGCGGATTGGGCCGGGGCCTGCGCAGCCGGACCCTGCGCCTCACGGGAATTGGCGAGTCGCAGGTGGCCGACATCCTCGGCGAGGCGACGCTGCGCCGGGCGAACCCCGAGATCGCGACCTACGCCCGGACCGATGCCGTGGATGTCCGAATCTCGGCCACGGCCCGGCGCAACCGGACGGCCGACGCGCTCCTGGACGAGGCCGAGGCGCTCGTGCTCGACCGGCTGGGGAGCTACGTCTGGGCGCGCGGCAGTACCACCTGGCCCGAAGCGATCCAGGCCGAGCTCGAGCGGCTCGGCTGGTCGCTCGCGATCAGCGAGACCGGCACCGATGGCTCATTGGGTACGCTGCTGGGCGGGCTGCCCGCCCTGAAGCGAGCCGAGACCGCGGTTGCCGGCGACCCAGGCCAGGCGGTCATCGCGCACGCCGCGACGATCGCCGGCCGTGCAGGTGCCAACGTCGGCCTCGTGGTCGGCGCCCGCCCGAAGGGCGACGACACGGCGATCAGCGTGGCGATCTCGACCCCGTCAGGCACGCATCGGGAACGCCGCCTGGGGTTCCTTGGCGGCAGTGCCGGCCGGTCACGGGCCGCACTGATTGCCGCGGCGGCGCTCCTGCGGATCCTGCGCGCCGCAGCGCCCGGGGCGGCGGAGCCGGCCGGCTAGAGTCGAGCCCGGCTTGCCAGGCGGTCCGGCGCCAGGATCACGATCCCGTCGCGCTCGAACCGGACGATCCCTTCACTGCCGAGCTCGGCCAGCGCCTGGTTCACGCTCTGGCGTGAGGAGTTGACCATTGCCGCCAGGTCGCCCTGGGTGAGCCTTCCGTCGATCCGCACCGCGCCCTCGGGCGTGGTGGCGCTCGGCTCAAGCTGGCGCCCGTGCTCAAGCGACAGGCCCACGAGCACGTCGGCCACCCGGCCCGGCACGTCCAGGAAATACAGGGCCTCGACCCGGCTTGTCAGCCGGCGCAGCTCGCCGGCCATGGTCGCCAGGACCACCTCGCGGGCACAGGCATGGCCGGCGATCAGCTCCATGAAGATCGCCCGTGGCACGCAGACCGTCTCAGTGGCTGACTCTTATACACATCT
>JBEPUS010000264.1:0-3206 GCA_041691435.1 Chloroflexota bacterium
GCCCTGCGCCGGCCGGGTCGCGGCGGCCGTCCGGTCGGTCGTGCGCGCGCCGGCGGGGCGCGATCCGGGCGAGCCCCGGCGCGCAGCGGTCGAGCGGGCCGGACACGCGGGTCGGCCCCGACCGGGAGTGCCCCCGGGGCGTGACCGGGGACGAAGCCCGCGACCGCTTCCTCGAGGGGCTGATCGCCCGCGACGCTTCGCCCCATACGCGCCGGGCCTACGCCACCGTCGTCGGGACCTACCTCGCCTGGCTCGAGACCCGGGGGATCGACTGGCGCCGGCCGAGCCGCGCCGAATTGCGCACGTATCTCGCCCACCTCGGTGACGGCATCGGCCGGACGTCGGTTGGCCAGCGTCTCGCGGCGCTGCGCTCGTTCTATCGCTTCACGACCCGGAGCGGCTGGACGGACGGCGACCCGTGGGGCGCGATCGCGACGCCCAGGATGCCCCGGCGCCTGCCCCGCATCCTGGAGGTTGAGGAGGTCGAACGCCTGCTCGCCGCAGTCGACAGCACGACCCTGGCCCCCGCGGAATCGGGCCGGGGTGGCGGTGCTCCTGGCGCCGAGTCTGCCCGCGCGCTGGCAGGCGCCCTTGCCGACGCTCTTGCCCTGCGCGACCGGGCCATCGTCGAGACCGCCTACGCGGCCGGGCTGCGGATCAGCGAGCTCGCGGCCGCCAGCCTCGGTGCGCTCGACCTGGGGCGCGGCGAGATCCGGGTGCTGGGCAAGGGTCGCAAGGAGCGCATTGGCCTGCTCGGCCGGCCGGCTCGCGCGGCGCTCCAGGCGTACCTCGAGGACGGCCGTCCCAGCCTGCTCGCCCGCGCCGGCACCGGCGGCGATGCCCCGGCGGCGGTCTTCCTCAATCATCGCGGCACGGCGCTTGGCGTCCGCGGCCTGAGGCTGCGCCTCGAGGGCCTGCGGGCGCGAGCCGGCCTGCCCCTGGGCGTCTCCCCGCACACCCTGCGGCACAGCTTCGCCACCCACCTCCTTGATGGGGGAGCCGACCTGCGGGTGGTCCAGGAGCTGTTGGGCCACGAGAGCCTGGCCACGACCCAGATCTACACCCACGTCTCCCCGAGTCGCCTCCGGGCCGCGTACGAAGCCGCTCATCCGCGCGCCCGCCAGGCGCATTGACCAGCCCCGGATGACCGCATCGCGGGGTATTGCCCGGGCCGGGCTGATCGTCACGTCGGCGTTCCTCGTCTCCAGGATCCTGGGCTCGGTCCGGCTGATCGTGATCGGGGCGACCTTCGGGGCGAGCGCCGACCTGGATGCCTTCCTGGCGGCCTTCCGGATCCCTGATTTCATCTTCCAGCTGGTGGCCGCGGGAGCGCTCAGCTCGGCCCTGATCCCGATCGTCGCCGGCCTGCTGGCCACCGACGAGGAGGCCCGCGCCTGGCGCGTCGCGTCGACCGTGGCGACGCTGATGCTGGCGGTCCTGCTCGTCCTGGCCGTGATCGTGGCGATCGCCGCGCCGGCCATCGTGCCGGTGATCACCACCCATTTCACCGACGCCCAGATCGAGCGGACGATCGAGCTCACTCGGGTCATGCTGCTGAGCCCGATCCTGCTGGCGCTGGGCGCGCTGGCCACCAGCCTGCTCAACGCCCGCGGCCGGTTTGCCGCGTCGGCCATCGCCCCGATCGTCTACAACGTGGCGATCATCCTGGCGGCGGTCTTCCTGGCGCCCTGGCTGGGGATCGTGGGGCTGGCGATCGGCGTGGTGATCGGCGCCGCCGGGCATATCGGGATCCAGCTCCTGCCCCTGCGCGCGACGGGCTTCCGCTTTCGCCCGAACGTCGACCTGGCGGATCCCGATGCCCGCCAGGCGCTCCTGCTCATGGCCCCCCGGGCGATCGGCCTGGCGGCCAGCCAGCTGACCTTCCTCGTGGCGACCTCGGTGTCGACCGGCCTGGGCGTCGGGTCCGTCACCGCGTTCACGTTCGCCTTCTCGGTCTTCCAGCTGCCGATCGGCGTGGTGGGGATCCCGCTCGGCGTGGTGACCCTGCCGGCGCTGTCGCGCGAGCTGGCGCTCGGCGAGATCGAGCGCTACCTGGCCCTCATCCGCCAGGCCCTCCGGCTGATCCTGTTCGTGATGATCCCGCTCACCGGGCTGGCGATCATCGCCCGGGGCGAAGTGGTCCGGGTCCTGTTCGGCTACGGCAAGATGGACGAGGGCTCGATCGAACGGACGGCCACCACCCTCCTCTGGCTGCTGCTCGCCCTGACCTCGGAATCGATGATCGCGATCCTCGCCCGGGCGTTCTACGCGGGCCGGGATACGCGCACGCCGGTGATCGCGGCGGTCATCGCCGTGGCGATCAACGTGAGCCTGTCGATCATCCTCGCGGGCCCGTTCGGCCTGGCCGGGATCGGCCTCGCCATCACGATCGGATCATGGATCGAGGCCGCGGTCCTCATCGTGGTCCTGGCCGCCCGGATGACGACCTTCGGGCCGGCCGGGCTGGTCCGAGCCGGGGCCATTGCCGTCGTTGCCGGCCTGCTCGCCACGGGGGCCGCCTTTCTCGCCGAGCAGGCCCTGGCCGGCTTCATGGGCAGCGCCCCGGGCAAGATCGCCCTCGTGCTCGAGCTGGGGCTCACGGCCGTGGTCGGCGGGCTCGTCTACGCGGGCATTGCCTTCGCGCTGCGGATCCCCGAGCTGCACACGATCCTCGACCTGCTGATCGCGCTCGTGCGGCGCCGTACGATCTCGGCATGAGGTTTGCCGAGGCTACCGACGAGCAGCTCCTCGACTGGGACCGCTACACGGTGGATCCGCCGGGCGGCAACGTCTATCAATCGCGGACCTGGGCGGAGCAGCGCTCCCGGCTCGGCTGGCGGCCGCGGTTCCTGGTCGCCGACGACGGCTATCGACTGCTGGCCCTCGAACGGCCGTGGCGGCTGGGGCCGGGCTCGGGCGCCTACCTGTCGCGGGGGCCAATCTCGGCGGGCGAGCCGGTCGAGCGGACGGCCGAGCGGCTGGGCACCGCCGCCGACTGGCTCGTGGCGCGGGGCGTCGACGTGGTGGCCTCAGACGCCGAGATCCCGGCGGCCAGCAACTACGGAGCCCTGATCGAGGCGCGCGGGTTCCGCTCGATCGAGGAGGTCCAGCCATCGCGCCACCGGCTGGCCCTGGAGCTTCGCCCGGGCGAAGCCGAGTCGGCCTATTTCGCTGGCTTCTCCGAGACCTGTCTATTATACACATCT
>JBEPUS010000265.1:0-3234 GCA_041691435.1 Chloroflexota bacterium
ATGGACAAGCAGATCGTGGACATCGACGGCCGCAAGGTGGTCCGGGTCAACGACCTGCGCCTCGACGAGGTCGAGGGCGCCCTGCACCTGGTCGCGGTGGACGTCGGCGCGTCCGGCTTGCTCCGCCGGCTGGGCGTCGAGGGCGGGATGCGCACGATCGCCCGCAACTTCCACGTCCAGGTGCCCGAGAAGTACATCGACTGGGAGGACGTGGATCCGGTCGAAACCTCCATCGCCTCGATCAAGCTGCGCGTGCCCCATGCCGGCCTCGCCGAGCTCCATCCGGCTGACCTCGCCACGATCATCGACCAGCTCGCCCCGCGTGACCGGGCCGGCGTCCTGGCCTCGCTGGGCGACGACGCCGTGGCCGATGCGATCGAGGAGATGGAGCCCGAGACGCAGGTCGAGGTCCTCGAAGACCTGGAGCCCGGGCGCGCCGCCGACATCCTCGAGGAGATGTCCCCGGACGACGCGGCCGACCTCGTGGCGGACCTGTCGCAGACCACCCGCGACGAGATCTTCGCGCTGATGGAGAAGGACGAGAAGGCCGAGGTCCAGGAGCTCCTGGGCTACCCCGAGGATTCAGCCGGCGGGATCATGACCACCGAGTTCGTGGCGGTCCCGGCCCACCTGACGGCGGCCGAGACCATCGACATGCTCCGGCAGCTCGAGCCGAACGCCGAGACGATCTACTACGTCTACGTGACCGACGACGACGGCCGGCTGGCCGGCGTCCTCTCGCTGCGCGACCTGATCGTGGCGGCACCTGATACCCAGATCGGCGACGTCATGATCAAGGAGCCGGTGGCCGTCGGGGTCCTGGCCGACCAGGACGAGGTGGCCGAGGTGGTTGCCCACTACAACCTGCTGGCCGTGCCGGTCATCGACGAGGACGGCCGGCTGGCCGGAATCGTGACCGTCGACGACGCCCTCGACACCGTCCTGCCCACGGCCTGGAAGCGGCGCCTGCCGCGCCTCTTCGCGCGCAGCTAGGCCGGACGCGGGCAAGGCCGAGAGACAGGACCAGCACGATGCCGCAGCTGCCCACCGTCCGCGGCGTCGCCAAGCAGGCCGAGACCGGCGCGCGCCGGGCCGTCGAGACCTGGCGTCACCCGACCGAGCGGCGCAGGGGGCTGCCCGGCCGGAAGCCCCGCATCGGGTTGCTCAGCCGCCTCGGCGATCGGATCGCGAACCGCGAGTTCCTGCGCCTGCGGGGCCGGTTCCGGGGCCGCCGCGGCCTGCTCGCCTTCCTCGCGGTCATGGGCCCCGGGCTGATCGCCGGAGTCGCCGGCAACGATGCCGGTGGCATCACCACCTACAGCGTGATGGGCGCCCAGACGGGGCTCACCCTGCTGTGGATCTTCCCGATCACGATCATCATCCTGGCCGTTGTCCAGGAGATCGCCGCGCGCCTCGGCGTGGTCACCGGACAGGGCCTGTCGGACCTGATCCGCGACCGGTTCGGCGTGCGCTGGACGGCCTTCGCGATGCTCGTCCTGCTGATCGCAAACCTGGCCAATACCGTGGCCGAGTTCTCAGGCGCGGCGGCGGCCCTCGAGATCTTCGGGATCACCCGCTACCTGACGGTGCCGCTCGTCGCCGTCCTGATCTGGGCGCTCGTCCTCTTCTCCAGCTACCGCACCGTGGAGCGGGTCTTCCTGGCCATTGCCCTGGTCTTCGTCACGTATATCTTCTCGGCGTTCCTGGCCCATCCCGACTGGGGCCAGGTGGGCCACGCCCTGGTCTCACCGAGCCTCAACGGGCTGTCGGGCAGCGTCCTGCTGCTCATCGTTGGGGTGGTGGGGACGACGATCACGCCGTACATGCAGTTCTACCTCCAGAGTGCCGTCGCCGAGAAGGGCATCGGCGAGGACGAGCTCGTCCTGGAGCAGGTCGATTCCGTGGGCGGTGCCATCTGGACCAACGTGATCGCCGTCTTCATCGTGATCGCCACCGCCCTCACGATCTACACCGTGGGCGGGACCATCACCTCGGCGAGCGATGCCGCGGTCGCGCTGAAGCCGGTGGCGGGCAACCTGGCCGAGGTGCTCTTCGCGGTGGGCCTGTTCGGGGCCAGCGTCCTGGCGGCGACGATCATGCCGATCTCGACCTCGTTCGTGATCTGCGAGGCGTTCGGCTGGGAGTCGGGCGTGGGCAAGCGCTTCAGCGACGCCCGGGCGTTCTTCGGGATCTACACGTTCGTGCTGTTCGCCGGGGCGCTCGTCGTGCTCATCCCGGGGATCAGCCTCCTGCCGGTGATCCTCTCGTCGCAGTACCTCCAGGGGCTACTGCTGCCGATCGTGCTCGTGTTCATGGTCCTGCTGGTCAACGACAAGACGCTGATGGGCAAGCATGCCAACGGCCGCCCGGCCAACGTGATCGCCTGGGCCTCGGTGGGCCTGGTGATCCTGCTGGACGTGGTCCTGCTGGGGGTCGCCGCCCTGGGGCTCTTCGGGGTGAACGTTGGCTGAGCCCGGCTCCAGCGCGACGGTTGGCTGGCTGGCGACGGCGCCGGTCAAGGCGATGGCCCTCCAGGAGCAGACGGAGGTCCATGTCGGCCCGACCGGGATCCAGGGCGATCGGCGCTTCCTGCTGATCGACCCGTCCGACCGCCTGGTCGCCGGCAAGCGCCTCGGCCCGCTGGCCACGATCCGGCCGAAGGTGAGCTACGACCCGGAGACGCTCGAACTGCAGTTTCCCGACGGCGCCGTCGTTGGGGCACCGGTCGTCCTCGGACGGGCGGTCAGCGCGATCCTGTACGGCGAGGGCCGGCCAACCCACGAGGTCGACGGCCCGTTTTCCGCGGCCCTGAGCGCGTGGGGCGGCCAGCCGCTGCGCCTGGTCCGCGCGGATCACGAGGGTGGCGGCATCGATCGAGCCGACGAGGGCGGCGGCTTCACGATCATCTCGCGCGGCTCCCTCATGGCGCTGGCCGCGGCTGCCGGCCTGGACGAGCCGCTCGATCCGCGCCGCTTCCGGATGTCGGCGGTGGTCGACGGCCTCGAGCCCTACGGCGAGGAGGCCTGGCTCGGTCGCCGCGTTCGCCTCGGCGAGGTGGTGGTGGAGCTGCACGGCAACGTCGGCCGTTGCGCCGTCACGACCCACGATCCCGACACGGGCCGGCGCAGCCTCGACACGCTCCAGCTGCTCGCGGAGACACGCTCGGGCGTGATCACCACCGAGCCGCTTCCGTTCGGCGTCTGGGGCACGGTCGTGACGCCCGGCACGATCCGC
>JBEPUS010000266.1:0-3225 GCA_041691435.1 Chloroflexota bacterium
CGGTGGGTCCGCGCCCTCACCGAAGGCGCGGAACCTTCGGTCGAGCTCGGACTGGTCTGGTGCGATGCCGCTGCCACCCGCGTGTTCGCCTGGCGCCATCCGGCCAGCTAGGCCGTCTCGCCGGAACCAGACGGACTGGTCAAGCGTGTCGGGTCCAATGAAGGGCCCCCTCCACGGCTCGCTCCTGGCAACGGCGATCGCGATCGTCTTGGGCGGTTGTGCTCCTGTCCCGAGCCCGACGCCGGCTGTTTCCTCGCCCAGTCCGTCGGTGAACGTGCTGCCTCCGGCATCGGCATCGACCGAGGTGATCCTCGACCAGGTCAGCAGCCTCATCTCGTTCAGCCGGCCGGCGAACTGGGCTCGCTCGCAGCCGAACCAGCACAACCCGATCGAACCCGGTCCGATGATCTACCTGAGCACCGACCCGCTCCTCATTTCGTGCGCAGTCGAACCCGATGCCTCGCCCCATCCGCCCGACGCTCGAGGGATGGCATGCGACTGGCCGCTCGCAGCGCTCTCACCCAACGGTGTCTTCGTTGATTGGTATACGACCCGGATCCCTGTGCCGTTCCCGAGCGCGGGACAGCCCATCACATTGAACGGCGAAGGCACCCGGCTCCAGATCAGCCGACCGGGCGGGTGCGGCCCGATTTTCGCCGACGAGACGATGAGCGCGCTTGTGCCCACGCATCAACCGGCACGATGGACGAACGTCGGGGTTGTCGCGTGTCTGCGGGGACCAAACCTCGCGATGGAGGAAGCGCAGGTGCGCGCAATGCTGGCTACGGCGGTGTTCAACTAGAACGTCGACCCGTTTGAAGCAACGCCGTTGCTGAAGCGCCTACGGCAACCCGAGCGGGCAGATATGGAACATGTCGTCCGCTCCGGTGCCACCGCCGAGGTTGGACAGGACGTCGCCGGTCCTCCCGATGACGCTGCCCCAGGGATCGGCGATGACCACCTCATCCCCGATGCGCCAGGCGGCGAACCCGGCGGGCCACACGACCTGCACCGCCTGGCCCGTCCCAACGGTGACCAGGGTTAGCTCGTCGCCTCAGGTGGCAACGCGCACCGGCACAAGCAGGGCGGTCTCGCAGCCGAAGGTGAGGTTGGGCGCTTCGGCGGTGATGTGCAGTCGAGTCGCGCCTGCCGGCAGCGTTGGACCCATGAAGACGGGCGCCGCTCGAATGGCAATCAGCGCGAGCCCGACCGTGACAGACAAGGCCACGGTGGTAAGGATCTTACGGCGAAGGGTCATTGGAGCGGGAGCTTAGGCCTTACGATTCCGTCTGCACGGACGCTGTGAGCGCAGAGGCAACCGCTAAGGTCCCGCGGGCACCGTCCATCGCGGCAATCGGCGGACCGGATTACTGGATTCGTGCGTAGGACGGCCACGAAAAACGGTCGGAAAGACGCGATCGGGACCGTGACGGGGGCTGAGCCGCCGCGTTGTGCTCGCAGCGACCATACCGAGCCAAGCCGCCACCTCATTCGGCCTAGCAGGCTTTAGCGCCTGAGTGAAACAAGTGCAGCCTAACCACGACGAGTATGCCAGCGGCTAACAATCTACCGAGTCCCACAACTTCGTCACCTGGGTTTGACGTCTGCCTGGTCGTACTTGGAACGCGACCTAGGGGACTGTGCCGCCCCCGTAACGAGACGCCGGTCGGGCCCGGCCTTCGAGCGCGCATACTCCTGTCCCCTGAGCTGGTCGACGTCTCCGCTGCGAGCCCGCCCTCAGGCACACCGCAGGGAGACTCGTATGACACATGTTGTGCTTACCCACGCCGTCGAGGACGTGGAGCGCTGGCTGTCGTTCAAGGGCGAGCGGGTCACGAGCATCGGGGCGATGGGCGCTACGAACATCGTCGACCACGTGGCCGCCGATGGCAGCAAGAACGTCGCCGTCAGCATGGACGTGGCCGACATGGGCCCCATCCAGGCGGGTCTCGCTTCGCCGCCGCCTGAGCTGGTGGAGGGGATGCAGCGGCACGGGGTCATCCAGCCGATCATCGCCCACATCGAGAAGTAGCCTCGGCCGCCTCGGGCGGCGAAGAACGAAGAACGGAGCCCCGACCTGCGGCAGGCCGGGGTTCTTTCTGTATCCATGGAGCGGGAATCGGAACGCTCAAGGCGCGCCGAGAGGCGACGGGCCGGCCGAGAGGCGACGGGCCGGCCGAGAGGCGACGGGCCGGGCGAGACGACGACCGCGGGCCGGCATGGACACGACGGCGGGCGCGCCGAGAGGCGACGGGCCGGCCGAGGCCGGCGGCGGACCTCAGTTCTCGCGGGCGTAGGTCGACGCCGCGCGGCGCAGGAACTGCCCGCGGCCGGGGGCGCCGTTGAAGGCCCCGTCGCGGACGACGACCGAGCCGCGCGACATGACCACATCCGAGCGTCCGGTCACCTCGCGCCCTTCGTAGCACGAGTAGTCGACGTCCATGTGGTGGGTCTTCGCGCTGATCGTGTGCTTCGCGGCCGGGTCGTAGATCACCAGGTCCGCATCGGAGCCCACGGCCACCACGCCCTTGCGCGGATAGAGGCCGAACATCCGGGCCGGGGCTGTGGAGATCACCTCCACCCAGCGCTCCCGGGTGAGATGGCCGGCGAGGACACCGCCGTCGTGGAGCAGGTCGACCCGGTCTTCGACGCCCGGCAACCCGTTGGGGATCTTCCGGAAGTCGCCCCGGCCGAGCTCCTTCTGGCCGTGGAAGTCGAAGGGGCAGTGGTCGGTCGCCACGATCTGGAGGTCGTCCTTGACCAGGCCATTCCACAGCTCAGCCTGGTGGTCGGCCGGCCGCAGCGGCGGCGAGCACACGAACTTGGCGCCGTTGAAGCCGTCGCCCATGTCATCGAGCGACAGGAAGAGGTACTGCGGGCACGTCTCGGCAAACACGCGACTGCCGCGATCGCGGGCCGCCCGGACCTCGTTCAGGGCCTCGCGCGCCGAGAGGTGGACGATGTACAGCGGAACGCCCGCTGCCTCCGCCAAACGGATCGTCCGGTTGGTCGCCTCACCCTCAAAGATCGGGTAGCGGGCGACGCCGTGATAGTAGGGATCCGTGTGACCCGCGCGGACCTCGTCCTCCGCCACGACGTCGATCGCCATCCCGTTCTCGGCGTGGATCATGATCAGGCCGCCGTTCAGGGCGGTCCGCTGCATCGCCCGATAGATCTGGCCGTCGTCGCTGTAGAAGACGCCCGGATAGGCGGTGAACAGCTTGA
>JBEPUS010000267.1:0-3192 GCA_041691435.1 Chloroflexota bacterium
GGTCTCGTGGGCTCGGAGATGTGTTTAAGAGACAGGCTGAACCACGCGTCGAGTCGAGCGCCGGCGAGGATCCGGGCACGAGCCTGGTTGATTGAGGTGGCCGGTGCCGGTGCGAGGCTGTGCTCGGTCCGGGCCAGCGCGTGGAACGCCCCGTTGGCGGTCAGCTGCACGGTGACGCCGTCGCCGGGCACAGGCACCTCGCCGACGAGGCGCACCCAACGGGCGACCCAGCCGCCGGTGGCCCGGGCCGTGACGATCGGCGAGCCGGCCGTCTGGATCCCCAGGCCGCCGGCGATCGACGCGGCGCGCAGCCCCGCCACCGCAGAGGTGACCGCGGCCCCGGCTGAGGCCTGGTAACCGAGGCGGATCGACGAAACGAGATTGCCGCCCAGGTCGAAGCGGGTGATCGCGACGGGCGTTCCGGCGGCATCCAGGTCGGTGACCTCGTCGACCGCCTGGCCCGATGCGGCATCGACGACCCGGGTCGCCGAGCGGCTCGCCGGCACCGGCAATCCCAGCCGCTCGTCGATCCCCCGGGCAAGGGTCGCGCTGCCCGTCGACGCAACCGTCGTCAGGTCCATCTGATTCGGCACCGGTGCCTGGCCCAGGCCCGCCAGCATCGCTCCGCCTCCAATGATCGTGAGACTGAAGAGGGCGATCGGCCAGCCCCGCCAGCGCCGGCTCATTGCTCGCCCGCCACGAGGCAGCGCGTGCAGCCCTTCGCGGCGCCCGCCTGGCCGGACCAGCTGTAGGTGCCCCACCAATCGGCATCGAGGGGGTGGCTGAAGTTCTGGTCCTCGCCGAGGTCGAACGCGGCACCCACGCTGAGCCCGCGCTCGAGCGCGCCCCAGAAGTCCTTCTCGAACGCCTGCTCGTCGTTGTCGTAGGCAATGCCCACGTAGCCCAGGTAGAAGTGGCTGCCGCCGGTCTGCGATTTCGTCCGGGCGATGCCGAATGCGGCCGGCAGGGTGGTCGCCGGGTCGGCGTTGTGGCAGGTGGAGATGACCACGAGGTTCGTGAACCGGTTGGCCCGGGCCGCGGCGATCTCGGATGAGAAGACGACCGCCTGGTTGCAATCGCCGGAATCCTCGCGGAAGCCGTTGTAGCGCCGCTGGGCCGCCGAGTTCCAGTACTCGTCGCCGTGCGAGTGGACGTAGAAGCCGTAGTCGTTGACGGTCCGGGCGAGGACGGCGCCATGGTTGAAGCCGGCGCCGGAGAAGGCCGACACGGAGTAGCCGAGCGAGCGCAGGCCGGTCACCGCCAGGCTCAGCATCTGGGCGGGATGGCTGTCCTGGAATCCGACGCACGGACCCCGAAACGCCGAGACGTTCGAGTCGACACTGGCCTGGTACGTGGCCAGTGCCGGCCGGACGCCCGGCCCGAGCAGGGCCAGGATGGCGAGGACTGGCAAGAGAGCGCGCGGCGATCGCACGCGAGCACCCACGGGAACCTCCTCCGGCGAGCTTCCACGGCGGAATCTCTGGGCGGTGCAGCGGCGGCAGGTTGTCGGGCGGGATCACGGCACGACGAGGATCGCAAGCCGCGCTTACCTGCCGGTCATCCCGGCTCCACGCGGCGCTTCTGCCGGCCGCGCGGACTGCGCCGGCCGCGGCCTCGGTCGCGCGAGGCCGTCGGTCGTTGACCACGGTCACCGGCTGCCGCTACGCTTGCCCGGTGACGCCCATGCGCCCACGGACGGCCGGGACCGTCCGGCTCCCCCTGCTCCTTGCCGCGGGACTGCTCGTGCTGTCCGGCTGCGGCCTTGGCACGGCCACGTCCCCGCCTGCCTCGCTGGGCGGGCCGAGCGATGTCCCGAGCGTGGCCCCGAGCACCCTTCCGAGCAGCGAGCCGGGCACGTCGACCGGCCCGACCAACCCGGTCGAATCCGCCTCGCCGAGCCCGACCGACCAGCCTTCCAGCGGTCCCACGCCGTCCGATTCCGGCTCGCCGTCGCCCGGTCCGTCCAGCTCCGCGGCGATCTGCTCGGGGGCCAAGGACACGCCGGACTTCTATGCGGCATTTGCCGGCTCGGTCAACTTCCCGGTCTATTGCGCGGTGCTGCCGGGCGGCTGGTCGCTCGTGTCGGGCCAATATCGCCTGGCCAACGGCGGCCACATCACGATCAGCTTCCGGCGCAAGTCGGACAGCGCCACGTTCGAGCTGGACGAGGGCTCCTTCTGTGCCGATAGCTCGGGCTGCGTCCCGAGCGGCACCGCCAGCGGCTCGGGGCCGTTCGGTGACCTCAACGGGGACCTCGTTCAGACGTCGACGGGCTTCGCGCTGGTGGTCGCCAAGGGCGAGAAGCCCAGCTGGCTGGCCGTGGGCAATGGCCTGGACCAGGCCGCGTTCCTGGCCCTGACGGGTGCCCTCCACGCCGTCAACTAGGCAGCCGGCGACCGGATGAAGATCGCCGACTTCGAGCTCGAGCGCTTCTTCGCCCGCTGGGAGTTCGACGCCCGTCATCTCCTGTGCGCGTCGGACGTCGAGGGCTATCCGATGGCCGACCTGCTGGCGCTGGCCGATGACGAGACCCGCGGCCTGTGGCAGGACCTCCGGCTCGGGTACACGGAGACAAACGGCCATCCGCTCCTCCGGGCGGCGATCGCCGGCCTGTACGAGACGATCCAGGCGGACGACGTCCTGGTGTTCTCCGGTGCCGAAGAGGCGATCTTCTGCCTGCTCAGCGTGGCCGTGGGTCCGGGCGATCACCTGATCGTCACCTGGCCCGGCTACCAGAGCCTCTACGAGGTGGCGACCGCCGCCGGTGCCGAGGTGAGCCTGCACGAGCTCCGGCAGGCCGACGGCTGGGCGCTCGACGTCGATCGGCTGTGGGCCGCGATCCGGCCCGAGACCCGGCTGATCGTGGTCAACGCTCCGCACAACCCCACCGGGATGCTGCCGACTCGGGCCGAATGGCAGGCGCTCACCGAGCTGTGCACCGAGGCGGGCATCGCCCTCTTCGCCGACGAGGTCTATCGTTTCCTCGAGTTCGCGGAGGCCGATCAGTTGCCGGCCGGCGCCGATGCGCTGCCGGCCGGGATCAGCCTGGGCGTCATGTCGAAGTCGTTCGCGATGGCTGGCCTGCGCATCGGCTGGCTGGCCACCCGCGACCGCGACCTGCTCGAGCGCTGCGCGCGATTCAAGGACTACACCACGATCTGCCCATCGGCGCCGGCCGAGATCCTGAGCCTG
>JBEPUS010000268.1:0-3189 GCA_041691435.1 Chloroflexota bacterium
TTGTCGCGCGTACGCACCGTCTTGCTGATCCGCCGGCCGATCTCCGACGGGTCTCGATCGAACGCTGGGAACGACTACGATACGGCGGCCATGACCGACTCCACCCGTGGCTTCGCCACGCCCTATCGCAGCCACACCTGCGGGCAGCTCCGGGCCGCCGACGCGGGGAGCGAGGCCCGGCTGGCGGGCTGGGTCCACCGCCGCCGCGACCACGGCCAGCTCATCTTCCTCGACCTGCGCGATCGCTATGGGCTGACCCAGGTGGTCGTCGACGCCACCGAGGCCCCGGAGGCCCACGCCGTCGCCAGCCGGCTGCGGACCGAGTTCGTGGTCAGCGTCGCCGGCACGGTCGCGCCGCGCCTGGCGGGTTCGGAGAATGCCCGGCTGGCGACCGGTGCGATCGAGCTCCGGGCGACGGAGGTCGATCTCCTCTCGGAGGCAAAGACGCCGCCCTTCTACATCAACGAGCCCGACGCGCCCATCGACGAGGCCCTCCGGCTGCGCTACCGCTACCTCGATATCCGGCGCGAGCCGATGCAGCAGCGCCTCCTCCTGCGCTCGCGGCTCGTCCAGTCCATCCGCGAGGTCCACCACGAGCAGGGCTTCGTCGAGATCGAGACGCCCAACCTGATCCGTTCGACGCCCGAGGGTGCCCGCGACTTCATCGTCCCGTCGCGGCTGAAGCCGGGCACGGTCTATGCCCTGCCCCAGAGCCCCCAACAGCTCAAGCAGCTGCTCATGGTTGGCGGGATCGATCGCTATTTCCAGATCGCCCGTTGCTTCCGGGATGAGGACGCGCGCGGTGACCGGCAGCCCGAGTTCACCCAGCTCGACCTCGAGATGAGCTTCGTCGATGAGGCCGCGGTCATCGCTTTCGTGGAGGACCTGGTGATCCGGGTGACGACCGCGGTCGTGCCCGATCGGGCGCTCCTGCAGGTGCCGTTTCCACGCCTGACCTTCGCCGACGCGATCGAGCGCTACGGCTCCGACAAGCCCGACCTGCGCTTCGCGATGGAGCTCGTGGACCTCGCCCCGGAGCTGACCGATTCGGCCGGCGCGGCCGTGTCCGGCTTCCGTGTCTTCGACGAGGCTTTGGCTGCAGGCGGGCGAGTGAAGGCGATCGTGGCGCCCGGGATGGCCACCGCCAGCCGCTCGCAGATCGACGAGCTGACCGAGCTCGCCCGGGGCTTCGGCGCGAAGGGCCTGGCCTGGTTGGCGGTTGAGGCCGACGGGACGATTCGATCGTCGATTGCCAAGTTCCTCGGCGAAGAGCGGACGGCGGCGATGGTCGCCCGGGCGGGGGCCCAGCCGGGCGACCTGGTCCTGGTTGTCGCCGATGGGGCGGCGCGGACCGCCGACGTCCTGGGCCGCCTCCGAACGGAGCTGGGTCAGCGGCTGGCGCTGGCCGATCCGAACGTCCTCGCGTACTGCTGGGTGACCGAGTTCCCGATGTACAAGTGGGACGCCGAGAACCAGCGCTGGGACGCCACCCACAACCCGTTCAGCGGCGTCCGCCCCGAGGACATCGCCCTGCTCACGACGGTCTCGGGGGATCCGTCGCGACCGTCGCCCGAGGATCCGGCCGGCCACGCCCGGGCCCTCCAGTACGACCTGGCGATGAACGGCTGGGAGCTCGGCGGGGGATCGATCCGGATCAACCACCGCGACCTCCTCGAGCGCAGCTTTGCCCTCCAGGGCCAGACGGCGGAGGGGATGGCCGAGAAGTTCGGGGCCGTCCTCGAAGCGTTCGAGTACGGTGCGCCGCCCCACGGCGGGATCGCCATCGGCATCGACCGCTGGGCCGCCCTGCTCACGGACCAGGCCTCGATCCGCGAGGTGATGGCCTTCCCCAAGACCCAGTCGGGTGCGGACCTGATGCTCGACGCGCCGTCGACACCGGAAGCCGGCCAGTATGCCGAGCTTGGCTTGAGGTACGTCGGACCAGCCCGGACGTGACGGGACCGGCAGCGCCGACGCCCCAGCGCCTCGACGCCCTCCTCGATCACCCCCAGGCGGCGGCGGTGGCCGGCGCCCTGTGCATCGCGTTCTCGGGGATCCTCGTCCGCGAGTCGGGCGTCTCGCCCTCGACGGCCGCGGTCTTCCGCTGTCTCTACGCCCTGCCGCTGCTGGGCCTCCTGGGCTGGCTCGAGAACCGCCGCTACGGCCCGCTTGAGCGCCGGACCATCTGGCTCTCGCTCGTCGCGGGCTGCTTCTTCGCCGCCGACCTCACCTTCTGGGCGCATTCCATCGAGTCCGTCGGCGCCGGCCTGGCCACGGTGCTGGGCAACCTCCAGGTCGTGATCGTGGGCATCGCGGCCTGGCTGCTGTACGGCGAGCGTCCCCGGCGCTCGATCATCGTGGCCCTGCCGATCGTGATCGCCGGGGTCGTCCTGATCGCCGGCGTCGTCGGCTCGAACCCGTACGGCCGCGACCCGCTGCTGGGCGTCGTGATGGGCGTGCTGACCGCTGTCAGCTACGCGGGCTACCTCATCGTCGTCCGGCGCGGCCAGCGTGATATCCGGCGCCTCGCCGGTCCGCTCTTCTGGGCGACCCTGGCGACGGCGACCGCGGCGGCCCTGGCCGGCATCCTTGTCGGCGATTTCGATCCCATGCCCAGCCTGCCGGCCCATGCCTGGCTGCTGATCCTGGCCCTGAGCTCGCAGGCCGCCGGCTATCTCCTGATCAACGTCTCGCTGCCCAGGCTGCCCAGCGTGGTGACCTCGTTGCTCCTGCTGATCCAGCCGCCGGCCACCGTCTTCCTGGCGATGGTCCTGCTGGGCGAGAGTCCGTCCATCTTCCAGCTGCTCGGGATCGGCCTGGTCATGGCCGGCCTGGCCGTCGCCGTCCTGCCCTTTGACCGGCTACGCAGCTGGCGGTTGCTGACCGCGAACTAACGGGCGCTCAACGCTCGAGGGCGTCGGAATCGGCGGTGGCCTCAGCCTCGCCCCATTCGTGGACATGGCCGCTCGCCGGCTCGCTCGGCCCGCGGTACGACGGGAGCTCCGAGCGTGGCACCGACCGATCGTGGACGCTGCCGGGATCGCCCAGGTCCACCGCTCGCACCGCCCAGCCGGCAGCGGCCAGGTCGTCGATCAGCTCGTCGGGCATCCGGTCGGCAGCCAGGACCCGCAAGTGCTCCAGGCAGGCGGTCGGCAGCAGGACCGGCCAGCCCGGCTCGCCGTCGTAGGC
>JBEPUS010000269.1:0-3179 GCA_041691435.1 Chloroflexota bacterium
CCCTCGCCGGCCCCGGCCCCATCCCTCGCCGCCACCCGGCCCTTGGTCCCTCCGCCCCGGCGCAACGGCCAGCCCGCGTACCCATGGTCGGGCGCGCGTGGGACCATCAGATGCGAGCCGGTTGAGCGACGCCGGGCTACCCTCGGAACGTGAATCGGACACGACCGTCGATCGCGGTCGGCGCAGCGCTCGTCGTTGCCCTGATCGCGGCATGCGCGCCCTCCGCCCTCGGTCCCAGCCCGTCGGCGCCATCCGACCTGGCGATCGCCGAGAGCCTCGCTCCGGGCACGTTTGCCTCGATCCCGCCCGGCAGCTCGTTCCGGCCGGCTCCCGCCAGCAGCCCAACCGTCAAGAAGACGGGCGTCAAGCCCACCCCGACGGCACACTCGGGCAACAGCCCGACGGCCGCGCCCACCGCGTCGCCCGGTGCCCCCGGCGCGAACCCGACCGCGTCGCCGACACATGCGCCGACGCCTACCCCGAAGCCCACCCCGAAGCCGATCCCGATCCCGCCGCTCAGCAATTGCGAGATCTTCCCGAGCTCAAACCAGTGGAACGAGCGGGTCGACTCGCTGCCGGTGGCCGGCAATTCGGCGACGATGATCTCCGCGATCGGCCTGAACGTCGGCCTCCATCCCGACTTTGATGCAGTCGGCGACGGCATCCCGTACAACATCGTCGGCACCTCGACAGCGCGCTCGACGGTCACGTTCCAGTACAGCTCGGAATCGGACCATGTCGGCTACCCGATCCCGAGCAAGCCCAAGATCGAGGGTGGCTCGGATCGTCACCTGCTGATGATCGACACGAACGCCTGCCAGCTCTACGAGCTATTCGCGGCGACATCGAGCAGTGGCCACTGGCATGCCGGCTCCGGCGCCACGTGGGACCTCGAGTCGAACGATGTCCGCAAGGCCGGCTGGACGAGCGCTGATGCCGCCGGCCTGCCGATCTTCCCCGGCCTCGCCCGCTACGACCAGGTCGCCGCGGGCGTAATCCGCCACGCTCTGCGCTTCACCGCCTCGAAGAGCTGCGCCGGCTACATCTACCCAGCCCGTCATGAGGCGGGCAGCGGGTCATGCAACGTCGAACCGCCGATGGGCCTGCGCGTTCGGCTGAAGGCGTCCTTCGACATCTCCGGCTTCTCGGCCCAGACGCGAGTGGTCCTCCAGGCCCTCAAGACCTACGGGATGATCCTGGCCGACAACGGCTCGCCCTGGTACATCAGCGGCGCGCCCGACTCACACTGGGACGACGATGGGCTCCACCACCTGAACCAGGTCAAGGGCTCGGACTTCGAGGTCGTCGACACCAGCGGCCTGTAGCCCAGCCGTGTTCCCGAGGCGTGCAGCCTGGCCGGGCAGTCAGGCTTGGGGCAGTGAGGCGCCGGCGGCAGTCGCAGCCCCCGTCGCGCAGCCCCCGTCGAGCAGGCCCGTCGGGAAGCCCGGTCGCGCAGCCCCGGTCGCGCAGCCCCGGTCGCGCAGCCCCGTCGGGCAGGGCGGGTATCTGGTACCGCAAAAGCCGGATTCCCGGCTGCTCGTCACCAAACTCGACCGATTCCTGGGCGCGGGGCGGCAGCCCTCAGCCCGAGTCACGCTCGGGCAAGGCGAACTCGAGGGGCGGCATCCCGAAGGAGGCGCTGCGCCAGGCCCAAAACGTGGCGTTTGAGGTATGCGCTACCCGGGGGCACGCGCGAAGCGGCCGCCCGAGACGACCCGCCGCGACCAAGGGCACGCGCGACGCAGCTCCCAGGGCGATTGGCCGCCCGCGACGCGCGGCGACTCGGCTCGCGCGGCAATCAGGCGCCGGCGGCAGTGATGCTTTCGTCGAGGATCGCGATGGCCTGATCCACCTCGGCCGCCGTCGTGACAAGGGGCGGGATGATCCGGGCCACATTGGCGTACGTGCCGGCCGACAGGACGATGAGCCGCCGGTCGAGCGCCTCGGACAGCACCCGCTTCGCGAGGTTCGGATCGGGCACCCGGCCATCGCCCACGCCCGGCTGGATGAACTCCAGCGCGAGCATGAGGCCCAGGCCGCGTACGTCGCCGATCGCCGGGTGCGTCCGGGCCAGCCCGTGCAGGCCGGCGAGGAACTGGGCGCCCCGGGCGGCGGCATTCTCCACGAGGTGCTCGTCCTGAATCACGTCGAGCGTGGCGTTGGCCGCCGCGCAGCTCACGACATTGCCGCCGTACGTGCCACCGTGGGTTCCGGGCGGCCACTTGTCGAGCAGCTCGCGCTTCGCCAGGAGGCCGCTGAGGGGCAGGCCCGAGGCGATGCCCTTGGCCATGACCAGGATGTCCGGCTCGACGTTCCAGTGCTCGACGGCGAAGAACCGCCCGGTTCGGCCGTAGCCGGTCTGGACCTCGTCGGCAATCAGCATGATCCCGTGCTGCCGGGTGATCTCGCGCAGGCGCGGCAGGAAGCCCGCCGGCGGGACGATGTAGCCGCCTTCGCCCAGGACGGGCTCGATGATGATCGCGGCGACGTGCTCGGGATAGATGAGCTGGTGGAAGGTCAGGTCCAGCTGGTCCTCCCAGTCGCACGTGCAGGCGGCTGGATCGTGGCCGCCGCCGGCTGCCCGGTAGCAATAGGGATAGGCCGTGTGGTACACGGAGCCCGGCAGTGGCTCGAAATGGCCGCGATACACGTCCTTGGCCGTGGTCAGGGCCATCGTCTGGGCCGTGCGCCCGTGGTAGCCGCCGCGGAAGCCGATGATGACCGGCCGGCCGGTGGCGATCCGGGCCAGCTTGACCGAGGCCTCGATTGCCTCGGCGCCGCTGTTCGACAGGAAGGCCCCCCAGCCGGCGCCCGGCAGGACGTGCTGGAGCCGTTCGTGGAGGCGCAGCCCGGGCTCGTGGTAGACGATGTTCTGCTGGCCGTGGATCAGCTTGGCGGCCTGGGCGGCGATCGCCGCCGCCACCCGCGGATGGGCGTGGCCCGTATTGGTCACGCCGATCCCGGAGCTGTAGTCGAGGTAGCGCTCGCCGGTCCGGGTGATCAGCCAGCTGCCTTCGCCGCGCTCGATCTCGAGGTTCGTGATGCGCGACCAGACCGACGGGATGACCGAGCGATCCGGCCAGGCCGTCGGGCTGGGCGTCGAGCCGACGGTCGGAGCCGTCGCCGCTGCGAGCTGGGTGTCGACCATCGCGGTTACGCCCGGTTCGCTCGGGCCTGCC
>JBEPUS010000270.1:0-3127 GCA_041691435.1 Chloroflexota bacterium
ACAACCCGGTGCTGATCGGCGAGCCGGGCGTCGGCAAGACGGCGATCGTCGAGGGCCTGGCCCAGCGGATCGTCCGCGGCGACGTGCCCGAGACGCTGCGCGACAAGCGGGTGATCTCGCTCGACCTGGGCGCGCTGATCGCCGGCGCGAAGTTCCGGGGCGAGTTCGAGGAGCGGCTCAAGGCCGTCCTCAAGGAGATCAAGGATTCCGAGGGCCAGGTGATCCTGTTCATCGACGAGCTCCACACGGTCGTCGGGGCCGGCGCTGCCGAGGGCGCGATGGACGCCAGCAACCTGCTCAAGCCGATGCTCGCCCGGGGCGAGCTGCACACGATCGGGGCGACCACCCTCGACGAATACCGCAAGTACATCGAGAAGGACGCGGCCCTCGAGCGCCGCTTCCAGCCGGTCGTGGTCGACCAGCCCAGCGTGGAGGAGACGATCTCGATCCTGCGCGGCCTGCGCGAACGGTACGAGGTCCACCACGGCGTCCGGATCACCGATTCGGCGCTGGTCGCGGCGGCGACCATGTCGAACCGCTACATCACCGACCGGTTCCTGCCCGACAAGGCAATCGACCTCGTCGACGAATCGGCCAGCCGCCTGCGGATGGAGATCGACTCGATGCCGGTGGAGCTCGATGAGCTCGAGCGCCGCCGGATCCAGCTGGAGATCGAGCGCGAAGCCCTGCGCAAGGAGAAGGACGAGGCGTCCAAGACCCGACTCGAGGCGCTCCAGCGCGAACTGAGCGAGATCGAGGAGAGCGCCGGCAGCATGAAGCAGCGCTGGCAGGCCGAGAAGGATGCGATCAGCGCCATGCGCGCCACCAAGGCCGAGCTGGAAGCCCTCCAGACGAGGATCGAGCAGGTCGAGCGCGAGGCGGATTACGGACGCGCCGCGGAGCTGAAGTACGGGACCATGGTCGAGCTCCAGGAGCGGCTGAGGACCCAGGAGGCTGCACTCGCGGCCCTCGACGGGCCCGGCCGCATGCTCAAGGAAGAGGTCGACGCGGACGACATCGCCGAGATCGTCGCCTCGTGGACGGGCATCCCCGTGACCAAGTTGCTCGAAGGCGAGATGGCCAAGCTCGTCCAGATGGAGGATCGCCTCCATGAGCGGGTCGTTGGCCAGGACGAAGCCATCGAAGCCGTGGCCGATGCGGTCCGGCGAGCGCGGGCCGGGCTGCGTGATCCGCACCGTCCCATCGGCTCGTTCCTCTTCCTCGGACCCACCGGCGTCGGCAAGACCGAGCTGGCCCGGGCGCTGGCCGGCTTCCTGTTCGACGACGACAGCGCGATGGTCCGGATCGACATGAGCGAGTACATGGAGAAGTTCTCGGTGAGCCGGCTCGTCGGGGCACCCCCCGGCTACGTCGGCTACGAGGAGGGCGGCCAGCTGACGGAGGCGGTCCGGCGCCGGCCGTACCAGGTGGTCCTGCTGGACGAGATCGAGAAGGCCAACCCGGATGTCTTCAACATCCTGCTCCAGGTCCTCGACGACGGCCGCCTGACCGACGGCCAGGGGCACACAGTCGACTTCCGCAACGCGGTCGTGATCATGACCAGCAACGTCGGCAGCGACCTGATCGCAGCCAGCGGCGGGCATGAGCAGGCGAACTACGAGGCGATGAAATCGAGCCTCAACGAGGCCCTTCGCCAGCAGTTCCGGCCGGAGTTCCTGAACCGGATCGACGAGGTGATCGTCTTCCATTCGCTGACCGACGCGGAGCTCGAGGCAATCGTCGGCCTGTTGCTGGCTGACCTCGCCCGGCGCCTGGCCGGCCAGGACCTCATCCTGGAGCTGACCTCGGCGGCCCGGGCGTTGATCGCCCGTGAGGGCCACGACCCGGCCTTCGGGGCCCGGCCGCTCAAGCGAACGATCCAGCGCCTGGTCGAGAACCCACTCGCGCGGGCGCTCCTCCAGGGCCGCTTCAAGCCGGGCGACCGGATCGTCGCCGACGCGGATCTGGGGAGCAGTGCGATCGTCTTCACGTCGGGCGATGCGACGGTCGCGGTCGATGCGGCTGAGCATCGCGACGCCCGCGCCGGCGCGCGGCCGGGACGGGCTGCCGGCGGCCGGGCCAACGGCAAGAAGGCCACGGCGATCTTCGACGTCCCGGACATCGACGACAAGGCTCCGAGCGGCACGTCCGGCGGAAACCTGCCGAACTGATGCAGTTCGAGGAGGCGGCCGCGCGACTGGCCCGGCTGCCCGATCGACTGGCCCAGCTGCCCGATCGAATGGCCCAGCTGCCTGATCGAATGGCCGGCGGCGCTGGAGCCGCGCCCTGGCGAATGCCGCCGGGCCCCGTGGCCCTGATGCCGGTCTTCACCGACGGGCGTCCGCGCACCGAGCTGCGCCTTGGCGATGTTCCCGGCGATCGGCCGGCGGCGGTTCTCGTGCTCGTGGTACCAGCGCCGGCGGGCGCCGGGCGCAACCGTGGCGGCCCGCCCGGCGGCAGGCCCGACGTTCGCTCCGGCGTCCTGGCGGGCGGCGGGCCTGGCGCCCTGGAAGGCTCGGCTGTCGTCCGGGAGGGCTCGGCCGTCGTGATCCTCACCGAGCGGGCGACATACGAGGGCCTGCACGGCGGCGAGGTCTCGTTTCCCGGTGGCAAGGTGGAACCGGGTGACGCCGATCTCGAGGCGACCGCCCTGCGCGAGTCGGCCGAGGAGATCGGCCTCGATCCCGCCGCGGCCGGGGTCGAGGTGCTGGGGCGGCTCGACCCGCTGCGCATTCCGGTGAGCCGCTTCAGCATCACGCCGATCGTGGCGATCGCCACGCGGACGCCCGTCCTGCAGGCGTCAGCCACGGAGGTCGCCAGGATCCTGTTCGCGCCGCTCGACGCATTCCTGCCCGACGCGCCGATCGAGATTGTCGAGCGCCAGGTGCGCGACTGGCCGCTGCGCTACGGCGGCTATCGGATCGACGGACTGCACGTGTGGGGCGCGACCGCCCGGATCCTCGGCCAGCTCGGCGCCGTGGTTGCCGCGCTCGACGTGGACTAGGGTTCTGGGTACGCGCCAATCAAGCGGCGAACGATCGTGCGCTAGGACGACCCGGCGGTCGGCGCGTCCCCGGCGGTGGCACCTGGCGGTCGATGCGCACCCGGCGGTGGCACGTGGAGGTCG
>JBEPUS010000271.1:0-3011 GCA_041691435.1 Chloroflexota bacterium
AGATGTGTATTAGAGACAGGCACGAGCGCCGCCAGGTCGAAGATGCGCCGGACGTCGGCCAGCCGCCAGCCGTAGATCGACTGGTCGTCATCGCCGACCAGGAAGATCTGGTTGGCCGGCGCGGCCAGGAGGAGGGTCAGCCGCAACTGCATCCGGTCCACGTCCTGGACCTCGTCGACCAGCAGGTGGGCGCAGCGATCGCGCCATGTCGCCAGAAGCCCGGCGTCGGTGTGGAGGTCTCTGAGCGCCCCGATCACGAGGTCGTCGAAGTCAAGCGATGCGCTGGCCGCAAGGTGCGCCTCGTAGGCCACGAAGAGCCGGGCGATCGTCCCCGCCGCCTGGTCCGACGCAACTTCGGCCGGCGTGACTCCGAGATCGACCTTGAGGCGCGAGATCGCCGTGTCGAGCTCGGCCCAGCGCGCCATTCCGGCGTCGGGAACGAGCTCGGCCAGGATCGCGGCCCGGTCGACGACTGGGCCCACCTCTCGTCCGCCGGCACGCATGATCTCCAGCCCAAGCGCGTGGAACGTCCGGACGCGGACCGAACCGGGCGCCAGGCTGAGAGAACCGAGTGCGTCGTTGAGTCGGGCTTCAAGCTCCTCGGCCGCCCGCCGGTTGAAGGTGATCGCACTGATCGTGCCCGGGTCCACCCCGCCGGCGAGCAGCCACGTGATTCGAGCAACGAGCGTGGTCGTCTTGCCGCTGCCCGCCGGCGCAAGGCACAGGATCGGCCCGGGCGGCGCGGTGGCGGCAGCCCGCTGGTCGGCCGACAGGCGGGCCAACTGCTCAGTGAGGACCGGATGGAACTCCATTCGAGGAGTCTGCCGATGAGCCCTTACCCGCCGATTGCCGCCGGCTCATCAGGTGCCTGGGCCGTCCCGGAACGGCCGGGGCCGGGGCCGGGCCGCGGAGGCCGCGAGGGCGCCGGGGCCGCGAGCGCGCCGGGAGCTTCGGGCTGGGAATGCGCGGTGCATGAGCATTCCGAGGGCAAGGCTGGGCTTAAGGTCGGCGAAAAGCCTATGGAGGTTGGCTGATCAGGTGACGACGGAACCGTCTGAGCGTGAATCTCGCCCCGAGATCGGGTGGTGTCCCCCCGAGTGGTGTGAATTGGGTCGGGCTCCCGCTGGTGCAGACGGCATACAGCAGGGAGCCACCGGTGTGATTCTCAACGTGTTCCGACCAAGGATCACGAGGAGACACCGATGGCCCTTCCACAGTCTGCCCTGTCCGAGCTGCTCGAGGCGATCCGCGCCGGCGGCGATAGCGACGTCCTGCGCGACGCCATGCGCCTGGTCCTCCAGGAGCTGATCGAACTCGAGGCCAGCCAGGCGATCGGCGCCGGCCGGTACGAGCGGACCGACGAGCGCACGACCCACCGCAACGGCAGCCGCAGCCGGCTGCTCAGCACCAAGGCCGGCGATGTCGAGCTGCGCATCCCCAAGTTCCGGGCAGGCTCGTTCCTGCCGGCCCTGCTCGAGCCGCGCCGGCGGATCGACCGGGCCCTGTGGGCGGTCGTGATGGAGGCGTACGTCCACGGGGTCAGCACGCGCAAGGTCGATGACCTCGTCCAGGCCCTCGGGATCGATGCCGGGATCAGCAAGAGCGAGGTCAGCCGGATCTGCACCGAGCTCGATGGCCTGATGGCCACCTTCCGAGGCCGCCAGCTCGACCATGTCCGGTTCCCCTATGTCTTTCTCGATGCGACCTATGTCAAGGCCCACGTCGGGGCCTCGGTCGTGTCCCAGGCGATCGTCATCGCGACCGGGGTGACCGAGACCGGCGATCGCGAGGTCCTGGGGCTCGATGTCGGCGACAGCGAGGACGGCGCGTTCTGGACCGAGTTCCTGCGCAGCCTGCGCCGGCGCGGCCTGGCCGGGGTGCGCCTGGTGATCAGCGATGCCCACGAGGGCCTCAAGGGCGCGATCAGCGCGGTCTTCACCGGCGCCGCCTGGCAGCGCTGCCGGGTCCACTTCCTGCGCAACGTCCTGGCCCGGATCCCGAGGGCCCAGGCCCCGATGATCCTGGCCGCGATCCGCACGATCTGGGCCCAGCCCGACGCGCTGCTGGTCGGCGAGCAACTCGACGAGATCGCGGCCAAGCTCGAGCGCCGGTTTCCGGTCGTGGCCCGGATGCTGACCGACGCGAAGGTCGACCTGACCGCCTTCGCCGCCTTCCCGTTCAGCCACTGGCCCAAGATCTGGTCGACCAACCCCCTCGAGCGGGTCAACAAGGAGATCAAGCGCCGGACCGATGTCGTGGGCATCTTCCCCAACGAGACCGCGATCGTGCGCCTGGCCGGGGCGGTCCTGCTCGAGATCCACGAGGAGTGGGCGATCACCGACCGACGCTACCTCTCGGAGGTCTCGATGGCCCTCCTTGACCGGGCCACCGATGATGGTCGGGCGAAGGAGGTGGGACGAGCGACGACGGCCTTACTGGCATCCTGAAGCGACCGCGACGACAAGCGCGCTGAGGATCACGACCGATCGACCAATTCCCACCACTCCACGGGACACGACCCGAGATCGGGCCCTGAGGCCTCCAAACGGGGATGAAGTCGACCGTTCGGGTGGTGCTTCCCCTCGGAATGCTCATGCACCGAGCCCCGCGGGCCACAAGGTCGAACCACGAGCTAGCGGCGGCCGGCACGCGCGCCCGGCCACGGAACCGGGAAACCGCCACGCACCGCGGCCGGAGGTAGGATCGGACCGTGACTCCCCAGCTCGAGGCGACCCTCCGCAAGCTGCCCGATCGACCCGGCGTGTACCTCATGAAGGACAGCCGAGGTGACGTGCTGTACGTGGGCAAGGCGCAGAGCCTCAGGAGTCGTGTTCGGAGCTACTGGCAGAAGCACAGCCCGTACGGCGAGGCCCACCGGATCCGGAGCGTGATCGACCGGGTTGCCGACGTCGAAACGACCCTGACCGACTCGGTGTCGGAGGCGCTCCTGCTCGAAGCCAACCTGATCAAGCGCTACCGGCCGCGATTCAACGTCCGGCTCAAGGACGACA
>JBEPUS010000272.1:0-3097 GCA_041691435.1 Chloroflexota bacterium
CCGCACAAGGTCCAATTCAGGATCTTGAGCGTCAACGGCACACTCCTGGTCATCCGTACGACGGACTTCCCCGAGACATCCCCCAACGAGGCGAGCCAGGGTGTCGATCCGAACCCGACCCGCCATGCGGCAGACCAGGTCAAGCTCCAGCAGATCCTGGATTCGATCAAGGTGACGGCCGCGCCGTAGCATCTCCTCCTCCGAAGTTGCCGATCACCTCGGAACGTTGGTCGGAGCGACCTCGCGACTCCGGACCGGCTCCCTATCCGCCGGACGCCTATGCTCGCGCAGTGGTGCGCTCTCCAGCCCGTAGGCCCCGGCACCTCGCACCCGGGGACACCGTAGCCGTGCTGTCACCCTCTTGGGGTGGACCGCATTCGTTTCCCCACGTCTTCGACCACGGTCTCGACGTGCTACGCGGGTGGGGCCTCGAAGTCCGCGAGTACCCATCCACCCGTATGTCGGCGGAGATCCTCCGACGCGACCCGGCGCTCCGAGCGGACGATGTCAACCGGGCGTTCGCTGATCCGTCGATCCGGGCGATCATCGCCTCCATTGGCGGCGACGACTCGATCCGGCTGCTCCCACATCTCGACACGTCCGTGATCGTCGGCAACCCGAAGATCCTGATGGGCTATTCAGACACAACGACGTTGCTGGTGGCGGCCCGCAGCCTCGGGCTGGTCGCGTTCCACGGCCCATCGATCATGAGCGGCCTGTCCCAGGCGGGTGCCCTTCCGCCGGCGTTCGCAACGCACGTCCGACGGATGCTGTTCGAACCGGCGACTTCGCACACGTACCAGCCGTACGGCGCGTACTCGGAGGGATACCCGGCATGGAGGGACTCCACGAACGTCGGACTCGTCAACGCGCCGACGCGCGACGAAGGTTGGCATGTCCTCCAGGGCTCAGGCCGGGTGCGTGGTGAACTGTTCGGGGGCTGTCTCGAGGTCCTCGACTGGCTGCGCGGGACGTGGGCGTTCCCGGCGGAGGAAGACTGGAGGGGCCGCCTCCTCTTCTTCGAGCCTTCGGAGGAGAAGCCCACACCGGAGCAGGTGACTCGCATCCTGCGCTCGTTTGGCGTGATGGGCGTGTTCGATCGCGTCGCTGGCGTCCTGGTCGGTCGGCCACGCGATCACGACGACGCGGAACGGACCGCGTTCGAGGCGGCCATCACGGGCGTTGTGGCCGATGAGTTCCGGCAACCTGACCTGCCCATCGTGGCCAACCTCGACTTCGGACACACGGATCCGCAGTGGGTGCTGCCCATTGGCATCGAGGCCGAGTTGGACGTCGATGCAAAGGTCCTCCGGCTCACGGAAGCGTGGCTCGCTTGACAATGCTCCACACGCTCGACAGAAAGGGCATCCCGATCGTGATCGCCGACTACCCGCCGCTCGATGATGAACGGGTCTCTTGACGAGCGAATTACCTCCGCGGATCCACAAATGAATTGAGGCTCGGAACCCGAGTTGGGTGACCGAGCCTCAACCTTTGCGACCTGCGAGCGGCCCAGAAGCGATCGGCAACTTTCGGGCCCTCTAACTACTACCCCGGCCGATCGTTGACGAGGCGCAGACCGAGCGGTACGATCAATCCCGACAAGATCGCTCGGAATTACCTCCGGGTGACGAGACGTTACACTCCCGGACCAGATGGACGATCTCTACCGCGACTACATCCTTGAGCACTACCGGCGGCCGCACAACTTCGGCGTGCTCGACGCACCTACGGCCTCATTCGAGGGGGCCAATCCGCTATGCGGCGACCGGATCACGATGCAGCTCGGGATCCGTGACGGCGTTGTCGCCGAAATCGCGTTCACCGGGCGCGGCTGCGCGATCAGCCAGGCCAGCGCCTCGCTACTGACCGACGAGATCATGGGCATGCCCGTCGAGAAGGCCGAGGCGTTTCGCGCCGACGATCTGCTGGACCTGCTCGGGATCGACATCAGCCCCGCGCGACTGAAATGCGCGATGCTCAGCCTCGAGACCCTCGAGCATGCCCTGGCCGAGACGACTGACGGAGCGGCGTCCGCTCCAGCAGAGACGAGCAGCAAGCCATGACCCGTCTGCCCGGCCGCTGCACGTGTCTCACGCCGGCCTGAGGCCGGCCCTCATCAACCGCTCGGTGCAATCGCACCGGGCTTGACCGCCCTGGCACGCAGCCCGTGCCAGCCCGTCGCCTTCCGGAGCACCTCCGATCCCATGACCAAGTCCTACTCCGACATCCTGCGCGAAGCGCGCTCCGAGGTCCGCGAGGCGTCCGCCCTCGAGGTCGATCTCCAGCGCGAGAGCCAGACCCCGCCATTGCTGTTGGACGTCCGCGAGACCCACGAATGGGAGGCCGGCCACCTGCCGGGCGCCGTTCACGTGCCGCGCGGCCACCTCGAGAGCAAGATCGAAGGCGAAGCGCCCGATCGCTCCCGGCCGATCGTCATCTACTGCGCCTCCGGGATCCGGTCGGTCTTCGCTTCCCGGACCCTGGCCGAGATGGGCTACACCGACGTCGTCTCGATGGCCGGCGGCTTCCAGGGCTGGAAGTCCCAGGGCCTGCCATGGGTCACCCCCACCGTCCTGTCGCCCGAGCAGAAGATTCGCTACAGCCGGCACCTGCTGATCCCCGAGGTCGGGGCCACCGGCCAGGCGAAGCTGCTGGATTCGAAGGTCCTCCTGATCGGCGCCGGAGGTCTCGGCTCGCCGGCCTCGCTCTACCTGGCCGCAGCGGGCGTGGGCACCATCGGGATCATCGATTTCGATGTCGTCGACCTGTCCAACCTGCAGCGCCAGATCGTCCACACCACCGACCGGATCGGCGAGAAGAAGGTCGAGTCGGCGCGCAAGTCGCTGCTGGCCCTGAACCCCGGCATCAACGTGATCGGCCACGACGAGATGCTCGTTGCCAACAACGTGGAACGGATCATCTCGGGCTACGACGTGATCGTCGATGGGACGGACACGTTCGAGACGCGCTACCTGCTCAACGACGCGGCTGTGATCGCCGGCATTCCCGTGGTCCACGCCAGCGTCTTCCGGTTCGAGGGCCAGCTGACGGTCTTCAAGCCCTACGACGGCCCGTGCTACCGCTGCCTCTACCC
>JBEPUS010000273.1:0-3096 GCA_041691435.1 Chloroflexota bacterium
CAGGTGGGCAGCTCGCGGGCCAGGGTTGCCAGGGGCAGTGTCCCGTGGCCCAGGACCGCGTCGTGGAAGGCGCGCAGGTCGAACGCCGATCCGTCGCGCTGCTCGATCTGCGCGCGCAGGCGCTCGATCTCGCGCTGGCCGATCTTGTAGGTGAGCGCCTGGCCCGGCCAGCAGATGTAGCGGTCCGTCTCGATCACCGAGTCCGTCTCGCTCAGGCCGGTGCTGCGCAGGAAGTCGATCGATCGCTGGCGCGGCCAGCGCAGGGCGTGGAGCCCGGTGTCGACGACCAGGCGGGCCGCCCGCCAGGCCATCGCGTCGAGCATCCCGAAGCGCTCGGCCTCGTTGCGGAAGAGGCCCATCTCGTCGGCCAGCCGCTCGGAGTAGAGGCCCCAGCCCTCGACGTACGCCCCACCCACCAGGCGCGCGCCGAGCCGGCGGAACGTGCTCAGGCGCTCGTTCTCCATCTCCATCGCGATCTGGAAGTGGTGGCCGGGGACCGCCTCGTGATAGGTGGTGCTGGCCAGCTTCGAGTAGGCCCGCGAGGACAGGTCGTACGTGTTGGCGTAGTAGATGCCGGGTCGCGAGCCATCGGTAGTGGGTGGGTAGTAGTAGGCGAACGGGCTGTCCCGCTCCTTGTATTCCTCCACCGCCCGGACCTCGCAGGTGGCCCGCGGCAGGGTCCCGAAGTAGCGCGGCGCGATGGCCATCGCCCGGTCGATATCCTCGGCGGCCCGGCCGAGCAGCTCGGCCGGCGACTGGGGAATGTTCACGGGATCCGCCGCGAGGTGCGCCCGGTAGGCAGCGGTGTCATCGCCGAAGCCCTGGGCACGGGCGATCACCCGGCGCTCAGCCTCGATCTGCTCGAGCTCGTCGAGCCCGATCTGATGGACCTCCGCCGGCTCCAGGGCAAGCGTGGTCCAGGCGAGGACCTGGGTCCGGTAGAGGGCGTCGCCGTTGGGCGCCGACCAGAGGCCCGGCTCCACGCGGCTGGCGGCGAGATAGGCGCCGCTGAGGGCATCGAGGAAGGCGCGATCGGCCGGGATCAGCTCGTCCCGAACAACGGCCAGGACGCGCTCGCGATCTTCGTCCGATGCCACCTTGACCATCTGCACGATCACCGACTCCTCGGCCGGCGTCTCCAGCAGGCGCTCAAGCTGGGCGATCGTTCGCTCGGTCACGATCCGCGGTGCGGTCAGGCCGCTGGCGATCCCTTCCTGGAGCAGGTCGATGTTCGCCGCAATGAACGCTGGGTACGCTCGCAGGCGGGCCAGGAGCCGCTCGAACCGTTCGGGCGTGTCGGCCTGCTGGAACGTGACCACCGTGGGCAGCAGGGTCTGCGGGCCGCCCATCTGGTCGACTGCCCGGAGCAGGTCCACGCGCTGGTCGTCCTGCTCGATCTGCAGCTCGCAGATGACCCGGACCATGTCCAGGGTGATCCGGTCCTCGAGTGGCTGGGCGGCACTGTCGATTGCCTGCGCCGAGGCCAGGGTGGTCTCGGCCAGCCGGCGGCTGCGCAGGCGCCCGGCGGTGCTCGGATCCTCGAGGCGGTCGTCGAAGCGCTCGTCGCCGTACATCGTGGCCGTGGTGGGGTTCTGCTCGAGGATCTCCTCCCAGAACCGGTCGGCCAGCAGGTTGACGGGGCTGGAAGGATCGAAACTGGTCACCCGGGCCTCCTGACGTGATTGGCCATCAGCGTATCCGATCCGCCTCGCCAGCCAACCTGGACGTTGCTCTGATTCGTCAGCCGCCGAACAGGGTGGTCTGCTCGCTGGGCTGGCGCTCGATCTGGGGGTCGAGCCCGAGGTACGGCTCCAGGTCCGCCAGCATCGGCTGCTCGCGCTCGGAGAAGGCGCGCAGGTGGTTGGCCTTGAGGATGTGCCAGTTGCCCGCCTCGAGCGCCGAGCGCAGGAGCGGTGAGCGTTCGAGCTTGTAGCGGAGGAGCTCGGTCCGCTCCGGGGCCACGACCAGGAAGCGGACGAGGTCGGGATCCGGCGGAATCTGGCCACCCCGGCGCAGCAGGGGCTCGCCCAGCATGGCTGTCCACTCCACCTCGAAGGTCATGGTCAGGCGCGCCCGGAAATGCCACGTGACGTCCACCTGGTCGATCGCCTCGCTGCGGGCCTTGCCCACGTGGGGCGGCCCGCCCCGGAACTCGGAGTCGTCGAGCCACGCCGCCAGGTTGCGCCGGCCCAGCCGGTGGACCTGCTCGCGGCTCGAGATCCAGACCCGCAGGCCCAGCTTGTGGCCGAGGTTGGCCAGCAGGGCGATGAGCTCGCTGTGCTCCTGCGAGCGACGCAGCAGGTCGTCCGATGTCAGGAGCTGGTCCGGCGTGCTGGCCAGGCTGCGGTAGCTCTCGAGGCAGGCACCCACCAGCGCCTCATCGGGCAGGTCGTGGCCGGTGAACAGGCCGGCGACCCGTTCGTTGAATGCGCCCTCCGAGAGGCGCCCGGCGGTCGAGAGCAGGCTGAAGACCGACCACTCGACGCGATCGGCCAGGGGCAGGGCCGCCCCGCTGACGTCGTCCCGATCGGTCAGCCACCAGCGTCCTGGTTCGATCTCCTTCAGCCGGCGATGGTCGGGCCGGGCGAGCTCGGCGCGAATCAGCGCAAGCAACCGTTCGACGCGGTCGGCGGCGACGGCCACCTCGGGCGCCCGCACGGATTCGCGGCCCAGCGATGCCGGCAGGCCGCGCAGCGAGCCGGGTGCGCTGCGCAGCGACGGCTTCAGGTCGGGCTCCTGGTCGGGGTCCGGGATGGTGCGGCCGGGCGACCCGCTGGCGCGGTCGGGTCCGCCTGCAGGTCCACGATCCGCGTTTCGATCGAGCAGCCGCCGGAGCCGGTCCTCGCTCAGGCCCCCGGCATCCCCGTCGCCGGCGGCGCCGCTGCCATCGACCTCGGGCGCCACCAGCCGGCGGAGATGGCCGGCGCGATCGAGCCCGACGAGGATCTCTCCCAGGAGCCGCTCGGTGCGGGCGGGTTCGCCGCGCGCCTGGAGGATGGCGACGGCCGTCTCGGTGACCGTGCGAGCGACATCGGCCTCGGTGAAGCGCCCCCGGTCGAAGCGCTCGGGCGGCGCGAAGAGGCCCCGGCCCGGGAT
>JBEPUS010000274.1:0-3076 GCA_041691435.1 Chloroflexota bacterium
TTCGATGCCTGGTTGAACCGGCTGCTGATGCACTCGGTGACCGACGAGGCTCGCAAGCGGCGCCGCTCTGGGGCGAACGTCAGGATTCTTCGGATCGAGCCGTTCGAATCAGACGGCGCCGGCGCCCTTGCCGACCGGGACGAGCTCGCTCGTGTCTTCAACCGACTCTCGCTCGAGCATCGAACCATCGTTGTCCTCCACCACTACCTCGGATTGACCGTGGACGAGGCCGCCTCGACGATCGGGATCCCGATCGGCACGGCCAAATCCCGGCTGCACTACGCGATCGAGGCGTTGCGTGCCGCGCTTGATGCGGATGCACGCAGCGGCTCGGTCGGAAAGGTTCTCGCATGACCAGCAGGCCTGATCCCGATCCCGTGATTTCGGCCTGGCTCAACGACGAAGCCGCGGAACGTGCGCCGGAGCGCTTGCTCTCGGCGACCCGGACCCAACTTCAATCGACCAATCAGCGCCGAGCCCGCTGGCCGGCGTGGAGGCCCTTAACCATGAACAACCGTGTCCTGAGCGGGGCGGTGGCGGCGATTGCCGTCATCGTCGTGCTCGGCATCATCTTCCTTCCCAAACCGAGCGGCAGCGGCGGCCCGCCGGTCCCGAGCGCCATTCCGAGCCCTTCGGGCGCGGCACCGTCGCCGAGCTCCTCAGCCAGTTCTTCTGCGGCTCCCTCGTTCGGGGTCATCTCCCCAGGACTGCTCTGCTCGGCAACCACCTGCGCGACCGGCACGCTCGAAGCTGGCACTTACTCGTTCGCAGGCGGCTCACTGCCGGGGCCGGTCACCCCGGCTGATCTCACCTTCACCGTTCCGGCTGGCTGGACGACAGAACAGGGCTACGTCAGCAAGAACGCCCTGAGCATTCAGAAGGACCTGGCCCACCTCGGGCCGAACGAAGTGTTCTTCGCGACCTTCCCGCTAACCAACACCTTCAGCGACGCCTGCCATTCGAGCACGACGATGGTCAGCGCCGGGACGACCGTTGATCAGCTGACCAGCCTGCTGGTGGCCCAGAAGGGTGGTCGAGTTGCTTCGACCCCGACGAATGTGACCGTGGGCGGCTTTCCGGCCAAACGGATCGTGTTCACGGTGCCCGCCGCTGTTGGTGTGGAATCGTGCGACAACGGAGTCGGACGGCTCCACTTCTGGCCGGATCCGGACGGGACGTCAGGCGGCGGCATCTGCTGCAGCTCCGTCGGGTCGACCGATGTCGTGTACGTCCTGCATGTCGCCGGCCAGCAGCTGGTCGTCATGACCCGCCAGGCGGCGGGTGCCTCTGCGGCCGACCTGGCTGAGCTCAACGCCATCGTGGCCTCGGTCAGGATCGCCGGGGCGCCGGCGAGTCCAGCGCCGTCCGGCGCTTCGCCCTCACCCTAGGGATCGAAGGCGGACCGTCGGTTCAAGCCGATGGCCCGCCATCGATCTCCTGAGCTTGGGCCGCGCCCACATTCCGTCAGGAGCCGCGTTATGGTCTGGCGGGATCCGTTGCAGCCCATGTTCCGACCGGCAGGTGCGTGGCGCCCACGCACGATCGCGTGCGCTGGCCAACGAGGTTCATCGGGATTCGGGCTGCGAACCAGCCATAACGCTGCTGTAGACGGAGTTTGGCACCAACTCGGCCGACCGGCCGAATCTGACGCCACGGTCACGCCCGGATCGACCGGTCGATACAGACCCCATGGACAGGCCCGGATCGACCGGTCGATTCTGGGGTCGCGGGCTTGGGACTCTGCCGTTACCCACCCGGGTGCTGGTATCCGACGATTCGATCGACATCGCAGCTCGACGACCATCGGAATCGCGGATCGTCGTGCGTGGCCACGCGAGCCGAGCCCGAGCCAGCTGTCCCGAGCCAGCCCGTTCTCGGATACCAGCGCACCAATCGGTATTTGGCAAGAACCGGCCCGAGGCCCAGGTCAGCCCGGCGGCTCGTGCATCGGGATCCGGATGCCACGCTCCTCGGCCACCTCGATCGCCCGCTCATAGCCGGCGTCGACATGGCGGACGACGCCCATCCCGGGGTCGGTGGTCAGCACTCGCTCGAGCTTCTGGGCAGCCAGCGGCGTGCCGTCGGCCACCACCACCATGCCCGCGTGCTGGCTGTAGCCGATCCCCACCCCGCCGCCGTGGTGGATGCTCACCCAGGTGGCGCCGGCAGCGGTGTTGACGAGCGCGTTGAGCAGCGGCCAGTCGGCGATCGCGTCGGAGCCGTCGCGCATCGCCTCGGTCTCCCGGTTGGGCGAGGCGACCGAGCCGGAATCGAGGTGGTCCCGGCCGATCACGATCGGGGCGCTCACGCGGCCGGTCCGGACCAGCTCGTTGAACGCGGCTCCGGCCCTGGCGCGCTCGCCGTAGCCCAGCCAGCAGATCCGGGCGGGCAGTCCCTGGAAGGGCACCTTGGCCTGGGCCATCCGCAGCCAGCGGTGGAGCGCGGCCTTCTCCGGGAACAGCTCCATCAGCGCGTCGTCAGTTCGCTGGATATCGGCCGGATCGCCGGACAGGGCCACCCAGCGGAATGGGCCGTTGCCCTCGCAGAAGAGCGGCCGGATGAATGCCGGGACGAAGCCTGGGTAGTCGAATGCCTCGGCGACGCCCGCCTCCTGGGCCATCGCCCGGAGGTTGTTGCCGTAGTCGAAGACGACGGCGCCGGCCGTCTGGAAGTCGAGCATCGCCCGGCAGTGGGCGGCCATCGAGCGCATCGCGTGGGCGATGTAGACATCCGGCTGGCTTGTGCGCAGTCGCCCCGCATCGTCGAAGGCGATCTCCGCCGGGACGTATCCACCGAGCGCATCGTGGGCCGAGGTCTGGTCGGTGACCACGTCGAAGGGCTCGCCGCGGGCGGCCCAGGCCGGCTCGATCTCGGCGGCATTGCCGACCAGGGCGATCGAGAGCGGCTCGCCGGCCGTCGCGGCCGCCCGGGCCATCCCGAGCGCCTCGTCCGGATCGTGGGTCAGCCGGTCCACGTAGCCCATTTCCAGGCGCCGCTTCGCGCGCGACTCATCGACCTCGATGCACAGGGCCACGCCGTCGTTCATCGTCACCGCCAGCGGCTGTGCGCCGCCCAT
>JBEPUS010000275.1:0-3068 GCA_041691435.1 Chloroflexota bacterium
CGCGTGGCGCGTTGCGGACGCGTTCGCGTGGCGCGTTGCGGACGCGTTCGCGTGGTCAGTGCGAGCTCGCGCGCCGGTCGCTCGGCCCTTGCCCGGACGGATCCCGGACACGTTCCGGACGGATTCCGGACACGTTTCGAACGGCTTCCGGACAGATTCCAGTCACCAGGACCGTATGGTCGGTCGAGGGGCCCCCAGTCGCCCGAACTCGCCTGACGACACGTTCGAGCATGCACAAACCATGGTCGCCGACGCCCGGTTCGGCCCGAAATCGACTGCCGGCCGACCATACGGTCTTCCTGGCTGGAATCTGGCCCGAGCGTCTGGCTGGAATCTGGCCCGAGCGTCTGGCACGAGGGGGGAGCGCCCACTCAGCCGGAACGTGCGGGGTGGGCAGGGACCGCGAGCGGCCCGACCGAGCCGAGCCCGGTGTCGGGCGCCTAGACCCCGCCGAACACCAGGGCTGCGTTCAGGCCGCCGAAGCCGAACGACGTGGAGAGGACGCGCTGGTACGCGCCGTCCCGGCCGTCAGCCTGCGGCGAGCGCTCAGCGCCGGCGGCCGAACAGCCCCGATGCCTTCTTCTCCTCGACCGGAGGGGCGGCGTTGACCAGGACCGGCGCGCCCTGGCTGGCGAAGGCGAGGGCCGCGATCTGGGCAAAGCGCTCGGCGATGGCCGTCCGGGGGGCGCCGCGGACGATCGGCACGCCCTCGTTCACGGCCTTCTGATACAGGAATGGGTCGTACGGCAGGTCGAGCGCGATCTTGGCACCCAGGCCGTTCTCCACGTCGCGCAGCTTGAGGAGCTCGCGCACGAAGAGGTTATTGAGGATGAATGTGGTCTTGGCCACGATCGAGCTGGTCTCGTTCAGGTAGTCGATCAGGACGTGGGCCGCTTTCAGGGCGGCGATCTCGGGGTAGACCGTGATGAGCACGCCCTCGGCCCGATCGAGGGCGGTCAGGCTGCGCTCGTCGAGATATGAGCCGGCGTCCACGACCACGAAGTCGTAGGCGGCCGTCACGCTCGTGAGCAGCTCCTCGACGTGAGCCACGGTGATCCCCTCGGCGAGCTCCGGCGAGTTCGGGGCGGCGAAGACGGCGAGGCCGAACGGCGTCTGGGCGGCATACGTGCGGACCAGGTCGGAGTCGCGCCGGGACTGCTCATCGCGGGCCAGGTCGGCCAGGGTCTGCCGAGGGCGAACGTTGAGGTGGGTGGCCACCTGCCCGAACTGGAGGTCGAGGTCGATGATTGCCACCCGGCCCGGGCGCCGCTCGGCCATCACGGTCGCCACGTTGGTGGCCACGGTGGTGGTCCCGACGCCGCCCTTCGGGCTGTAGACCGCCACCAGGGTCCGTGGCCGGTTGACCGTCGTCTGGCTCGAGACCACGGGGGCAAGATCCCGGGAGGTCGTGAACCGGACGCCGAGTGCCTCGACCCGCGCCTCGAGCTCACGGCCGTCGAACGGCTTCGCGATGACATCGTCAGCCCCGGCTTCGAGGAAGCGGATCCGCTCTTCGACGTCGTCCGACTGGCAGATGCACAGGACCGGGATGGAGGCCAGGGCGGGTCGTGAACGCAGCTCGCGGCAGACGTCGGCTGCCGTCGTGGCGGCGTCCGTCACGTCGATGATCACCAGGTTGAAGTCGGCGGCCGCCTCCAGCGCGGCCGCCGCATCCTGGAGGACCGTGACGGACGCGCCCCCAGCCGCGAGGACACCCTGGATCAGCTCGCTGCTGGCCGGGTCGCGATCAAGGAGCAGGACGGAACGGGCGGGCACAGATTCTCCGGGCGTTGGGCGGGTTTCCGGCCGTCAGGATACATCGGCCTGCGGGCGATCCCGCCCGAGGGTCAGGCGCGGTGGCCATGCTAGACTGACGTCCTTGTCCTTTCGGCTCCGCCCCGGCACGGCCGGCTCAGCGCGGGCATTCCCACAGGAAGGAGTCATGCGCGCGTGCGCCGATACGAACTGATGCTCGTCCTCCGCCCGGACCTGGCCGACGATAAGAGCCAGGCCCTGGTCGACCGGATCACCCGCCAGCTGATCGCAGCCGGTGGCCAGATCGTGAAGGTCGCGCCCTGGGGGCGCCGCCGACTGGCCTATCCCATCGACCGCCACCGCGAGGGCTCGTACCACATCATCCACTTCGAGGCCCCGCCCGAGTCGATCGTCGAGCTCGAGCGCAGCCTGCTGATCACCGAAGAGCTCCTGCGCCATCTCGTGACGCGGGTCGAACGGCCGGCCAAGACGTCCCGCAATCCCGACTCCGCTGATGAGCTGGGTGAGGATGAGGATCGCCTGCCGCCCAGCGAGGACGAGGAATACGACGACCCGCAGGCCGAGCTGATCGATGAATCCGAGAGCGAAGCCGCTCCCGCCGCGATCGACTGAGTAGCCGGAGGACCACGCCATGTCGCTCAACAAGGCGATGATCATCGGCAACCTGGGCCGTGATCCCGAGATGCGCTACACCCCGGGTGGCCAGGCGGTCACCCAGTTCACGGTTGCGGTGAACCGCAACTACAAGGGCCAGAACGGGGAGTGGCAGGAAGAGACCGAATGGTTTCGCGTGGTCGTCTGGGGCCAGCAGGCCGAGCGCGCCGCGGAATACCTGCGCAAGGGCAACAAGGTCTACATCGAGGGCCGCCTCCAGACCCGCCAGTGGGAAGACAAGGACGGCCAGAAGCGCTACACCACCGAGCTGGTGGCCAACCAGGTGACGAACCTCGAGCGACGCACCCGCGACGAAGAGGGCGATCCAGGTCCGGCTACCGGGTCCGCACCGGCCGGGTCCGCACCGGCCGGGGCCGCCCGACCGGCCCGGCCTGCCCGGCCTGCCGGAGCCGACGAGCCCGCCGGCGACAAGCTCGACGAGAGCAACTTCGACGATCTGCCGTTCTAGGAGACCTGACACCTCATGCCGCCGATCCAGAGCAAATCCAAGAAGCGCGACGACTACTACCGCGACCGTCGCCGACGCAAGGTCTGCGCGTTCTGCGCCGACAAGACGGTCCTGATCGACTACAAGGAGGTCAACCGCCTCCGCCGCTACCTCTCGGAGCGGGCGAAGA
>JBEPUS010000276.1:0-3046 GCA_041691435.1 Chloroflexota bacterium
CCCGGCCGCCCGCGGCAGCCCGGGCACCGCCAGCGGGCCAGCCCGGCAGGCTGACCGCGGCACTCGCCCCGGGCTCGATGGCCGGCAGGTTGAGCTCACCCGACCCGAGCACCTTCGTCTCGGTCGCGAGCTCCCAGGCACAGGCCAGCCAGTCGATGCCCCGGACGTACTGGCGGTTCGTGATCGTGACCTGCCCGCCGTCCAGCTCATCGGCTTCCGCGGCGATACGGACCGGTGCCGCGAGGTGACGGTGCTCCCAGAGGGCCGGCTTCGGCCGGCGGTCGGGAAAGACGAGGCCGTCCAGGCAGAAGTTGCCATCGTTCGGTTCGTCGCCGAAATCGCCGCCGTACGCCCAGCGCGTCGTGCCATCGGGCAAGGCCTGCACGAGGCCGTGATCCCACCACTCCCAGATGAAGCCGCCCTGGAGGCCCGGGGTCGACTCGATCGCGTCCCAGTATTCGGCGAGCGTCCCGTTGCTGTTGCCCATGGCGTGGGAGTACTCGCACATGATCAGCGGGTGGAGCTGGCTGCCGTTCGTGGCGTGGGCCACGATCCCCTCGATCGGTGGGTACATGGGGCAGGTGATGTCGCTGGCAGTCTGCTTCGACCACCACTCGAAGCGGATCGCGCCCTCGTAGTGGAGCGGCCGGCTGGGGTCGAAGCGCCGCAGCCAGGCCGCGGCTGCATCGTGGTTGGCGCCGTAGCCCGACTCGTTGCCCAGCGACCAGAGGATGATCGAGGGGTGGTTCTTGTCGCGGATCGCCATCCGCGAGACGCGCGAGACCCACGCAGCCAGGTAGCGCGGGTCGTCGCATAGCGAGGCCCAGAACGCATGCGACTCGATGTCGGCCTCGCTGATGACGAAGAGTCCGAGCTCGTCGCACAGCTCCACCACCGCGGGGTCGTTGGGGTAATGCGACGTGCGCAGGGCGTTGAAGCCGAACTGCTTCATCTGGACGATGTCGGCCCGGATCGAGGCGTGACTCGGGGAGCGCCCATTGAACTGGTCGAAGTCGTGGCGGTTGATGCCGCGCAGCAGGACCGCCTGGCCATTGAGGAGGAGCTCGAGGCCGCGGACCTCGACGCGCCGGAAGCCGATCCGCAGCCGTACCTGCTCCGCTACATCCCCGCCGGGTGAGCGAAGGACGACGGTCAGGGGATAGAGGGACGGCACCTCGGACGACCACGGCCGGACGTCGGGCACCTCGATCTGCCAGGTCAGCAGGCCATCCAGCGGGCGGGCGACCCGCCGCTCGAGCGCCGGCCACTCCACGGTCGTCTCGACCTCGGTCATCGGTCCGCCATAGGCATGCCGGGCGATCACTTCGCGCTGGGCCAGGTTCGTCCCGTCCGGCCCATGGTCGCTGACCAGGGCCTCCGCCCGGACCGTGGCGACCGGGTCGCCGATCTCGCCAAGGGTGGCCTCGACGGTCCAGCCCGGTTCGGGATCCACGCCGGCAAAGCCAACCTCGGCCCGGAACTCCAGGGTCCCGGTCTGGAGATCGGCCGCAAGGCCCCCGATCGCCTTGAGGTCGGCCAGATAGACCCGGCCCGTGGCGTAGAGGAAGACCGGGCGGGTGATCCCGCCGTGCCACCACTGATCCTGGTCCTCGATGAACGTGGCGTCGGACCACTTGATCACGCGCAGGCGGAGCGTGTTCGTCCCGGCGGTCACGACGTCGGTCAGCTCGAACTCGGCGGCCAGGTGGGAATCCTTGCTCAGGCCGATCTCGTGACCGTTGAGCTGGACGACCAGCAGGCTTTCGGCGGCGCCCACGTGGAGGACGATCCGGCGCCCGGCCCACGATTCGGGCAGCTCGAACGTGCGCTCGTAGATCCCCGTGGGATTGGCCTCGGGGACATGGGGCGGGTTGTCGGTGAACGGCATCTGGACATTGGTGTAGTGGGGCTTGTCGAACGTGGCCTGCATCGTCCAGACGCCGGGCACCTCGATCTCGCGCCAGCGGCCGCTCGGTTCGGCATCGGCCCGCTCGAGCAGCTCGAACTGCCAGGTTCCGTCCAGCTCGAGTCGATCGTCGTGGGGCACGGCGTGGATCGGCAGGCGACCCATGCTGATCAGCTCGGGGTTCTCCCACAGGACGGCTGGCACGGGTGGACCACCTCTCGGCTCGGATCGGCTCATCGACGGACGGGACGACGTCAACGGTAGCGGATTCGGGGCTGCGATCGAATTGCGATCGGCCTGCCGCATGGTGGCTGCGCACCGAGGGAATCGGCCGCCCAGACGACAGTTGTCACCAGGAGAATCGCAATGCACCGCTTCGCACGCAGCGCCGGGGTCGGCCTGCTCGCCGCTGCCTTCATCGTGGCCGGCTGCTCCGGGAGTTCCGGCGGCTCGCCGGCCGCGGGATCGTCGAGCGGTCCGGCCGCAGGCGCCTCCGTTGCGCCGGATGCTTCGACCGGCGAGGGCGGCGCCACGGCAAGCTGCAAGCAGCTGACCTCTGCCCAGGTTCAACCGTTGCTCTCCGACCCAATCAAGAACGTGACCGTCTCTCCATTTCTGACTGGCCAGCAGTGCAGATTCGACACGGGTGACACGAGTGAGTCGCTCGACGTCTACGTGCTGGGCGGCTCCGACGGCCAGGCGGCCTACACCGAGGACGTGAACGGGTTCGCCAGCCCGGCCCCCCTGCCCGGCATCGGCGACAAGGCCATGTGGGACAGCAACAACGAGTCGTCCTCGTTCGCCGCGCTCAAGGGCGACGTCTACTGCAGCGTGAGCGTCTCTGCCGAGGACATCCCCGGTGTCGGGGCCCTCATGGACGCGGCCAACAACACGCTCCGGATCGGCGATGCGAACTACCTGGTCATCGCCAACGCGCTGGCCACGCTCTGCAATCGGATCTATGGCAGCGGTAACACCACCGTGGACCTGAGCGGCCTGTCCGCTCCGCCGTCGGCCGCGCCGTAGGGACCTCTCGCGGCGGTACCCTCAGGTCGTGGCAACCGACCCGGGCCCTGATCCCGATTTGAACGAGGATCCCGACGTGCGCCCGGCGACGGCCGACGTGCGCCCGGCGACGGC
>JBEPUS010000277.1:0-3038 GCA_041691435.1 Chloroflexota bacterium
CCCAAGTGTGGGATGACGCTGGTACCAACAGAGACGGCCGCCCCGGCCACCACCCGGATGCCCCGGCCGGCGCCGCGCAGGAGCAGGACCAGGCTGAGGCTGCCCAACGCGACGGAGGCCACCACCAGCGGCAGGGCCGGGCCGGTCAAGCCGGCGTAGAGGCCCGCTGCGTCGGCGTGGAGGACCACGAGGCCCACGACCGAGAGTCCGCCGGTCACCAGCCCCGCTCCCACCGCCCGGTTTCGGAAGTAGCGCTCCAGGACCGGATCGTGCCGGCGCTGGGCCGCCGAGACGAGGAAGACGGCGGCCACGAACGCACCGGCGGCCACGGCCAGGGCGCCGACCAGCAGGCTCGTGGGATTCAGCCAGCTCAGCCACGGGTCCCCGGTGGCATTGCCCGCCGGAACGCGGCCGGACGCAATCCCACCGAGGGCGCTGCCCAGGAAGAAAGGGGTGATCACCGAGGACAGTGCGAACGTCGCTCCGAACAGGCGCTTGCCCGAGAGTCGCCGGGTGTACTTGCGGAAGGCGAACCCGGAGCCGCGCAGGATGATCCCGAACGCGGCGAGGGTGAGGGGCACGAAGAGGGTCGACATGACCGAGGCGAAGGCCAGCGGAAAGGCGCTCCACAGGATCACCAGGTCGAAGATCAGCCACGTGTGGTTCGCTTCCCAGACCGGGCCCACTTCAGCATCGATCAGGCCGCGCGGCGCCCTTCCCCCTTGGGCACTGCCCGCGAGGAGGTCCCACATGCCGGCCCCGAAATCAGCCCCGCCAAGAACCGCGTAGATCGTCACGCCCAGCCAGAGGACCGCGGCGACGATGTCGGCCTGGTTCATTCGCCGGGCCCGTACGGAACGCCGGCGCCGGCCGCGTCCTCGGCGCCCTGCCGGCTCATCGCTCGGAGGACGATCAGGGTGGCTGCGCCGAGGACCACGTAGACCACCATCACCACGAGGAACGAGACCAGCGTGCCCGGCGCATGGGTCACCGCGTCGGTCGTGCGCAGCAGGCCGTAGACCACCCACGGTTGCCGGCCGACCTCGGTGACCACCCAGCCAGCCTCGAGGGCGACCACGGCCGCGACTCCGGCTGCCGCCGCGAACCGGTAGAACCAGCGGCTCGTCGGCAGGTCTCGCCTGCGCAGCCACGTGAGGCCGAACCAGGCGGCAAGGGCGAGCAGGGCGAAGCCGGCGCTGAGCATCGTGTCCCAGGCCAGGTGCACGATGTCGACCGGTGGCTGATCAGCTGCCGGGATGCTGTCGAGGCCCTGGACGACGGTGTCGGTGTTGAACCCGGCGAGCAGCGAGCCAAGGCCCGGGATCACCAGGCCGCCCACGACCCGGCCGTCGACGAGGACCCCGCCGAGGGTCACCGGGGTGTCCGGACCCGTCCGCTGGACGAGCTCCATCGCCGCGAACTTGGCCGGCTGATCGTGGTAGACGGCCCGGGCGGCGATGTCGCCCATCCCGATCTGGAGCGGCGTGGCGATCGCCGCGACCGCGAATGGGATCATGAACCCCAGCCGGGTATAGCGGTCCATTCGGCCGCGCAGCCGGCCCACCGCGTAGGTCGACGCGAGCAGGAAGCCCGTGACCATGTAGGCCGCCCCGAACATGTGGAGGGCCTCGTACCAGGTCGCGTTGTTGAAGATGACCCCGAGGGGCTGCACGTCGGTCACCTGGCCGTCCGCGCCGAGGGTGAACCCCGCCGGCTGGTTCATCCAGGCATTGGCGGTGACGACCGAGAAGGTGCCCCCGAAGCCGGCAACTGCAATGGGGATGCCGCTCAGGAAGTGGGTCCACGGCGACAGGCGGTCCCAGCCGTAGATGTAGATCGCGATGAAGATCGCCTCGAGGAAGAAGAAGATCCCCTCCACCGCGAACGGGATCCCGTAGGCCGCGCCGAACCGGCCCATCAGCCCGGGCCACAGCAGGCCCATCTCGAACGACAGGACCGTGCCCGAGACGGCGCCGACGGCGAAGGTCACGGCGATGATCCGTGACCAGCGTCGGGCGAGGCGCAGGGCATCCGCGTCGTCCCGCCGGATCGCTCGCCAGTTGGCGATCAGCAGGAGCGTGGGAAAGGCCACTCCGAGACAGGCCAGGATGATGTGGAAGCCCAGGGTGAGAGCCATCTGGTCGCGCGCCGCGAGCAGGTTGGCCGGCGGGAGCGGATCAAGGGCGAAGAGCATCGCCGCCAGCTATTGCTTGCCGCGCGACTCCAGCAGGACGACCGTCGTCTCCTCGGGCAGGGCCGACATCGCGATCTGGAGCTTGGGTTGGGCCGGGCCGGGCGAGCCGCCCATTTCATGGAAGAACTTGGCCAGTGCCTCGTCGCAGTCCCGCTCGTCCTCGCAGACCGGCATCGGCACCACGATCTTCGGACCGATCTGGGCGATCAGCTCGGCCGCCCGGGTAGCGCTCAGGTTGCCGCCGATCGGCACGCAGGCGATATCGACCGTACCGATGTCGCCGAGCTTCTCCTCGGTCAGGAGATGGCCGATGTCGCCCAGGTGGATCGTGTGCATCTGGTCGAGCTCGACGACGAAGGCGGTCTGGCGGCCGCGGTCGCCGCCGCGCTGATCGTCGCGGTACGTCCGAATGCCGGTCAGCAGGACGTGACGGATCTCGTACTCGCCGGGACCGTCGAGGATGAAGGCGTCTTCGAGGCTGCTCGGGACCAGGGTCTTGCCGTCGCGGGCCGTGGTGCCCCGGGCGCGCGCGAGGGGCGCGTCATCAGGGTGGCTGTAGGTGACGATCTCGGCGGTGATGCCTCGACCGGTGGGGCCGACGACGGACTGGTAGGGATCGGCGACAACGACTGCGTCACGGCCTTTGAGCCGGACGCAGGTGCGCCCGTACCAGGTGAGTTCCATTGCCTTGATTCTGACAGATGGCGATCACCCGCGCCTCGATCCGGGGTGGCGACGTTCCATCGCTGGGAAAAGGGAGACCGGGAGCGCCTGCCCAATCGGCGCTCCCGGTCGGAGGGAGGGAGGTGGAACGCGTCCTAACGGTTCCGACTCAAACGGTAGG
>JBEPUS010000278.1:0-3013 GCA_041691435.1 Chloroflexota bacterium
GCCGATGGCACGCTCCAGGTGGGCGCGCTCGTGGCGCTCACCGCCTACCTGACTCGCCTGTACGGGCCGCTGACCGCGCTGTCCAACGTGCAGGTGGACCTGATGACCGCGCTCGTTTCGTTCGATCGGGTCTTCGAGGTGCTCGACCTCAAGCCGATGATCGCCGAGCGGCCCGACGCACGGCCGATCCCGCGCGGTCCGGCAAGGATCGAGTTCCAGCACGTCGACTTCCGCTATCCCACGGCCGAGGAGGTGTCGCTGGCGTCGCTGGAGTCCGTTGCCGTCCTCGACCAGGCCCCGACCCAGCAGGTCCTGTTCGACATCACGTTCACCGCCGAGCCTGGCCAGCTCGTGGCGCTGGTGGGACCATCGGGCGCCGGGAAGACGACCATCAGCCACCTGATCCCGCGGCTCTACGACGTCCGTGAGGGGGCGATCCGGATCAATGGGATCGACGTGCGCGATGCCACGCTGGCCTCGGTCCGCTCGACCGTTGGCGTCGTGACCCAGGACGCCCACCTCTTCCATGACTCGATCCGCTCGAACCTGCTCTATGCCCGCCCGGAGGCAACCGAGGCCGAGCTCATCGAGGCGCTCCGGGCAGCCCAGATCCTGCCCCTCATCCATGCATTGCCGGACGGCCTGGACACCCTGGTCGGTGATCGTGGCTATCGGCTCTCGGGCGGCGAGAAGCAGCGCATCGCGATTGCCCGGCTGCTGCTGAAGGCGCCCGATGTGGTGGTCCTCGACGAGGCCACCGCTCACCTCGACTCGGAGTCCGAGGTCGCCGTCCAGGTCGCCCTCAAGACGGCCCTCGCCGGCCGGACGTCCGTCGTCATCGCCCATCGCCTCTCGACGGTCCGCGAGGCAGACCAGATCCTGGTGGTGGCCGGCGGCCGGATCGTCGAACGGGGCACCCACGACGAGCTGCTGGCGGTCGAGGGCCTCTATGCGGACCTCTACCGGACCCAGTTCGAGCGCCAGGAAGAGCCCGCCTCGATCTGAGTGCCCGGCTCGGGAGCATGTCGCCCGTGCCCCGGCTCGTTGCCGGCGCCCCGGCTCGTTGCCGCCCCCGGCTCGGGAGCATGTCGCCCTTGCCCCCGGCTCGTTGCCGGCGCCCCGGCTCGTTGCCGGCGCCCGTGCCCCGGCTCGTTGCCGGCGCCCCCGGCTCGTTGCCGGCGCCGGTTCGGGCCACGCCGGCCCGTACGACGCCTCCGGGTTGTGCACCCTATACCTCAAACAGCCCATTTCGCGCCCTGGCTCCAAGCCGGTGCCACGAATTCACGCCGAGCCACGCTCAGCTCGCGATGAAAACGACCCGCCCATCGCCAATCTCGTCGCCCTACCCACCTGAAACGGCCGTTTTGAGGTACTTGGTGCACATGCCGGCACCGCCGGGCTCAGTTCGAGCCCTTTCCGCCGGGTTCAGCCGCACTCCACCGCCGGGCAGACGCAAACGGCTCAGCCGCCGGCGACCGCCGGCACGATGTGGACCGTACTGGCCGGCCCAACCTTGGTCGCGAGACCGGCGGGCAGCCCATCCACGTAGACGTTGATGAACTCCCTGAGCGTGTCCCCGCGCTCGCACAGGCGGTCGCCGACACCGGGCCAGCGCGCGTCGAGCGCAGCGATCAGCTCGGCGACGGTCGCACCGCCGACGTCGACCTTGCGGCTTGAGCCGGGGAAGAGGACGACGAGCGAGCGGGGCAGGACGACGCTGGCCAACGGGCGAGCGGCTGCCTACCCGTCGACCAGGGCCGTCTCGACCGAGGTGATCGGCGGCAGCAGGTCGGCGATCCGCCGCCACGACGAGCCTTCGTCCGGGCTGGCGAAGAGCTGACCGGTGCTCGTCCCGAAGTACAGCCCGAACGGCGACAGGTCGTCGCGGGCCATCGATTCGCGCAGGACACCGACGAACGCGTCGCTGCTCGGCAGCCCGTCGCGCAGGGCCGCCCAGTGGTTGCCCTGGTCCGTCGTCCGCCACACGGCCAGCTTGGCCTCGGGCACGTAGCGGCCGCGATCGTCGCCGTTGAGCGGGATCGTGAAGACCGTGTCGGGGTCGGTCGGATGGGCCACGATCGGAAAGCCGAAGGTCGAGGGCAGGCCTTCGTCGAGGCAGATCCAGCTGCGGCCGGCATCATCGCTGCGGTAGGTCCCGCAGTGGTTCTGCTGGTAGAGCCGGTCCGGCCGGCCGGCGGCGGAGACCATCTTGTGGACGCACTGGCCGGTCTCGGGGTACGGATCGGGCAAGCCGTCAACGCGCACGCCGCGGTTGCGGGCCTCCCAGGTTGCTCCGCCGTCCTCTGTCGCGAAGCAGCCGACGGCCGAGATCGCGACCCACATCCGGCGGGGATCGTCGGGGTGGGCGAAGACGGTGTGGCAGATCAGCCCGCCGTTGCCCGGCTGCCAGCTTGGCCGGCTCGGATGGTTGGTGAGGCCTTCCACGTGGGTCCAGGTCGCCCCCTGGTCGGTCGACTTGAACAGGCCGGCCGGTTCCACGCCGGCGTAGAGCACGTCGCCGACTGGCTCGATGTGCCACACGGCGCGCATCGCCGGACCGTCATCGCCGTAGGTCATGCCCTGGCTGGAATGGGTCCAGCTCGCCCCGAGGTCGTCGCTGCGCCAGACGGCCGCGCCATACCAGGGGCTGCCGCCACCCGCGAGCAGGGCGCCTGTCGCCGGGTCGTGGCGGAAGTGGTTGATCGGCCAGCCCTCGCACAGCGGCCCGCTGAGGTGCCAGCCATCGGAAGCGGCACGTCCACTGGGGTCGCCGGACAGGATGAAGGCGCCCTTGCGGGTGCCGATCAGCACCAGGAGCTGCTTGGTCATGACCGGGCCTCCCTTTGATGTTCGGACCGAGAGTACCCGACCGCGTTCCGGTTGATATTCGGCCAGCCTGGAGTGCTCGAGGCCGCGAGCACTTGCGCCGTCCCGCGTGCGGCGCCCCGCGTGCGGCGTCCCGCGTGCGGCGTCCCGCGTGCGGCGTCCCGCGTGCGGCGTCCCGCGTGCGGCG
>JBEPUS010000279.1:0-3004 GCA_041691435.1 Chloroflexota bacterium
CGAGGGCCGGCGGCCACGGCCCGGGCCATCGTTCCGCCCGAGCCGATCGTCTCGTCGTCGGGGTGGGCATGGACGGTCATCAGGGGCAGCTTGTGGTCAGTGGTCATGCGCGAATGCTAGTCGAGAATCGGCCCCCGGGCCCCTCGACGCGTGCGCGCCGCGGCGCATACGCTGTCGATCATGACGAGTCTGCTCGCCGGCCCGCTCGCCGGCGTCCTCGTGGTCGATTGCTCGACGGTCCTGGCCGGGCCGTACTGCACGATGCTCCTGGCCGACCTCGGCGCCGAAGTAATCAAGGTCGAGCCGCCGGAAGGCGATGGAACACGCGCCTGGGGCCCGCCCTGGGTCGGGGCCGGTCGCCTGGGGGCCGATGACCCAGGAGTCGCGGCCTACTACCTCGCGATCAACCGCAACAAGCGCAGCATCCGGCTCGACCTGCGCACGCCAGCCGGCGCCGAGGTCCTGCGTGGCCTGATCGGTCACGCCGACATCCTCGTCGAGAACTTCCGGGTGGGCGGTTTCGAGAAGCTGGGCTTCTCCGACGCCGCCCTGGCCGCGCTGAATCGCCGGCTCGTTCACCTGGCGATCAGCGGCTATGGCACCACCGGCCCGGATGCCAATCGCCCGGGCTATGACTTCGTGATCCAGGCGGTCGCGGGCCTCATGTCGATCACCGGCTTTCCCGACGCCCAAGGCGGCGGTCCGACGAAGGTCGGCGTGGCGATCAGCGACGTGGTAACGGGGATCCTCGGTTGCGTGGCCGCCCTGGCCGCGCTGGAGGGCCGGGGCCGAACGGACTCACCGGCGCATGATCAAGGCCAGCGGATCGACCTGTCGCTCTTCGAATCGAGCCTGGCGGTCCTGATCAACCAGGCCCAGAACGCGTTCGCGACGGGGGTATCGCCGGGCCGGCGGGGGAATGCCCACCCCAACATCGTGCCCTACGAGACGTTCGCCACGGCGGACGGCCAGGTGGCGATTGCGGTTGGCAGTGAGCGCCAATGGTCGCGCTTCTGCGCTGCGCTGGACCTGCCGGCGCTCTCCGCCGATCCGCGCTTCGCCGCGAACGGCGATCGGGTGGCGCACCGGGACGCGCTGCGACCGAGGCTCGCGGAGCGATTCGCCTCGCGATCGACGGCCGCCTGGCTCGAACGGCTCGAAGCGGCCGAGATCCCCTGCGGTCCAATCCAGGGCGTGCTCGAGGCGCTCGAGTCCGAGCAGGCCCAGGCCCGCGCGATGACGGTCGACGTCGACCATCCGCTGCTCGGAACGCTCCGCCAGGTGGGTGTCCCGTTCAAGCTCGGTGCAACGCCGGCCTCGATCCGGACCGCGCCGCCGCTCCTGGGCGAGCATTCCGCCGAGATCCTCGCGGAGCTGGGATATGACGCGGCGGCGATCGACCGGTTGCGCCAGGACGGCGCGATCTGAGGCGTGATCAGACGCGTGATCCGAGGCCGTGCAGGCGGCCCGTGCAACCTTGCAGGCACGCCGCGCTCGGGGACGACCGACCACGCTAGACTCGGCCGATGAGTGACGATCGTGAACGTTGGGCCCTGATCCTCGGAGCGTCGAGCGGCATGGGCGAAGCCACCTCGCGGGCGCTGGCCGCCAAGGGCTACCGGATCCTCGGGATCCATCTCGACTTCCGGGCGGCGCTGCCGCACGTCGAGGAGGTCAAGGAGGCGATCGCCGGCGCCGGCTCAGAAGCCCTGTTCATCAACATGAACGCGGCCGATGACGAGAAGCGCGCGGCAGCCATTGCCACCTTCGCCGAGCGATTCGACCGGAGCCGGGCCGAGGGCCGCCATCCGTACATCCGGGTCGTCATGCACTCGCTGGCGTTCGGATCGCTGGTCCCATTCATCGCCGACGACCCGAAGGCCGCCGTCGACCGCAAGAAGATGGAGATGACCCAGGACGTGATGGCCAACAGCCTCGTGTACTGGGTCCAGGACCTCTACCGTGGTGGCTTCCTCGAGCAGGGCTCGAAAATCTACGCGATGACATCGGAGGGCTCGAGCCGGGTGGTCCCGAGCTACGGCGTCGTCTCGTCGGCCAAGGCTGCCCTCGAGTCGCACGTCCGGCAGCTCGCGATGGAGCTGGCCCGGCGGGGCGACGGGATCACCTGCAACACGATCCGGGCGGGCGTCACGAAGACCCCGGCGCTGATGAAGATCCCCGAGCACGACATGATCATCGACGCGGCCACTCGTCGGAACCCGACCGGCCGGATGACGACACCGCAGGACGTTGCCAACGCGATCGTCGCCCTCAGCGGTGAAGGCACCGACTTCATCAACGGCGAGACGATTGGCGTGGATGGCGGCGAGTTCATCACCGGCTCCTGACCGCATCACGGTCCCGGCTCGCCTGCGCCTGAAGCTGGAGTGCCTCCGGTGAGCGGCCGGGTGATCGTCCTCGGCAGCGTCAACGTCGACCTCGTCGTACGCGGTGCACGGCTGCCGGCTCCGGGCGAGACAGTGACCGGTGGCCTGTTCGAACGCCATGACGGCGGCAAGGGTGGCAACCAGGCGGTGGCCGCCGCGCGCCTCGGGGCGCCCGTCTACATCATCGGCGCGGTTGGCGACGATTCGTTCGGCGTGGACGCGCGTGCGGGGCTGATCGCAGAGGGAATCGACGTTGCTGGCCTGGCGACGTTCTCCGGCACGGCCACCGGAATCGCCTTGATCCTCGTCGACGGGGCCGGCGAGAACGTCATCTCCGTAGCCGCCGGGGTCAACACGCTGCTCGACGCTGCGTTCGTCGAGGCCGCACTCGGCCGGCTCGGTCCCCTGGCAGCTGACGTGATCCTCGTTTCGAACGAGCTGCCGCCGTCGGCGGTGCTCGCGGCGCTGCGTTTCGGCGCAGAGGCGGGCGCCCGGACGATCTTCAACCCGGCCCCGGCCGACGGCCTGGATCCGTCAACCCTGCCCGAGGTCGATGTCCTGACGCCCAACCGTGGCGAGCTGCGGCTTCTGGCCGGGGTGGCGGGCCGCGTTGAGGC
>JBEPUS010000280.1:0-2998 GCA_041691435.1 Chloroflexota bacterium
CCATCCGCTCCATCAGGCCGGCGACGCGCTCCGAGGCGAAGCGCTTCATCAGGTCATCGTCGAGCGACAGGTAGAAGCGCGACGAGCCGGGGTCGCCCTGGCGGCCGGCCCGACCGCGGAGCTGGTTGTCGATCCGCCGGCTATCGTGGCGCTCGGTGCCGATGATGTGCAGGCCACCGGCCGCGACCACCACCTCGTGGTCCGCGTCGCAGATCGCCCGCGCCTCGGCGAAGGCCGCGTCGTAGGTGGCCTTGTCGACCTCCGCCGGATTGAGGCCGCGCTGGTGGAGCAGGTCGGACGCCAGGCCGCCGGGCTCGCCACCGAGCTTGATGTCCGTGCCCCGGCCGGCCATGTTCGTGGCGATCGTGACGGCCGCGCTCCTTCCGGCCTGGGCGACGATGCCCGATTCCTTCTCGTGGAACTTGGCGTTCAGGACCTCGTGCTTGATCCCTCGCCGTTTGAGCATCTCGCCCAGGATCTCGGACTTGGCCACGGAGACCGTGCCCACGAGGACCGGCCGGCCCGCCTCGGACATCTCGACGATCTCGTCGATCAGCGCGTTGAACTTGCCCATCTCGTTGCGGAAGACCAGGTCCGCCTCGTCGTCGCGAACCATGGGCCGATGGGTCGGGATCGCCACGACCTCGAGGTTGTAGATCTTGTGGAACTCCTCGGCCTCGGTCATTGCCGTGCCGGTCATCCCGGCCAGCTTGTCGTACAGCCGGAAGTAGTTCTGGAAGGTGATCGTGGCCATCGTCACGCTCTCGCGCTGGACGCGCAGCCCTTCCTTGGCCTCGACGGCCTGGTGGAGCCCCTCGCTCCAGCGCCGGCCGGGCATCTGGCGACCGGTGAACTCGTCGACGATGATGATCTCGCCGTCCTTGACGATGTAGTCGCGGTCGCGCTTGTACAGGGCATGGGCCTTGAGCGCCTGCTCGAAATGGCGAGCCAGCGCCGGGTCCGCGTCGTACATGTTCGGGACGCCGAGCCAGCCCTCCATCTTGGTGATCCCACCCTCGGTGGGCGAGACGGCCCGATCCTTGAGGTCGATGAAGTAGTCGCCGCCTTCTTCAGCACCTTCCGGGCGCTCGCTGAGGCGCGGCACGAGGCGGGCAAACGTGTAGTACTTGTCGGCGGACTCCTCGGCCTGGCCGCTGATGATCAGCGGGGTGCGCGCCTCGTCGATCAGGATGTTGTCGACCTCGTCAACGATCGCGAAGGCATGGCCGCGCTGCACCCGCTGGGCAAGCTCGACGACCATGTTGTCGCGCAGGTAGTCGAAGCCGAACTCGTTGTTCGTGCCGTAGGTCACGTCGGCGGCGTAGGCCTCGCGCCGCTCGACCGGCCGCAGGTTGATCAGGCGCTCGTCGCTGGTTGGGTAGCCGGGCTCGAAGACGAAGCTGGCGTCGTGGGTGATCATGCCCACGCTGACGCCCAGGAAATGGAAGATCGGGCCCATCCACTGCGGGTCGCGCCGGGCGAGGTAGTCGTTCGGGGTCACGACGTGGACCCCCCGGCCGGCCACCGAGTTGAGGATGGCGGCCAGCGGCGCGACGAGGGTCTTGCCCTCGCCGGTGCGCATCTCGGCGATCTTGCCCTGGTGGAGGACGAACCCGCCGATCAGCTGGACGTCGAAGTGGCGCATGCCCAGCGTCCGCTTCATGGCTTCGCGGGTCATCGCGAAGACCTCGGGCACGGCGTCGTCGAGGGCCGCTCCGATCCGGGCGTTCTCCGCCTTGCGCCGCGCCTTCGTCAGGTCGGCGCGGCGCTCTCGATCCGGGTGTTCGAGCTCGTCTTCGCCCGGCTGGTCCGGCTCGGCAAGCAGCCGGATCTCGTCGCGGAGCGCGTCGAAGCGCGCCCGAATTTCCGCGTCGGACAACGCCTCGAACTCAGGTTCGAGGGCGTTGGCCTCGTCGATCAGGGGTTGAATCCGCCGGAGCTCCCGGTCGTTGGAGTCAACGAACCGGTTGAGAAAGCCGAGAACCATGGGGCCAGAGTATAGGCGAGGCTGTCAGGAGCCCCCGCCGCCTACTTCCAGAAGCCCGTCCCGTAGCCGGCGATCAGGAGCACAAAGGTCAGCGCGGCCAGGCCCAGCCAGAACAGGACCGACATGAGCGTGGAGGTGGGATTCATCTCCGAGTTGGCCAGCTTGGGCAGCTTGCCGCCGCGCAGTGCCGAGCCCCAGCGCGGGGACCGGAGCTGGGTGCGCCAGTCCTCGGGCTGGGCCGTTCGCTGTTCGAGGCCGCCCTTGCCGTCGGGTCGGTGGAGCTGAAGGCTCATTCGGTTCTCACAGTGCGCCGCCGGCCGGAGCGTCCGGCCCGGGTCCATCATCGCCCGGTGGGCCATCGTGGCCCCGGTCGTTGTCCGGGCCATCATCGCTCAGGTCGAGCGTTCGCTCCGTGCCGTCGTCCCACATCAGCATCTGCTGGGTCAGGGCCACGTCGCTGCTGAACAGCGCGCCGACCGACTCGCCGCGGTGGATCCGGCGGATCGCCTCGCCGATCAACGGGGCGATCGAGAAGGTCTTGATCTTGGCGAGGCGCTTGGCCGGCGGCAGGGGGATCGAGTCGGTCAGGATCAGCTCCTTGATGCTCGATGCCTTGATCCGATCGACGGCGGGGTCGGACAACACGCCGTGCGTCGCCGCGGCGTAGATCTCGTGGACGCCCTCGCGCTCGAGGGCCCGGACGATCTCGATCAGCGTGCCGGCTGTATCGATCTCGTCGTCCACGATGATCGCCCGCTTGCCGCGCACCTCGCCGATGACGTTCATCAGCTCGGCCCGGTCGAGGTTCCCGACCCGGCGCTTCTCGATGATCGCGAGCGGTGCGTCGATCAGCTCCGCGAAGGTCCGGGCGCGCTTGGCGAAGCCGAGGTCGGTGACCACGACCAGGTCATCGAGGTGCTTGGTCCGGAAGTAGTTGCTCAGGATGTGGACCGCGGTCAGCTCGTCGACCGGGATGTTGAAGAAGCCCTGGATCTGGCCCTGGTGGAGGTC
>JBEPUS010000281.1:0-2980 GCA_041691435.1 Chloroflexota bacterium
GCCGTATGGGGCGCGCTGATGGGCGGTGTCAACCTCCTCTACCAGGGCGCCGGTTGGCTGGAGGGGGGCCTGACCGCATCGTTCGAGAAGCTGATCGTGGACGCCGAGATCCTCCAGATGATGGCCGAGGTCCTGGTGCCATTCCCGGTCAACGAGTCGGAGCTGGGCTTCGAGGCGATGCTGGAAGTGGGACCGGGCGGGCATTTCTTCGGCACGGCCCACACGCTCGAGCGCTACGAGACCGCCTTCTACCGGCCGCTCGTCTCCGATTGGCGCAACTTCGAGACCTGGCAGGAGGACGGCGCCCGGACCGCGACCGAGCGTGCGAATGGGATCTGGAAGCGCCTGCTTGCGGAGTTCGAGGCACCCGCCATCGACCCGGCGATCGCCGCGGACCTGGCCGCGTTCGTGGCCCGCCGCAAGCGCGACATCGAGCGCGACGGCTGAGCCGCGCCCCGGTCGGCCCGCCGGCCCCCACTCGAGCCACGGATCTGGCCGGATCGGCCGGGGCCGCGCTGCTAGCATCGGGGCGATGGCGGCAACCACCCAGTACGACTTCATCATCGTCGGCGGGGGATCGGCCGGGTCGGCGCTGGCCAACCGGCTGAGCGCAGAGCCGGCCAACAAGGTGCTCGTCCTCGAAGCCGGTCGCCCCGACTATCGCTTCGACGTATTCATCCAGATGCCGGCCGCCCTGGCCTTTCCGATCGGCAGCCGCTTCTACGACTGGAAGTACGAGTCCGAGCCCGAGCCGTACATGCATGGCCGCCGGATCTATCACGCAAGGGGCAAGGTGCTGGGCGGCTCCAGCAGCATCAACGGGATGATCTTCCAGCGCGGCAATCCGCTCGACTACGAGCGCTGGGGGGCGGATCCCGGGATGGCCGCCTGGGACTATGCCCACTGCCTGCCCTACTTCAGGCGGATGGAGACCTGCCTGGCGGCGGCCGCCGACGACCCCTGGCGCGGTCGGCGCGGGCCACTCGTGCTGGAGCGCGGACCGGCCACGAGCCCACTCTTCCGGGCCTTCTTCGAGGCCGTCCAGGAGGCCGGCTATCCGCTGACCGATGACGTCAACGGCTACCGCCAGGAGGGCTTCGCGGCCTTCGATCGGAACATCCACCGGGGTCGTCGCCTGAGTGCCGCCCGGGCCTACCTGCATCCCGTGATGCGTCGGCCGAACCTGAGCGTCGAGACCCGCGCGTTCGTGACCCGGATCCTGTTCGAGGGCCGCCGGGCCGTGGGCGTGGAGCTGGCCGGTGGCCGCCAGGTTCGCGGCGGCCAGGTGATCCTGAGCGGTGGCTCGCTCAACTCGCCACAGCTCCTCCAGCTCTCCGGGGTGGGCGCGGCCGCCCAGCTCGGGGCGTTGGGCATCGAGATCGTCCACGATCTCCCGGCGGTCGGCCGCCACCTCCAGGATCACCTCGAGGTCTACATCCAGTACCGCAGCCTCCAGCCCGTCTCGATGCAGCCGATCACCCAGAAATGGCGCCGGCCGTTCATCGGTGCCAACTGGCTCTTCTTCCGGCGTGGCCCGGGCGCCACGAACCATTTCGAGGGTGGCGGCTTCGTCCGGGGCAACGCGGACGTTGCCTATCCCAACCTGATGTTCCACTTCCTGCCGCTGGCGATCCGCTACGACGGCACTGGCTCCACGTCGCAGCACGGCTACCAGGTCCACATCGGCCCGATGTACTCAGACTCACGGGGCTCGGTGCAGATCACCTCGACCGATCCGAGCATCCACCCCGCGATCCGCTTCAACTACCTCTCGACCGACCAGGACCGGCGCGAGTGGGTCGAGGCGATCCGCGTCGCGCGGGCCATCCTCAACCAGCCCGCGTTCGGGCCGTACAACGGCGGCGAGACGTCACCGGGGGGCGGGGTGGACACGGACGCGGAGATCCTCGACTGGGTGGCCCGCGATGCCGAGACCGCGCTTCATCCGTCGTGCACCTGCCGGATGGGCATCGATGACGACTCGGTCCTCGATCCGGCCACCATGGGCGTGCACGGGCTGGAGAGCCTGCGGGTGGTGGATGCGTCGTCGATGCCCTACGTGACGAACGGCAACATCTACGCCCCGGTGATGATGCTTGCCGAGAAGTCGGCCGACCTGATCCTGGGCAACACGCCCCTGCCGCCAGAGCCCCTCCCGTTCTACCGCCACGGGACGGGGATGCCGTTGACGTTCCCGGGCGAGCTGGTCGCGGGCTCGTAGGCTGCCCGGACCTTGAGCTCGAGCCCCCCGCCGGTCGCGGCCACTCCTGGGGCTTACGTACCAGCGCGGCCCCCCGCCCCGCCCGGCATCGACGGCCTCCGCCGTCGCCCGCCTCTATCCTTGACGAAACGTGGCGCTGAAGAGGTGAGGACCTGATGGACCTTGGCATGATCGGGCTTGGCCGGATGGGCGCAAACATGTCGCGGCGGCTGGTCAAGGACGGGCATCGAGTGGTCGGCTACGCCCGCCACGCCGAGACCGTGGATGGCTTCAAGGCCGATGGCTCAATCTCCTCGGGCGCCACGTCGCTCGAGGATCTCGTGAAGCAGCTGCCGGCCCCGCGGATCCTGTGGCTGATGGTCCCGGCCGGCTCGGTCGATGCGACCCTCGATGACCTCGTGCCGCTGCTGGCCAAGGGTGACGTGGTCGTCGACGGCGGCAACTCGTACTACCGCGATGACCTGCGCCGCAATCACGAGCTCGCGGCCAAGGGGATCGAATACCTCGATGTCGGCACGAGCGGCGGCGTCTGGGGCCTGGAGCGCGGCTATTGCCTGATGATCGGCGGCCCGGACGACGGCATTGCCCGGCTCGAGCCGATCTTCAAGTCGCTGGCCCCGGGGGTCGCATCGGCCGGCAGGACCCCGGGCCGGACCGGCGCGCCCGATGCCGCGGAACAGGGGTACCTCCATTGCGGGCCAAGTGGCGCCGGCCATTTCGTGAAGATGGTCCACAACGGGATCGAGTACGGCCTGATGG
>JBEPUS010000282.1:0-2972 GCA_041691435.1 Chloroflexota bacterium
CGGGCCGAACCGCCTGCTCCGCTTCGGGCTGGCTGTCCTGACCCTGCTCATGTGCCTGATCGCGGTGCGCAACCTGCTGCTCCACTACCCGTGGGGCGTGGACGTGATGATCCCGCTGAATGCGGCCACCCGCTGGCTCGCCGGCGGCCAGCCATATCTCGCCTCGAGCTTCCTGAACGGCCCGGGCTACGACCTGCCCTACCTCTACCCGCCGTTCGTGCTGCCATTCGTCGCGCTGTTCAGCAGCCTGCCGCAGCTGTCGGTGATCGTCGCCTGGTTCGCCTTCAGCCTCGCTGCGACGGTCTTCGCCTGCCGCCGGCTGGCACTCCCCTGGCCGGTGATTCCGCTGCTCCTCCTCTGGCCGCCGTTCACGGAGGGACTCCTCGGCGGCAACGTCCAGGTCGTGATCTTCGCGGCATTCGTCGCGTTCCTGTGGCGCAAGCCACGACCGGGCGAGGCGCGCACCCCCTACCAGCCGCTCGAATACGATCCCGCCGGTAACGACCGGCCCGGACGCCGCGGCCGGGTCGAGGACGGACTCCTGGCAACGGCCGTGGGCGCCCTCAAGGCATCCCAGGTCCAGCCCTGGCTCTATCTCCTGCGCCGCAACTGGCGGGCCGCCGCACTCGGGGCGATCGCGGTCGCGGGGCTGGCCATCGTCACCCTGCCGCTCCTGGGCATCCAGCTCTGGTTCGACTGGCTGGCCCAGCTCGGGCGGGCCAACGATCCGTCGTGGATCCTGGCCGGCGCCGGGATTGCCCGGTCGATGCCCTGGTGGGCCGGCGACCTCGTGGCGCTCGCCTCGATGGCCGCCGTCCTGGTCGTCCCGAACCGCCACGCCGGGGCGTGGGTCGGCCTCCTCGCAGTGATCGGCTCGCCCAGCCTGCGCGTCTTTGGCCTGCTCTTCGCGCTACCGGCGATGCTCGTGATCCGGCGCGAGATCGCCCTGGTTGCCGGCCTGCTGATTGCCACCTACACGTTCGAGGGTTGGTGGATTGCGATTGGCCTGATCGCCGGCGGCATGTTGCTCGGGCGCTGGCTCCCGTGGCTGCTCGAGCCGCGCTCCGAGCACGATGCCCTGCCTCAGGCCACGCCGGTTCCGGCTGCTGACGGAGTGCCGGCCGCGGCCTGATCGCCGGGCTGCCGGGGATGGCCAAGGACCACATCCAAGGAGGTCAGGCCTGGCCGGCGGGCGGCCATTGGCCAGAGGGCAGCGAGGATCGCGAAGCCCGTTGGCCACAGGATTGGCAGGCCGAGGGTGGCCGCGACCGGCACGGTCCAGGGCGATCGGTCCGCCCGCCCCAGGCCACCAGCAAGGCTGCGGCCGGCAGCCGCAACCAGAGGGGAATGCCGATCGAGAACTGGTCGAGTGGCGCCCCGGTTGCCGTCTTGAGGATGTCGTCGGTGAGCCAGGCCCGCCAGAGCGATGAATCCACGACCAGCGAGATCACGACCAGGACCGCGGTGCAGCCGAGGGCGATCGCCAGGCGCCGCCATTCGCGCCGGACGGCGAACCAGATCAGGCCGACGCCGGGAGTCACCTTGGTCAGGATCACGAAGGCCCAGGTCGCCGGCCAGCGGAAGCCCAGGACGATGGCCGCGGCGATCAGCAGGTGGACATTGCCGTGGTACAGCTCGAGGGCGACGGGTGGAAAGGCCAGCACCACCAGGCTCGAGCGCCAGCCCAGCCAGATCACGGTGGCGATGAGGACGCCGGTCCAGAGCCAGAGGAAGCTGTACCAGGAGAGCGCCGAGAAGGGCGCGAACAGGCGCGCGATCACCGGGGTGTAGGTGAACGCGCCGAGACCGCCGGCCGACTGGCTGTAGGGGGCCGCCGGGTCGAGATGCCAGTAGGCATAGGCGTCGAATCCGAATGTCCGGGTGACCGGCGCGACGACGATGAAGAGATACGCCGCGAACAGCAACCCGGCGACGACGAGGCCATCGCGGAGCGCGCGACGCACCATGCGGCGGGTGGCCGGCGACTGGGGAACCGACGGCACGGTGGCTTCCACGTGCCGATCGTAGTCCCTTCGACGACGTCACCAGAGCGTACCGGGGTGCCGGGGCAGGACCTCTGACGTAGGTCATTCGTACCGGTCGAAAGAGCCATGACCCGGTGCTACGGTGCACCGGATGCGCACCACCGTCGTACGGGCCTTCGGCTTGTTCGCCCTCGCCCTCGCGGTGCGGGTCCTGCTCCTGCTCCTCTATCCGGATCCGGCCTACGTCGATTCGTACTACTACGTGAACGTGGCCCGGTCACTGGCCGCCGGGCACGGCTTCTCGATCGACTTCATCTGGACGTTCGTGGACGTCGGCGGCCACCTGCCCGCCCATCCCGTCCTGCCCATCCCGAGCAACGCCCACTGGATGCCCCTGGCCAGCCTGGTCCAGGTTCCATTCATCGTCGCCATGGGGGCAACGGCGCTGGCCTCGGCCCTGCCCTTTGCCTTGATCGGCGCGCTCGCCGCTCCGCTGGTCTGGCTGTTCGCCCGCGAGGCCGGCTGCCGTCCGGCAGTTGCCCTGGGCGGGGCCATCCTGACCGCCGTGCCCGCGGCCGCCACGCCCTTCATGGCCCAGCCGGACAACTTCGCCCTCTTCCAGGTCCTCGTGCTGGCAGCGCTCTGGCTGGGCGCCCGTGCCCTGCGGGGCGACGCTCGCGCCTTCGCGGCAACCGGCATCCTCGTCGGGCTGGCCACCCTCGCCCGCAACGACGGCGTGCTGGTGGGCGCCGCCCTGGCGCTGGTCTGGCTCTGGTCGCGGCTGCGCTCCAGGCGGGATCGGGCGGCCGGGATCACGTCTCCGCCAGCGTTGCCGGTCTGGGCAGCAGTCGTCGCGACGGTCCTGTTCCTCGCCGTGATGGCGCCCTGGGAGGCCCGCCAGCTGACCGTCTTCGGCAGCCTCTCGCCGTCCTCGTCCACCGGCCGAATCCTGTTCATCCGCTCGATCGATGAGCTCAACAGCATCAC
>JBEPUS010000283.1:0-2947 GCA_041691435.1 Chloroflexota bacterium
GTATAAGAGACAGCCGGTGGGCTGAGCAGGAGAGCATTGGTGCCCCGGCCGTGGCGATCCGGGACGACGACCACGATCGCTCGAGTCGACGACATGGCCGCCGTCGTCGTCGCGACGATCTCGCCGATCGAGGTGTCGCTGACCGAGGGCAGGTCGGCAGCCAGCACGAGGACGGCGGTCGCCCCATCGGCGATGGCCCGGCCGACGGCCTCGTCGAGCCCCTCGTTGAGTCCCTCGCCGTGCTGGGCCAGTGCCTCCGCTCCATGGCCGGTGGCGATCCGGAGGATCGCCGGATCGGGGCTGACGACCAGGACCCATGCAACCTGGGGGACCAGCCGGGCCGCCCGGATCGTCCGATCGAGCAAGAGGCGGACGAGGTCCTGGCGCTCCTCGGCGTCGAGCGAGCCGCCCAGGCGGCTCTTGGCCCCTTCGAGGGTGCGCACCGGGATGATCGCCACCAGCCGGCTGAGATCCGCGCCCTGGGCACGGGACGCAGGTTCGCCGGTCATCGTCGTTGGCCCGCGACTGGGGCGAGGCCGGTGGCGAAGGCGAGGACCTCGGCCGCGACCCGCGCTCGACTCGCGTCGTCGACCATGATCGTGTCGGTCACGAGCGTGCGCATGCCGAGCGCCTCGATCTGGGCCGCCAGCGAGGCGTCGACCGGATCCAGGACGAAGGCTCCGGCCAGTCCGGCGTAGAGGCGAGCCACGCCCAAAGCGCTCGGCTCATGGCCCAGGGACGCGAGCATCCGGTCGGCCGGGCCCTTGAGCGCCCGTCCCCCGATGATCCCCGAGATGGCCACGATCGGTGTCCCGCCGGCGCGGGCCTGCAGCAGGGCTTCTCGCAGGCCGGCCACCGCCAGGATCGGGCCTACGGACGCGATGGGGTTCGACGGTGCGATCACGATGGCGCCGGCCGCTTCGATCGCCGCCCGGACCTCGGTGGTCGGAAGCGCGGCGGCGCTGCCCGGGAAGCGGACCTCGAGAACCTCGGGTGCCTGCCGGAGACGGACGAAGTACTCCTGGAACTCGAGCCAGCCCTCGGTTGTCCTGATCTCCGTGCGAACGCGGTCGTCGGACATCGCGAGGATCGTGGCCGCCAGGCCCAGCGAACGCTGCAGGCCGATGTTCGCCTCGGTCAGGCGGGCACCGGCCCGGATCCGGGCGGTCCGCACGATATGGGCCGCGAGGTCCCGGTCACCGAGTCCGAACCAGGTCTCCTCGCCGTAGATCCCGAGCTGGGCCATCGCGGCCGCGGTGTCGCCGGCGATGCCCCAGCCCAACGGACCCTCGATTCCGGCGAGGGTGTACATGACCGTGTCGTGGTCCGGGCAGACGAGGAGGCCGTGCCGCTCGACATCGTCGGCCGTGTTGACGATGACCGTCAGGTTGCTGCCGGCGATCGCCTGCAGGCCGTGGGCCAGCCTGGCGCCGCCCACCCCTCCGGCGAGCTCGACCACCCGGCCGGGCGCCGGGCTCACGGCAGCGCGTCGAGCGCGGCGCGGACCTCGCCGATCCGTTCGATCGTCTCGGCGTCATAAGGCGCCGGCAGTCGCACGACCACCTCGACCATCCCCAGCTCGCGATACGGCCGGAGGCCCTCGGCGATGTGGGCCGGCGAGCCGAGCAGGTTGGGCACGTCGCCCAGGTCGTTGATCGCGTTGTGGGCCAGAAGGCCTTCAAGGGCCCGCTGTGCCTCGGCCGGATCGTCGCGGACGATGATCGGAAAGCTCACGGTCCGCTCGATCAGGTCCGGGTCGCGGCCGACGTCCGTGCAGTGGGCCACCAGGATCGCGTCCTTCGCCGCGAACTCCTCGGGCGTGCCACTGGTGTTCCAGGCATCGGCATACAGGGCCGCGGTGCGCAGCGTCTTCCGGGGCCCCGACCCGCCGATCAGGATCGGCAGGTGGGCCTGCATGGGCAACGGCGCATGGACGGCGTCCTTGAACGTGTAGAAGCGGCCGGCATGGTCGATCGTCTCGCCGTCGAGGAGGCGGCGGATGAGCATGACCGCTTCGTCGAGCCGGTCGAGCCGCTCCCCGAAGCCGGCGCCAAAATCGATGCCGTGGGCCTCGTGCTCGCGCTCGAACCACGCTCCGCCGATGGCCAGGATGGCGCGACCGCTGCTGATGTGATCGAGGGTTGTGGCCAGCTTGGCGGTGTGACCCGGGTTACGGAACGTGTTGGCCCCGACCATCAGGCCGATCCGGACCCGGCTGGTGAGTGCCGCCCACGCCGCGAGGACCGCCCAGCCCTCGAAGATCGGCTGGCGCCATGATCCCTGGATCGCCATCAGGTGGTCCCAGGTGTAGACGGCATCCCAGCCGGCGCGCTCAACGTCCAGGGCCACGTCCCGCAACCCGGGCCAGTCGGTCGCCTGTGACCAGGGCTGCGCGCCGAAACGCATGGCCTGCCCGCTCACGAATGGAGCTTGGGCAGCACGTCCCGCCCGAAGACGTCGATCCATTCGGCCTGGTTGCGGCCGACATTGTGCAGGTAGACCTGGTGGAAGCCCATGTCGAGGAACTTCTGGATCTCGGCCCGGTGGCGCTCCGGATCGGAGCTGATCACCATGCGGCCGGCGAAGTCCTCGGGCCGCACCAGCCTGGCCATCTGCTCGAGGTCGTGGGGGCTGCGGATGTCCTGCTTGGGGAACTTCATCCCGCCATTGGGCCACTCCAGCATCGCGTTGGCCAGGGCCTCCTCATCGGTCGGTGCCCAGGACAGGTGCAGCTGGAGAATGAACTTGAACGTCTTGGGATCGTTGCCGGCCTCTGCGCAGCCCTCGCGGCATTTCGCGAAGATCATCTCCAGCTTGCCCTCCGGCGCACCGACCGTGATCAGGCCGTTGGCCAGGGCGCCGGTCTTCTTGGCGGTGATCGGTCCAGCCGTTGCGATGTAGATCGGCGGCGGCTCGGCCGGCATCGTCCAGAGCCGGGTGGTCTCCA
>JBEPUS010000284.1:0-2941 GCA_041691435.1 Chloroflexota bacterium
CGAAGACGGCTGATCTACAGTCAGCGGAGCTCACCACCTGCTCAACCTACCCATGGAAACGTCCCCGATCGGGCTGCGGCCCGCGGTGGATCGGGAGACGAGCGTTATTCGCGTTGGAGCCGACGACGGGACTCGAACCCGGAACCGGCGGTTTACAAAACCGCTGCTCTACCAATTGAGCTACGTCGGCGCGCAGAACCATACCGCAGGAAGGTCCCGTGGCGCCCGGGAATGATAGGGCTCCGCGCCCGAACGGGTCAAGCGCGCCGGTTCGGTGCCGGCGGTGATGGTGGTGGCGGTGGTGCAGGTGGTGCCGGGGGTGGCTGGTTCGGCGCAGCGCTCGTGTCGGTCGTGCGGGTCGTGCGGGTCGTGCGGGTCGTGCGGTCGTGCGGGCCGTGCGGGTCGTGCGGGCGTGCGGGGCGTGCGGGGCGTGCTGGGGCGGCGGCACGGGCTGGGCCGGCAGCCCGCCCGCCTCGTGACGGGCCGCACGCTCGGGGACTCGCTGCCGCGACGCGTGGGTTGCACCTGATGCAAGTAACCGACGACCCACAACGGAAATGTCGGCGTTCTCCTGCATCTGCCGCAACGGATCGACCGAAGCCCGTTCTCCTGGTCGAGTTCTTGCATCCGATGCAGCAATACGACGAGGCCGGGGGGTGATCTCGTCGGTTACTTGCACCAGGTGCAGATCCGACCAACCCCCCGGGCCCGGACACCCGGGGGGCGGCAACCTCGCTAGGGCAGGAGGTCTTCGTTCGGGTCAGTCGCCGACGCCGAAGCAGGCGCCGACTTGCGTGCCTTGGGAGTCCGGGCCGCCGACTTCGTGGCCTTGGTACTCGCGGTCGTCGACTTCGCAGCCTTGGCCGAGCTCTTCGTCGCGGCCTTGGCGTCCGCCTTCGCCGCGGTCTTCGCGCTCTTCAAGCTTGCTTTGGTTGCCCTGGCGGTCGCTTTCGCCGTGGCCGTGGGCCTCGCCTTGGCGTCAGGCGTCGCTTTCGCCGTGGCCGTGGGCCTCGCCTTGGCGTCAGGCGTCGCTTTCGCCGTGGCCGTGGGCCTCGCCCTGGCGTCAGGCGTCGCCTTCGCCGTGAGGGTCGCCCCAGCCGCGGTCGCTTGAATCGCCTTCGCCGTGGCCGTCGTCACCGCGGCGGTTGCCTTGCTCGCTTTGGCTGTCGGCGTCGCTTTCACCCTGGCGGGCGCCTTTACCGTGGGGGCGGGCGTCGATCCCGTGGTCGCTGCCTTTGGCGCCTTCGGCTGCTTCGGGGTCGTGGCGCCCGTGGCTGGGCCGCCGGCCTCGACGGTGGCCTCGGCCCTGACGTGCTTCGTGGCCTTCGAACGGCCGGGTGCGCTTGGCGCCTCGGCGATCCCGGCGGCCACAGCCTCGACCCCGGACGCCAACCCCGCCTCGTGGTCGACCGCCTCGTCGAGGACGGCCTCCTCGACCGCGACCGCCAGCTCAGCCGCCGCGACCGCCTCGGCGTCGGCACGCGGCGTAGAGGACGGCCGGGGCACGGCCGGCAGGGCGGTGCGCACCTTGAGGACCGGTGGGGTCTCGGAGCCGCCGCGCTGGGTGGTCGCCTCGAACAGCAGGATCGAACCGGCGACCGAGGCGTTGAGCGAACCGATCACCCCGCGCATCGGGATCCGGACCATCAGGTCGCAGCGCCGGCGGACCGCCGGGCCGAGCCCCTGGCCCTCGCTGCCGACCACCAGGGCAAGCGGACCGCGCAGGTCTGCCTCGCGAACCGTCAGGGCCGCGTCGGCCTCCGCGCCGACGACGCGCAGCCCGGCGATGTGCAGATCGGCCAATGCGCCGGCAAGGTCATCGACCGGTGCCAGGAGGAGATGCTCGACGGCGCCGGCCGAGGCCTTGACCGCGGCCGGGCTGAGCGGCGCCTGGCGGCGCGTGGGAAAGAGCACGCCATGGGCTCCGGCGGCCTCGGCGCTGCGCAGGAGCGTGCCGACATTCTGGGGATCTTCAAGCGAGTCCAGGACCAGGACGAAGGGTGCCTCGTTGCGCTCGATCGCCCGGGCCAGGATGTCGGCGACGCTGGCATAGCGACGCGGCGCCACGACCAGGGCGATCCCCTGGTGGCCGTCGAATCCGGTGAGCGCGTTGAGCGAGCCACCTTCGACCTCGACGATCGGGATCCGCAGGCTGGTCGCATGCAGGACGAGCTTCTCGAGGGCAGACCGGCGCTGGGGCACCACCAGCAGGCGGCGCGCCTCGCGCCGGGCAACGAATGCCTCCTCGACCGGTCGGCGCCCGGCGACGATCTCATCATCCCCCTCAACCAGGCCCGCCTCGGCCGGGTCCAGGCCGGGGCGGCTGAAGGCCGCCGGCTGGGCGAAGTCGGGCCGTCCCCGATCCACCCACGTTCGGTCGGGCCGGTTGCCGAAGGGCCGGGGACCCGCTGATCGGCCCCGATCCGGACCGGCCGGCCGCCCGCTCGGCGAGCTCGACGGCCGGCCACGATCCCCCCGGAATGGTCGATCAAACGCCGGACGCGCGGGCCGGGGGGCGTCGTCGTCGCCTGCGCCGGGCCGGGGCCGGGGGTGTGCGTCGTAATCGCCGGAGCGTTCCGGGGCCGGACGCTCGAACCGCCCGCCCGGCCGGTTGAACGGCGGTCGCGGGCCCTGGTCGCGGAACGCCGGCCGGTCCGGACGCCGGCCGTCGTCGCGACCGGCGCCCTGGTCGCGCTGGGGTCGTTCGCCCGAGTCGGATGGTCCTTCCTGCCAGCGCTGGCCGTCCTGGGGCCGGCCCCGGAATCCGAACCCTGGCCGTTGCGGTCGCGGGCTGTCGAATCGTGGCCGGTCACCCTGCGGCCGGCCGGGCCACGGACGGCAGCGGGCCGGCGGGGCGCCGGCAGGCCGGTCAGCGCCTGGCCGATCTAAGCCCGGCCGGTCGCCGGCAGGCCGGTCACCCCTGGACCAGTCATCCGGCCCC
>JBEPUS010000285.1:0-2921 GCA_041691435.1 Chloroflexota bacterium
GCCGGTCGCCGACTGCTCGAGGGCGCCCAGGTGGCCGGCGGCCTCGGACGCCAGGGCCGTCCCGTGATCGGCGGCGGCTCCTTCGAGTGCCCCGAGGTGGCCGACGGCCTCGGACGCCAGGCGGAACGCGCCACCGTCGACGGCCTGGTCGACCGCCTCGAGATGGCCGACCGCCTGGCCGGCCAGGGTCTCGGCGTGGTCGACGGCCGATGTCCCGAGCGTCTCGGCGTGGGCGAGGGCCTCTCGGGCGAGCGTCTCGGCGTGGCCGGTGGCCGACTGCTCGAGGGCGCCCAGCTGGGCGGTAGCCTGACCGGCGAGCGTCAACCCATGATCGACGGCCGCGCCCTCCATGGCTCCCAGGTGACCGGCGGCACTCTCGGCCAACCGGAAGGCCCCGCCGTCGGCCGCCTGCCCGACCGCCTCGAGGTGGCCGGCCGCGCCCTGGGCGAGCTCCTGGCCGTGGGCGGCGGCCGCATCGCCGAGCTCACCGGCCCGGGCGATGGCTTCTCCGGCGAGGGTCTCGGCATGGCCGGTCGCCGACTGCTCGAGGGCGCCCAGGTGGCCGGCGGCCTCGGACGCCAGGCGCTGGCTCATGTCCGCCAGGTCGCGGCTCGGTCCGGCGAGCTCATCGGCGATGCCCCTGGCACGGGCGAAGATGTCGTCCGCCAGGCGGGTGGCCTCGCCCAGGATCTCGCGTGGATCGTCCACGCTACGTCTCCCGCTTCAGACCCTGATGGGTCAGCTCGATCGTCTCGAAGGCCAGGAGCGCGCTGTGCGTATCGAGCGTCGGACCCGAGTACTTGATCGGGTACGCGCCCTCGAATGTCCAGGTCGCGACCGGTGTCGCACCATCGCCGTTCTGGAGCTTGATGAGCCCATGGGCGCGGGACAGGCCGATCGTCCCGATCGTCACGCCCTCGAACCAGTCGAAGAAGGACTTGTCGTTCTGGGCGACGACGCCCTGGAGCACGAGTGTCGGCCAGTGCTTTTTGATCGGCAGCGTCTGGTAATCGCCGGAGGCGCCGCCCACCCAGATGTCCTGGGTGTCCATGATCTTGTTCAGTCCGGAGATCGAGCGGACGACGAACCAGGTCGTCGACTTCCAGGACGGGATGTGGCCGGCGGGCGGATCGATGGCGACCTCGAACCAGTACGCACCGGTGCCCTCGGTCGAGCGATCGATCGTCATCGCTTACGTCCCCGGTGGTTGAGCTCTTCGTGGAGCTGCATGAGGCGGGCCTTGCGCTCCTCGTCGGTGAGCATCCGCGGCGCCGACTGCGCGGACGCGGGGGGTGGCGCGGCCGGCGGGAGATCTGCCCGGTAGGCACTCGCTCCCCCGGACCCGGACGCGGTGGAAGCGCGGCCGGCGGCGGCCAGCCAGAGCTGGCGCTCGGCGCCGGGCATCGCCATGAGCGTCTCGTAGCTCCAGCCGAAGGTCTTCGCCAGGGTGGCCACCTCCTCCACGGTCACGTGAGAGGGGTGGCCGGTGCTCCCCCCAGGCCACCGACCTCCGGCGGAAGGAGCTCACCGCAATGGGGACACGTCGGCGTGGCCTCGAGGGGATCGAGGTTGAGCCGCCGGTACAGTCGCTGAAGGTAGCTGAAGTCCGTTGCGTACAGGCCCTCGATGACCTCGGGCGTAACGGCCGGAACCGAGCCCAGCCGGGTCACCACCCGGGCGAGCAGGAGGACGACGAGGTAGGCCCGGTTGCGGGCGACCCGAGGGTCGGTGAGCGGCGCAAGCTCGTCGCGAGCCGTGGCCAGGCGCATCCGGCCGTCGCGATGGACGGTGCCGGACGCGTCGAGGTAGCCCTGCGGGAGCGTGAAGTCGATCTCCGCGGCGAGGGCCGTCGGGATCGGCGGTGCGAACGGTTCGCCCCCAGCCAGGCGCCCGGCTGCCCCGTGGTCAGCCATGACCACCATGGCTCAATCCCACGTGAACTCCACGGACTCGCACTGGAAGACCACGGTCTCAACCCACAGGATGCTCTTCTGGATCGAGAGATCGCTGGCGCTCCACTTGGACGGCCAGGCGTCCACGAGACGGACCGTGAGGACGGGCTTCTTGTTGGTATCCCAGAAGACGATGTCGCAGTGGGCCCTGGTCGTGCCGATCTCGCCCGACTGGATCTTCTCGAGGGCGGTCCACCAGGGTCCGTTGGCCTGGAGCTGTTCCATGTATCCGGCCGAGAGCGTCACGGGATAGCACCCGTACTTGCCGGGGATCTTGTGGATCTTCGGACCCTTCGTCGTCGACACGTTCTGGTCGAGGACCGCCGTGTCGGCCTTGATCCCGTTGATCTTGGAGAAGACGCCGGCCGCGTCGCCCCAGGAGACAGTGATGGCGTATCCGCCGAGTACCGGCATGGGCTACAACCTCTTTCGGGTGATGCCCTCGTGAGCGAGGGTGACGTCGACCTGGATCCAGCCCTCACCGCCCACGGGCACGCTGCTGACCGCGATCGCCGATGGCCAGGCGCTCTCGAGATCGAAGGTCATCACCGGCAGGTTGGCGGCGTCCTGCATGTGGATCGAGACGTGCTTGCGCTCGATCGTGCCTTCCTCGATCTTGTTGCGCCAGTTGCCGAGCTGGTAGGCCTTCTCGAGCTCCATCGTCGAGATCGTGACGGTCGTGTTCTTGTTCACTCCGGGCGAGCGTCCGGGAGCGCGGCCGTTGCCCTTGCGGGCCTCGGCGTCCTCCAGGACCGCGACCTCGAACCCGATGCCCGTGACCGAGGTCATGGACATCGGCTCGAAGCCGTCGATGAGGACCAGGAAATTCCCCATCGTGAGATCGGGGATCCGTGGCAGCGCCATGGATTGATACCTCCGTTACGAGACGTGCGTCGACGTGCCTGGGGTCAGGCTTCGCCGCCGCCGCCGCCCTCGCCGGGCGCGATCTGGCGGATGTTGAAGATGACG
>JBEPUS010000286.1:0-2913 GCA_041691435.1 Chloroflexota bacterium
TAGGTGATGGACACCGCGATGGCCCCGGTCGATTGGCGCGAGAGCGTCGAAGCCGTGTATCGGCTGGACTCCGACCGCCTGTGGCGGGCGTTGCTGGCCTTCTCCGGTGACCCCGACATCGCCAGCGACGCCGTTGCCGATGCCTACGCCCAGGCCCTGCGACGTGGACCGGCCGTGCGCGACCCCGCCGCGTGGACGTGGCGTGCCGCGTTTCGCATCGCCTCCGGCGCCCTGAAGCTGCGCCGCACCGATCAGGGCGCACTGCCAGATGTCGGCGGGCGGGAGGATCGTTACGAAGACGCCGACCTCCACGCTGCCCTTCGGCAGCTACCGGACGCCCAGCGTGCGGCCGTGATCCTCTTCTACTACGCCGATCTGCCCATCAACGAAGTGGCCGCGAGGCTTGGCTCGAACGGGCTCGCGGTTCGGGCCAACCTGAGCCGTGGCCGCCGGCGGCTCCACGAACTCCTCGGTGACGGCCATGACTGACCTCCACGCGCGTTTCCGCTCGCTCGATCACGTCCCCGCCCCGGACCTCTGGGACGAGGTGACCCGGCGTGCCGAGCGGTCGATCACGACGGAGCCACTACGACGAGTCGCGGTGGGGCGAACACCTGTCAGCTGGCTCGGGATCGCCATCCTGGTGGCGGCGCTGCTGGTCGCAGGTTTGATCGGCGGCGCACTCGTCGCGGGCGCACTGAGAAACCAATCGACGCCTCCTGTTCAGCCCTCGCCTGCGGGGCTACGTTCACCCGCGCCCCTGGCTTCACTGGCGGTGCCGGCCAGCAACGGGGTGATCGCAGTCGCCGCGAATCCCCAGAACGTGGCAGGCGGTGAGGATGGCGATATCTATCTCGTGAGTGCGGGCACGGCCGCCGAGCGGATCGTTGGTTTGGACGGCGACGGCATCGCCCAGGAATGCCCTGCGTTCTCGCCGGATGGGTCGCGGCTCGCGTACGGCGAAGCCCAAGCCTCGCTGAGGCCCATCACGGACCCCCAGGGGCCGTGGCCCGTCGCGGGTCGAGCCGTTGTGGTCGTGGGAGTCACCGGCCAGGGCCGCGTACCTCGGGGTTCGGACCCGAACAGCGCATCGCTAGTACCAGTGCGAGTGACCTTGCCAACGGATCCGGGTGAGATCCCGTGTCCTGAGTGGTCACCCGACAGCAGGGCGGTCGCTTTCCGGCTCGGGTCCGAGCTGTGGGTCGCCGACGCACTCTCGGGCGAAACGACGGTGTTCCAAGTGAACCAGGCACCCTTCGGCGAGCAGGGATTCGCCTGGTCCCGTGACGGAGCCCTCATCGCCGTAGCGGAGCCCGGACAGATCCGCCTGGTCCGTGTGGTTGGTGGAACAGCGCAGCTGATCCCGGTCGTGGGCGGCGCCGGCGCTACCCCCAGGTCCCTGGGTTGGACGGCGGCCGATCAGGCGATCGTGTATGTCGGCGCCCACCCGCCGGGCACTGGGCTGTCGCTGAACGTCGTGGACGTGACCACCAAGCGAGATACAGAACTGCTGCCCAAATCGACCGAGCTCCGGAATCCTGCAGTGAACATTGCGGTCTCGCCGGACGGCAGCCGGGTGGCATATGTCCAATGCCCGAACGGCACGTGTGGTCTCGGTGAGCCCTTTGACCAGCTTGTCATGGATCCCGACGGCTCAAACAAGGTGACGCTGCCGAATCCGCCCGGCTTCGGGGCGGCCGGCCTCCTGTGGTCACCGGATGGGACACGCCTCCTCCTCGGTTCGAGCGCTGGCCTGGTCTCGGTCGCAGCGGGAAACGGGCCCGCCCCGATCATCTACTCGAGTGGGGCGCTCAACCTGCAGTCGTCCGGCGCGGAGTTGACGTGGCAGCCGGTATTCCATCTACACGTGCCGGCGGTTTCGCCAGCGCCAACCACGTCAGCCATTTCTTCGCCGAGAGCGTTTCCCCAAGACGGGCCGCTCGACGTCTATCCGACGGGCCGCTTCATCATCGCCGCCCCCGAAAACGACGATGGGGAACCCGTCCAGGTCGTCGCGACCGTCCCAACTGGCTGGACTTTGTTCGAACCGGCGCGTGGCGGAGGCGTCGCGAAGGTGGTCGGCTTCGACGAGACCGTACGAGTGACCCTTGGGCGCCTGGGCCCGCTCGAATGCGGCGCCACGAGCACGAGCTCACCAGCCGATCAGACCGTCGACGAGCTCACTGCCAGCCTCGCGGTGATCCCCGGGATCGTCGTCACGGACCTCGTGATCGATGGATACCCGGGCAAGCGGGTCGAGTTCACGCAGCCAACCGACAACGCAACGTGTCGGTGGCCCACCTCGTCCGCCGGCTGGCACCAGCAGCTATTGATCTTCGACATCAACGGTATTGGTTTCGCAATCCATGCCGCGTATGCGCCAGGAACGACCGCGAGCGACCAGGCCCAGCTCCTGGCGATCGTGGATTCCATCGAGCTTCAGTGAATGGGAGGCGGAGGATCGAAATGAAGACGCGCACATGGACTCTATGGCCCGCGACAATGGCCATCTTGCTCGTCGCCACTGCCTGCTCGGGGGCGGCCAATGACCGATCGTCGACGCCGTCGGCGACGGCCGAGCCGACGGCGGTTTCGACGCCGAGTCCCGCTCCCACACCGACTCCCACGCCGACGCTTACACCGACTCCCACGCCGACCTCGCTGGCCAGCGCGCCTCTAGTGACGTGCCCGCTCAGTACGGCGCAGTGCCTCCAGCCTGGGACGTACCGCCTGACCTCGTCGGATTGGCCCGGCCAGGTCACGCTCGCCGTGCCGGCTGGTTGGTTCCAATGGTTCCCGGCAAACGACTTCGAGGGGGTGCTCGTCGACGGCGGCCAGGATGCTCCGAATGGCTCCGGTTGGGGTCTCATGTTCATGACGGTCGGTGCCGTGTCCAAGGATCCGTGCAATCCC
>JBEPUS010000287.1:0-2907 GCA_041691435.1 Chloroflexota bacterium
GTCTTGAAGCGGGCGTAGCCGGGCATCGGCCGGTTGAAGAAGAGCTGCTCCAGGCTCAGCTCGCCCTGGAAGATGTTGCCCTCGGTCAGCCCGAAGCGGCGCTCGATGTCGAGCGGGGTCAGGACCTGGCGGTGCAGGATGATGTCGCGGATGTTCGGGGCGACCTCGGCGATCCGGTCGATCACCGCATCGCCGAAGGCCTCGCGGTTGTCGTCCCAGCTGCCCAGGCTCGGGTCGAGGTGATAGGGCGCGTACTGGACGAAGCAGCTGATCACGTGCTTGCCGGGTGGGGCCATCGAAGGGTCGACCAGCGTGGGAATGATCATGTCGATGTACGGCCGGCGGCTCCACCGGCCGTATTTCGCATCGTCGTAGGCCCGCTCCATGTCCTCGATCGAGGCGCTGTAGCTGATCGCCCCGCGCAGGTGCTCGCCTTCGCCGGGCAGGCAGGTGAAATCGGGCAGGCGATCGACGGCCAGGTTCACCTTGCCCGACGAGCCCCGGAACTTGAAGCGGCGGACCTCCTCCTCGAACTCCGGCTCGAGCGAGCCCGGCTCCAGCAGGCCAAGGTAGGTCAACCGCGAGTCGACCGATGAGAGGACGTGCCGGGCGTGGATCTCCTCGCCCGATTCGAGGGCCACGCCCACGGCTCGCCCCTCGCGGGTCATGATCCGGGCGACGGGTGCCTCGAGGCGGATCTCGGCACCCTGGGCACGGGCCGCGCTGCCGATCGCGTTCGAAACGCCGCCGGTGCCGCCCCGCGGGATTCCCCAGGCCCGGAAGGCGCCGTCGATCTCGCCCATGTAGTGGTGCAGCAGGACGTAGGCGGTGCCCGGCGACTTCACGCCCTGGTACGTGCCGATGATCCCGGACGCGGACATCGTGGCCATGAGCGGGTCGGTCTCGAACCATTGGGCCAGGAAGTCGGCCGCGCTCATCGTCATCAGCTGGACGAAGACGGCCTGCTGCTTCTCGGGCAGGCGCTGGAACGACCGGGCGAGGCCGGCCAGCGGGGCGAACTGGCGGGGATCGAAGCCGGTCGGGTCGGGCGGCACGATCGACAGGATCGGCTTGATGAAGCGAGCCATCTCGACCATCAGCTGGCCGTATTCCTCGTACGCCTCGGCGTCCAACTTCGACCAGCGGCGCAGCTCGCGGATCGTCCGGCCATGGTCGTTGACCCGCCAGAGGTAGTCGCCCTGGAGCGGGGTGAACGTGCCGTCGAGGGGCAGGATGTCCAGGCCGTGGGCCGGCAGGTCCAGCTCGCGGATGATCTCCGGCCGGAGGAGGCTGACGACGTACGACGCGACCGAGAAGCGGAAGCCCGGGAAGATCTCCTCGGTCACTGCCGCCCCGCCGAGCAGCTCGCGCTTCTCGAGGACGAGGGTGCTGAGGCCGGCGCGAGCAAGGTAGGCCGCGCTGACGAGGCCGTTGTGGCCGCCGCCGATGATCACTGCGTCGTAGGTCTGGGCCACGGATCCTCCGTTGGGGGTCAACTCAGAGCTAGGGCCGACTCGGGGGAAGCGCCAGCCCGGCATGCAGGCTGCATAGGTTTCATGCACGACTCTACCGCATACTGGCGGGGCCGCGGACGCCAGGGACGCGTCTGGCGGGTCGCACTGGAGGCAGCACCGTTGAGCGTCGGCACCGCGTTCCATCCCCGCACGCAAGCCCACAACCGGAAGATGCAGTGGCGGGAGTGGTCGGGCTACTTCGCGGCCAGCGTCTACGCCGACTTCCACGACATCGAATACAACGCGATCCGCGAGCAGGCGGCCCTGATCGACGTCTCGCCGCTCTACAAGTACGAGGTCCACGGCCGCGACGCCGAGCGGCTGGTGAACCGGGTGATCACCCGTGACGCCACGAAGCTCAAGGTGGGCCAGGTCTTCTACAGCCCGTGGTGTGACGAGGACGGCAAGGTCGTCGACGACGGGACGATCCACCGTCTCGGCCCGAACCGGTTCCGCTGGACCGCGGCCGACCCGCAGTACCGCTGGCTGGGACTCAATGCGTCAGGGCTCGACGTGGCCGTCGAGGATACGAGCGAGTCAACGGCCGCCGTGGCCCTCCAGGGCCCGCTGAGCCGGGCCGTGCTCGAAGCGGCCACCGGCGCGGAGTTCGGCGACCTGCGCTACTTCCGGCGGCGGACCGCGACGATCGCCGGTATCCCGATCGACGTCAGCCGGACGGGGTACACGGGCGATCTCGGCTATGAGCTATGGGTTGCCGCCGAGCAGGCCGTGGACCTGTGGGACGCGCTGATCGCCGCGGGCAAGCCGTACGGGATTCGGCCGGCCGGGATGATCGCCCTTGACGTCGTCCGCCTCGAGGCTGGGCTGATCCTGCTCGAAGTGGACTACACCAGCGCCCGTCATGCGATGAACACGGACCAGGCCTACTCGCCGGGCGAGATCGGCCTCGGCAAGCTGGTCGACTTCGAGAAGGGCGACTTCGTCGGGCGACGGGCACTGATCGAGGAGCGCCGCGCCGGCGGCCCGCGGCGGCGGCTGGTTGGCCTGGAGATCAGCTGGCCGGATATCGACGCGATGTACAACGCCCAGGGGTTGCCACCCTCGGCGCCGGCGGTGGTGGATCGCTCGGCAACGCCACTGTTCGACATGGGCGGCCGGCAGATCGGCCGGATCACGAGCCACGGCTGGAGCCCCATCCTCAAGAAGCCGATCGCCCTGGCCTCAGTGCCACCGGCGTTCGAGCGGCCAGGCACGCTCCTGCAGGCCGAGTGGACAGTGGAGGCCCGCCGCGGCCGGGTGGGCGCCACCGTGGTCGCGCTGCCCTTCCTGGACCTGCCCCGCAAGCGCGCGTAGCCGCCTCGGCATTCCGTGGCGCCCGGTGCTCGTCGGTTCCGTGGAGCGCGGCGGGCGGCGGGGCGCGGGACGCGGGCTG
>JBEPUS010000288.1:0-2876 GCA_041691435.1 Chloroflexota bacterium
GCTGTTCGCGGGGTGGGGGGGGGGGGTGCAGCACCCCGGTCCCGGGGGGGCGGCGCGGGCGCGGGGGCGCCGGTTGCCCCGGGGGGGGGGGGGCCCAACCCGCCGCCCGTTTCCAGCGGTCCAGGCTCGACTCTCGCTGCCGCCTCGAGCGGTGCTGTCACCGGGCATGTGGGCGACAAGCTGACGTTCGTTGGCTCGCTCGGAGAGAGCTTCGACGCGACGCTGGTCAAGGTCTTCGACCCGGCCACCCCGACCTCGGCCGACACGCAGCCGCTGCCGTCCGGCGCCCGCTGGGTGGGGATTGAGATGACCATCGACAACCACTCGAGCCAGGCCGGAAACGAGCTCCTGACCGAGGATGGGACCGCTTCCGATGGCAGCATCCTCACCACCCTCGATGTCTACCAGAGCTTCTCGCGACCCATTGGCGCGTTCCAGGGCTGCACCGACACCAGCGATACCGGCCAGGACGTGCCCTTCACGTCGTGCCAATCATTCGTCGTGCCGGATGGCCAGACCCTCGTCAAGGTCGGTTTCAACATCGCCCAGCTGGGGACGTCCGACCAGGCCACCTGGACCGTGCCTTGACCATGGCCCTTCGCCGAGGCCTCGTCCTGTCGCTGGCGGCCGTCCTGCTCGCCGGCGCCTGCAACGCGGGGCCGACGAGCACGAATTCGAGCGCCCCATCGGCCAGCCCAGCAGCCGCGAGCTTCATCGCGTCCCGTGTCCTTCCCGGCGGAGCCGAGGCGCCCGTGGACGACGCGACGTGGGCCCTCGCCGACCGCCTGACAGCACCCACCTACACCGCTGACACGACGAGCGCTTTCAAGGAGGCGCTGGCTCGAGCCGGCATTGCGGTCGTCCCCGACTCCAGCACTGACCCGGCGACGGCCCTGCCCGAGGTCCCGCTGACCGGGGCGGCCAGCCCGTTCGAGCTGCTGGACTTCCAGGCCCACGCGCTGGCCGTGGGGGCGTGGGCTGGAGCCACCTGGACGGGTGCCGAGCTCGACGCCGTCGTTGCGGTTCCGGCCGGCTCGGGTGCTCCGTCGCTGGCAGAGCTCATGGCCGCCTACGCGGGGAGCGCGGACACGCCGGGCGGCGCCTTGGCTCGGGCCCTCCTCGCGGGCGAGGACCTGACCCATCCCGCCGACGTGCGCTTCCCGGCGGCCGTCCTCGTCCTCTTCGTCTCTGATGTGGCCACGAATGGCGGCGTGGCGCCGACTGCCAGTCCCGGCGCGGACGTCAACCTGCTGCCGCTGGCCGCAGCCGGGCCCGTGGTCGGGCGATCGGTCGTCGACATCGGCCTCATCTGTGGCGGCCCGAGCGCCTGGATTGACGCGATCGTGGGCCGGCTCGAGCAGGCGATCGACAGCGCCATTCCCCAGGGCCTCGTCGGCGGGCTGATCGTCACGGCCCTGGGCTGGCTCATCCACATCGGCGTATCGGTCATCAAGTCGATGGTCGACGCCCTGCTGGCCCCGGTCCTCTCGGTGATCCGCGGAATCGCCGCGATCGCCAGCGGCATCGCCGAGCAGATCGCATCGCTCCTGCCGTACTCGGTCGACGTGACCGTCGCTGGTGCCTCGGCTCCGAACTTCTTCCTCGCCTCCGACCCGCAGACGGGCTCGTTCGATGTGCATGTCAGCGGCGGCGACCTGCCCGCCTGGCCGGACATCCTCGCAACCTGTGCCAGGGCCGCGGGGATCGACCTGCCCGACTTCCAGAGCAAGGCCGTGCCGTTGACCTTCGGCCCGCTCCAGGCGCCGGGCGATCCGCTGATGGCGCCTACCGACGCGGCCGTCGCGTCGACCACGACCGACGAGACCGGCCAGGCGCATTGGCCGTTCGTCGTCTCGCGCGACCCGGGCGATGGCAAGGGGACCTACACCGAACAGGCCGACACGATGCCCGTGGCCGTCCATCGCAAGGAGCTCGAGGACGTCCGCAATCGCCTGACGAATCTCCTCCTGGGCCAGATCCCGGACCTGCTCCGCCCATTCGTCGGGGCGATCCTCGCGCCGATCCTCGACAGCGTCCAGGCCCGCCTCAATACGGTCCTCGACGCTCGCGGGAAGCGCTCGGCGTTTCTCTGGTACCACAAGCCCGTGCCACCGAGCCCGTCGATCCCTGCCACTCCGGGCGCCACGACGGCGTGCGCCACGACCCTGCCGGCGGGCACCTACCAGGGGACGATCGACACGAAGTCGACCACGATCATTCCGCCGGGCCAGATCGACCTTGGAGAGGGCGGCGGCAACAACGACCACGGGACCGGCCCGCTGACCGTTACGGTTGCTCCCGACGGCTCGCTCACCGGCGCATTCTCGTTGCAGGTTCTCTCGCACATGGTCTACACGGGACCGGCCGAGGGAACGGAGGACACGACCCTGGTGGAGACTGGGGCCGGCGTCAGCGGCACCATCTGCAACATGATCCTCACCTTCGCCAGCGAGGTCGAGACCGCCTGTACGGCAACGGGCCACGGGAGCTGCGGCCCTACCGGCCAGACGATCTCGCTGGCCGGCCTCGTACCTCCATGGCCGCTCGGCGCGCCGACGTCAACGGCCGGGGGCGTGCTGACCTGGAGCATCTCGGGCGAATCGAGCGCCGATGCGGGCTTTGGCGGCCTCTCGGCGGAGGTCCAATCGACCGAGACGATCACCCTGAACGGCCACTAGTCCCGGGCGAGGACGGCCGGGTCGCTGGAGCCACGTCCTTGGCAATGGCCAGCCCTCCGGGCCTGGGCATTGATTCGGCCGACCCACCGCTTGGCGGCGGCACGTTTGACCGGACGGTAGAATGGGCGACCCTGGGCGGGGAGTCTTCCCAGGCACGTGGCGGAGTAGCTCAGTGGTAGAGCAGGGGACTCATAAGCC
>JBEPUS010000289.1:0-2872 GCA_041691435.1 Chloroflexota bacterium
GTGCCCGGATCAGGGTCACCTCGTCCGCATATTCGAGGTCGCCGCCGACGGGGATCCCCCGGGCAATCCGGCTGACGAGGCCCACCCGGCCGTCGAGCCGCTCGTCGAGGAACATCGCGGTCGCCTCGCCCTCCAGGGTGGGGTTCGTGGCCAGGATCACCTCTTCAAAGGGCGTGCCGGCCGCGAAGGCCTCCTCGACGCGTCCGAGCAGCTCGCGGATCCGGAGGCGATCCGGCCCGATTCCGTCGATCGGCGAGATCGCCCCATGGAGGACGTGATAGAGGCCCTTGAACTCGCCCGTTCGCTCGAGGGCCAGGACGTCGAGGGGCTCTTCGACCACGCACAGGCGGCGTCCGTCGCGCCCCGGGTCACGGCACAGCGGGCAGAGGGGAGCGTCGCTGATGTTGAAGCACAGGTCACAGAAGACCACCTCGTCACGGACTGCCACCAGCGCAGCCGCCAGCTGGCGCGACTCGGCGTCGGGCGCACGCAGCAGGTGGAACGTCAGTCGCTGGGCCGTCTTCGGACCGATCCCGGGCAGGCGCGAAAACGCCTCGATCAGGCGGGCGACGGGCTCGATGACGGGGCTGGACACCCTGGCCGCCGGCCCTACATCCCGGGCAGGCGCAGGCCGCCGGTGACGGCAGCCATCTTCGTCTCGGCGAGCTCACGCGAAGCATTGAGCGCGTCGTTGACTGCCGCGGTCACGAGGTCCTGGAGCATCTCGACGTCGGCCGGGTCGACTGCCGCTGGATCGATGGTGATGCTCACGAGCTCCTGCTTGCCGGTGACGACGGCCTTGACGACCCCGCCGCCGGCCGAACCGTCGACCGTCGCGGTTGCCAGCTCGCCCTGGACCCGCAGCATCTCCTGCTGCATCTGCTGCGCCATCCGTTGCAGGTTGGCCATGCTCATCTCGCGTCGTCCCTCCGTGATCGTTGTGCGTGGATAGTCTGGCGGATGGCCGTCCGCCGCGCAGGGCGGCCAGGGCAAACCGGGTCCCGGGCCGCGACCTAGCGGACCTCGTCGGCGTCGACCAGGTCGTCGGCGAAGACCCGCCGGGCCATCGTCAGGAGGTCGACCTCCTCGGCCGCCGGGGCCGGCAGCAGATCGAGGTTCGTGGCGACGAGCCGGACCGCGACGGCACGGCCGAGGACTCGCCCGATCCCCTCCTCGAGGTGCGGCCGGCGCCGCTCGGCGACGTCGCGCAGGAAGGCTTTGCCCTCGGGAAACCCGAGGATCACCTGGTTGCCGGTCATGTCGATCGGCCGGCAGGCTTCGACCAACGGCTTGATCGGCGGGCTGCTGCTCAGCTCGGCCACGATCCGCGGCCAGGCAGCGATCAGCTCGTTCAGGCCGGCGCTGGCAAGGACGGGCTCGGCTGGCTTGTCCGGCGAGGAGGACGCAGCCACCTCAACCGGCACCGACGACTTGGCCCGCTCGACGGGCTGATCCGGTATGGGCGCCTCGGCGGCCTCTGCGGCCTCGACCGGCGCGGATGCGACGGGCTTCGTGGTTGCAACCGCCTGCGGGGATTCGACCACCTGCGGGGATTCGACCGGCTTCGCGGGCTTCGCCGGGCGGCTGGCGTCGACCGGCGGCGTCGGCGCGACGACGGGGACCGCCAGCGCGGCCGCCCGGGCGGCGGGCGCAGGTTGGGGTGCACCGGTCGCGGAGCTCTCGAGCAGTGCCAGCTCCAGCTGGAAGCGAAGTCCGCCGATCGATGCCCGGCTGGGATCGATCGCGGCCAGCCGGCGCGCGACCGCGACGAGGTCGGCCAGCGGCCACTCGGCGGCCTGACCACCCAGCTGGCCGGTCAGGGCCTGGCGCAGGGCATCGACCACCTGGTCAAGGAAGACGTGCAGGTCTCGGCCGAGCTCCTCGAGCCCGTCGATCGCCGCAAGACCAGCCAGGGCCTGGCCCCTGACCAGGGCATCGAGGAAGGCGAGGACGGTCTCGGCGTCCACCAGGCCGAGCAGGTCGCCGACTCTCGCCTCGGTCAGCGGGTCGTCACCGGAGGCCAGAACCTGGTCGAGGATCGACTCGGCATCGCGCATCCCGCCGGCTGCCAGGCGGGCAACCAGCTGGACGGCTCCGGGCTCGGCCGTCCGGCCGTCGGCGGCCAGGATCCGGTCGAGCTTGCCGGCGATCTGCTCGACGCTCAAGCGGGTGAAATCGAAGCGCTGCACGCGCGACAGCACGGCCGGCCGGATCTGGCTGGCATCGGTCGTACAGAAGATGAAGATGATGTGGTCGGGCGGCTCCTCGAGGGTCTTGAGGAGGACGTCCCAGCCCTCCTTGATCCGCTGGACCTCGTCGACGATGTAGACCTTGCGGGCGAGGTCGGACGGCGCGGTCCAGGTGCGCTCGAGGAGCTCGCGCATGTCGTCGACCTTGTTGTTCGAGGCCGCGTCCATCTCGATCACGTCGAGCGCCCGTCCCTCGCGGATCGCCACGCACGCCGGACAGGTATCGTCCGGCTCGCCCTCGCGCACGTTCGGGCAATTGATGGCCTTGGCCACGATCCGGGCCAGCGACGTCTTGCCGGTCCCACGCGGGCCGACGAACAGCAGGCCGTGGGCCAGGCGGTTCGTGCGCACCGCATTGCGCAGCGTGGTCACGACTGCTTCCTGGCCCACGATCTCGGCGAAGGTCTGGGCCCGCCAGCGGCGGTAGAGCGCGCGATGGGGCCCCGGCACGACGTCCGTGGGAGGTGCGCTCGAGGGCTGCGGATCGCTCGGGTTCAAACGCCGTCCATCGGTTGCTGGAAAGGAGGCCGGGAGCAGTTGCCGTGCACCCTCCGTCGACCAGGACGCACCCGCGCCCTCCATCACAAGCGGCTCGGACCAGGCCGTTCCGCGGCACCCGGCGA
>JBEPUS010000290.1:0-2854 GCA_041691435.1 Chloroflexota bacterium
GGCCACGCACGAAGCGGGCGGCGTCGGCAGGCTCCTGGTCGCGATCGGCGGCCGGCCGCCGCCGCTCACCGTCACGGCGCGGCTCACGGCTTGCGCGGCTCATCTGAATCGCCGCCGTTCCGGACCAAGGATCGCGATGATCGCGATGAAGCCGATCCCCGCCCAGGCGAGCACCGAGGCGCTCAGCAGGCGGAAATCGCCGATCCGCAGGAAGTCGATCCCCAGCCGGGCGCCCAGGGCGTCGCCCGCCCACGCACCGAGGCAGGCGGCGATCAGCAGGAGCGGCAGCTGGCCACCGGCCGTGCCCCGGGCGACCACGTAGAGCGACGTGTGGAAGATGCCGACAAGGACCGCCAGGAGCGGCGCCGGCCCGATCACCATGCTGGCAGCATAGACCGGGTGGGCGTCACGAGCGCGCGATCCGGCCGCCGCCCAGGACGAGCTCGCCGTCGTACAGGACGGCCGCCTGGCCGGGTGCGGCCGCCCAGACCGGCTCGTCCGTCTCGACCTGCCAAGCTCCGCCTCGGGCGGGCTCGGAGGTGGTCCGTGGACGGACCCACGCCGGGATCGGCGTGGCCCGGTGGCGGATCCGGATCTCGGCGCGGAACGGCTCCGAGCGGCCGTTGGGTGCCTGGCCGGCGACGAACGTCGTCCGCTCGAGCTCGACCTGCGTCGTCTCGAGGTCGGCCCGCCGGGCGAGGGTGATCGTGTTGGTCGCAGGATCGATCCGGCTGACGTAACGGGGCTCCCCGAGGGCGACGCCGAGTCCCCGGCGCTGGCCCACGGTGTACCCCGCCGAACCGCCGTGGCTGCCGAGCGACGCGCCGTCGGCAGCGATGATTGGGCCGGGCGTGGGCTGCCAGCCGGCGCGCTCCTTGAGCGCCTCGCGGTAGTCCCCGCCGGGCACGAAGCAGATCTCCTGGCTCTCTGGCTTGTCGGCGGTGGCCAGCCCGAGCGCGCGAGCCGTGGCCCGAACCTCCGTCTTGGTCAGCCCGCCCAGCGGGAAGCGGGCGGCCGCGAGCTGGTCCTGGCGGAGGCCGTACAGGAAGTAGGTCTGGTCCTTGTCCCGGTCCACGGAGCGACGCAGCTCGGCCGAGCCGTCGGGTCCGATCGTCCGCTGGGCGTAGTGGCCGGTGGCGACCGCGTCGCAGCCATAGACGTGGCGCGCTCGCCCGAGGAGCGCCCCGAACTTCACGTAGGTGTTGCAGTCGACGCACGGGCTGGGCGTGGATCCGTCGAGGTAGGCATCCAGGAACGGCTGGAGCACGCCGGCATCGAACTCCCGCTCAAGGTTCATCACGTAGAACGGGATCCCCAGCTGGCCGGCGACCCGCCGGGCATCGTCGGCGGCGTCCGCCGAGCAGCAGCTCCGCTTGAACTCGGAGTAGCTGTCGGCCACGTCATGGAGACGCATCCAGACCCCGATCGCCTCGTCTCCGGCTGCCTGGACGAGGGCGGCCGCGACCGACGAGTCGACGCCGCCGGACATCGCCACGAGCACCTTTGCCATGCGTGCAACAGCCGGGCCGTCAGGCCCCGGCCCGAACTCCCGGCTGGAGGACCTGGCCGAGCGGATCGGCCGCGATTGCGGCCGCACCGATTCGGAGCAGGGCCAGGCTGCGCGGGATCGCGACCGCGGCGACCTCGACCTCTTCGGCGGTGGTGGTCCGGCCGAGGGAGACGCGCAGGGCGCCCCGGGATTCCTCCTCCGGGTAGCCCATCGCTGCGAGGACGTGACTGGGTTCGGGCGACCCGTTCGTGCACGCCGAGCCGGTCGCGACGGCGATTCCCTCGAGATCGAGGGCCTGGCTGACGGAGGTCCCGTCGGTATCGCGGGCGATGATCGAGAGGAGCCCGGGCAACCGATCGCGGGGATGGCCGGTGAGCTCCACGCCGGGCACGGCCAGGATCGCAGCCGCGAGGCGCTCACGCTGCCGGCCGAGGCGCACGTTCGTCTCGGGCTGCTCGGCCCGCGCCAGCTCGTAGGCGATGGCCATGCCTACGGCCGCGGCGACGTTCTCCGTGCCGGCGCGACGATGCCGCTCCTGCGAGCCGCCCTGCTGCTGGCCCAGGAGATGGGTCCCGTGGCGGACGAAGAGGGCGCCGATCCCCTTGGGTCCCTCGAACTTGTGGGCCGCGATCGAGAGGAGATCCGCGTCGAGCTCGGCCATGTCAATCGGCAGGTACGGGGCGGCCTGCACCGCGTCGACGTGGAGGAGGATCCCGCGGTGCCGGCGGACTCGCTCGGCGATCTCCCGGATCGGCTCGATCGTGCCGATCTCGTTGTTAGCCAACATCACGCTCACCAGGATCGTCCGATCATCGAGCGCTGCCTCGAGCTCGTCGGGATCCACTCGGCCGTAGCGGTCCACGGGCAGCTCGACCGTCTCGAAGCCGAACTTCTCAAGGTAGCGAAGGGTATGGCCTACGGCGTGGTGCTCGATCGAGGTCGTGACGATCCGGTGGCCGCGCGCCTTGCCGGCCCAGGCGGCGCCCTTCAGCCCCAGGTTGTTGGCCTCGGTCCCGCCCGAGGTCAGGACGATCTCGCGAGCTTCCCCACCGAGGGCTGCGCCGATGCGTTCGTGGGCCTCATCGAGACCCCGCCGGGCAGCCCGCCCGAACGAGTGGCCCGAGCTGGGATTGCCCCAGTCCTCCAGGAGGTACGGCAGCATCGCGTCGACCACCTCCCGGCGGACCGGGGTGGTTGCGGCGTGATCGAGGTAGATCGCCATCGGCCGGATTGTACGTCCGCCTAATCGGCCGAGCGGCTGAGGTCCTCCTCGCGACTGCGCTCGCGGCGCCGGTCGTGGTTCGTCAAGAGGCTCTTGCGCAGCCGGATCGAGATCGGGGTGAC
>JBEPUS010000291.1:0-2842 GCA_041691435.1 Chloroflexota bacterium
AGTGACCCTGGAAGAACCACTCGGTCGCGGTCACCGCCTTGATCCCGACGATCCGCCGGGCCGCCTCGTCGTACTCGACGATCCGGTCGACGAGGAGGAATGGCCAGCGGTGCGGAATCAGCCCCTCGATCTCGCGGGTCGTATGGACGATGGCAGGCGGGGCGTCGGTCACGGGCAGCTCCATGGAAGTCGCTTGGGAAAGTGTGCCGGTCGGGCGCCTGCCCGTGCGGCCGATTCAGTGCAGGTCTGCAACGCGCCTACCGGGCCGCCGCGGCGAGGAAGGCCGCCGAGCCCACCCGGTCGACGAGGTTCGTGGTCATCTCGCCGGCCAGGAACGTGTCGTTGACCAGGAGGGCCTGGTGGATGGCCACGTTCGTCACGAGCCCTTCCACGACCAGCTCGTCGAGGGCCACCCGCGAGCGGGCGATGGCCGTGGGCCGGTCGGGGCCCCACACGATCAGCTTGCCGAGGAGCGAGTCGTAGTACGGCGGGACCTCGTAGCCGGTGTACAGGTGGCTGTCCATCCGGACACCCGGCCCGCCGGGCACCAGGTAGCGCTCGACCGTGCCCGTGCTGGGCCGGAAGTCGTGCTCGGTGTCCTCGGCATTGATCCGGAACTCGAGGGCATGGCCGCGGAGCGTGATATCGGCCTGGCTGAAGCCGAGCGGCTCGCCGGCCGCGATCCGGATCTGGGTCACGACAAGGTCGATCCCGGTGAGCATCTCGGTGATCGGGTGCTCCACCTGGATCCGGCAGTTGATCTCGATGAAGTAGGCGTTGCCGTCCGGGTCAACGAGGAACTCCAGCGTCCCGACGTTCTCGTAGCCGGCCGACACGACCGCCTTGATCGCCCGCTCGGCGAGCTCGTTGCGGGCGGCGTCGCCGAGGGCCGGCGTCGGCGCCTCCTCGAGGAACTTCTGGTGGCGGCGCTGGACCGAGCAGTCGCGCTCGCCGAGATGGACGCCGTGGCCGAACCGATCGACCGCCACCTGGACCTCGACGTGGCGGTTGTCCTCGAGCCACTTCTCCAGGTACAGCGAATCGTCGCCGAAGGCTGCCCGGGCCTCGGAGCGGCAGATCTTGAGGGCCGCCTCCAGCTCGCGCGGCGTGCGCACCATGCGCATCCCCTTGCCGCCACCGCCGGCCGACGGCTTGATCAGGACCGGGTAGCCGATGCGCTCGGCCTCTTCGAGGCTGTGGAGGTCGTCGCGGAGCATCCCGTTCGAGCCGGGGATGGTGGCCAGGCCGTGGCTTCCGAGCAGGTGGCGGGTGGCCTCCTTGCTCGCGAACCGCTCCAGGACCTGGGGCGGCGGGCCGATGAAGGTCAGGCCGTGGGCCCGGACCACCTCGGCAAAGCCCTCGTCCTCGGACAGGAACCCGTAGCCGGGATGGATCGCGTCGCACCCGGACACGATCGCTGCACTGATCACCGCGGGGGCCGAGAGGTAGCTGCGCTTGGCGTCGGCCGGCCCGATGCAGATCGCCTCGTCGGCCTGCTGCACGGCCAGGCTGTCGCGGTCCGCCTCGCTGTAGGCAACCACGGCCTCCACGCCCAGGGTCCGGCAGGCGCGCAGGATCCGGACGGCGATCTCGCCCCGGTTGGCGATCAGGATCTTCGAGAACATCAGGCCTGGCCGTTCCGTTCGGCGGGCGCGGAGATCAGCTCGATCCAGAGCAGCTCCTGGCCGTACTCCACCGCGTCGCCGTTCTCCACGAGGCCCGCCCCGACGATTCCGTTGACCGGCGCGACCACCTCCTGGGGAATGCCCAGGACGTCGACGCTGGCGATCCGGTCGCCGGCCCGGACCCGGGACCCCGAGCTGATCTCGGGACGCGGGTGATAGATCCCGACACCGGGCGACGTGGCCGCGGCCCGGTACGGATCGGCGGGCGCTTCGGCGGCCGGCTGCTGGTGGGCGTGGTCGGCATGGCCGCTCGCCGGTCGCGCAGTACGCCCGGACAGCGCCCTGCCGGCGCTGGTCGCGCCATCGGCCGGACGACGCAGGCGCACCTTCCAGTCGCCTTCGCGGACCTCGAGCTCGGCCAGGCCCGTGGCGCCGAGCTTGGCAATCAGGGCCGGCAGCAGCTCGTCGGCCAGGCCTTCGATCTGGGCGTGGTCGGCGAGGCGGGCGGCCTCATCGCGGTCGGGCACGGATCAGACCTCCTCGCGAGCCGGCGGCTCGTCCTGTGCCCGGCCGCCGTTCGGGCCGGTCCCATTCGTTCCTCGAGCGGAGCCACCGAGCAGGTTGCGCAGCCGGTCGGCGAACCCCGGGCGCTCGGGGACGGCGACCGGTTCAACCTCCAGGGTCGTGAACGCGCCCAGCTCACGATAGCGCCGGTAGCGCGCGTCGATCAGCTCATCGAGCGGCCGTCGCTCGAGCGCCGCGAGATGGCGGACCACGGCCGCCTTGACCGCCGCAGCCGTGGCCGGGTGGTCCGTGTGGGCACCGTCGCGCGGCTCGGGGATCACCTCGTCCACCACGCCCAGCTCCAGCTGATCGGCGGCGGTCATGCGCATCGCGAGGGCCGCGGCCGGAGCCTGGTCGGGCGTCCGCCAGAGAATGGACGCGCAACCCTCCGGGCTGATCACCGAGTAGACCGCGTTCTCCAGGGCCAGCACCACGTCGCCCACGGCAATGGCCAGGGCGCCGCCCGAGCCGCCCTCGCCGGTGATCACGGTGACGATGGGCGTCCGCAGGCGGGTCATCAGGGCAATTGACTTGGCGATCGCCTCGGCGATCCCACGCTCCTCGGACTCCGCCCCGGGATGGGCACCAGGGACGTCCACGAACGTCACGATCGGCAGGCCCAGCCGCTCGCCCAGCTCCATCACCCGCATCGC
>JBEPUS010000292.1:0-2831 GCA_041691435.1 Chloroflexota bacterium
ATGTCGATGGACCGGATGTTCGTCAACGTCGATCGCTACGGCAACACGTCCGCGGCGTCCATCCCGATCGCCCTCGCCGAGGCGGCCAACAGCGGCCGGATCAAGGTCGGCGACCGGATCGTGATCGTCGCCTTCGGGGCCGGCTTCACGTCGGGCGCGGTCGCGATCCAGTGGACCGCCGATCCCGCTCGGGGCGCCCTCGGCGACCAGATCTCGCCCGATGCCGTCCACGTCCGCCCGCCGGTCGACTGGGACTCGGTGGATCCCATCCCCGATGCCCTGGCCGAGATCCTGGCCCGGCCGGGAGGCGTCCAGGTGGACCTCTCCGATGTCGTGCCGGGGGAGCCCGAGCCTGCTGCCCATCCTGCCCTGCGCTGACGTGTGCAGGCTGCCCGTTTCCAGGAGGCCCAGCCGATGATCGATCTGTCCGGCAGGAGCGCCGTGGTCACCGGGGGCTCGCGTGGTATCGGCCGGGCGATCGTGCTGCGCCTGGCCACCCAGGGCGCCGACATCACGTTCAGCTACAAGGGCAATGCCGCCGCTGCCGCGGAGACCGTCGCTGCCGTCGAGGCGCTCGGGCGCCGGGCGATCGCCGTGCAGGGCGACAACGTGGATCCGGCCTCAGCCGACGCCCTCGTGAAGACGGCCCTCGAGGCCTTCGGCAAGGTGGACATCCTGGTCAACAACGCCGGCATCACCCGGGATGACCTGATCATGCGGATGAGCATCGACAACTGGCGCGATGTCCTCGAGACGAACCTGTTCGGTGCGTTCTATGCCACCAAGGCGGTCACCCGGCCGATGCTCAAGGCGAAGAGCGGCCGGATCATCAACATCACCAGCGTCTCGGGCCAGGCGGGCCAGACCGGCCAGGCCAACTACTCGGCGGCCAAGGCCGGGCTCATCGGCCTGACCAAGGCCACCGCCCGCGAGCTGGCCAGCCGGGGGATCACCGCGAACGCCGTTGCCCCGGGCTTCGTCCTGACCGAGCTGACCCAGGACCTGCCCGAGAACCTGACGGCCCAGATCACCGCCGCCACCCCGCTCGGTCGCTTCGGCACGACCGAGGAGATCGCCAATGCCGTGGCCTTCCTGGCCTCCGACGAGGCGGCCTTCATCACCGGGCAGGTGCTGGCCGTCGACGGCGGCCTCGTGATGATGTAGGCGGACGAGTGGCGACTTCGTTCGGGGCGCGGTAGCTAGCGGTCGCGATCGTTCACACATCATTAATTCGCAGGCTGCGGGCCTATTCCGGATCCGCGGCGAGTGTCGGGTCGATTGAACCCCGGCAGATCATGCGCAGCCACCCGCAAAGTGGCCGCCTTCGCCCGAGCCGAAGCTCGGATCCACGCCCCGGCAAGCCTGCCTTGCGGGCACAGCTCGCTGGCTAATGATGTCCGTGATATGAAGCACCTCGGGCGCCGTCGACGATGGCTGCGTGCTACCGTCCCGGGGATGTTCATCCGCCAGTTCCAGGTCGAGGGACTCGGCCACCTCTCCACCCTGATCGGTGACGACGAGGCCGGCGTGGCCGCGGTCATCGACCCCCGCCGCGATGTCGACATCTACGTCGATGCCGCCCGCCAGCAAGGCCTGCGGATCAGCCACGTGATCGAGACCCACCTCCACAACGACTATGTCTCGGGTGGCCGCGAGCTGGCCGCGGAGACCGGCGCAGAGCACCTGATCGGGGCGGGGGCCGAGCTCGCCTACCACCACCACCCACTGCGCAACGGCGAGACGGTCGCGGTCGGTGGGCTGCGCTTCGCCGCGCTCGACACGCCTGGTCACACCCCCGAGCACGTGGCCTACACCGTCGCCGACACGAGCCGGGCGGCGGACCCCGTGCTGATGTTCACTGGCGGATCGCTGCTCGTGGGCGCCGTGGGCCGCACCGACCTGCTGGGGGCCGAGCACGCCCGCCCGTACGCCGAGGCGATGTTCCACTCCCTCCACGACGCGATCCTGCCCCACGAGGACTTCGTCGGCGTCTTCCCAACCCATGGGGCAGGCTCGCTGTGCTCGACGGGGATCGGCTCCACCGCCAGCACGACGATCGGCTTCGAGCGCCGCTTCAACCCGCTCCTCCAGCCCACGGAGGTCGATGCGTTCGCCCGGCTCCTGCTGGCTGGCCAGCCAGCGGTCCCGCGCTACTTCGCCCGGATGCGCACGATCAACCAGGCCGGCCCGCGGATCCTGGGGGGCATCCCGGCGCCGACGCCGATCTCGCTCGCCCAGCTCCACCTCCTCCAGACGGGCGGCGCGGTCCTCGTGGACCTGCGTACGCCGCGGGCGTTCGCTGAGCGGCATATCCCCGGGTCACTGTCGATCCCGGCCGGAACCTCGTTCGGGACGTGGCTGGGCTGGGTGGTCGATCTCGACCTGCCGGTGGTCTTCGTCCTGGCGGGCCGTGGCGGCGCGCAGGCAGGTGCCAACCGGGCAACCTGGGACGATGCCATCCGCCAGGCGCTGCGGATCGGCCAGGAGTCGGTCGCGGGTTATCTCGAAGGCGGGATCGGTGCCTGGATCGGGGCCGGCCTGCCGACCGAGTCGAACGGGCACCTCGGCGTCAACGCCCTGGCGCGCGCGGTGGCGCACGGCGGAAGGGACGCACCGCTGGTGGTCGACGTGCGTCAGCCGAGCGAGTTCGAAGAGGGCCATGTCCCCGGCGCCTGGCACATCGGGGCAGGGGACCTGCCCGGACGCCTCACCGACCTGCCCTACGACCGACCGATCGCCGTGATGTGTGCCAGCGGCTACCGCGCGAGCGTCGCCACCGCTCTCCTCGATGCCGCCGGCTTCACGAACGTCAGCTGGGTCTCCGGCGGCGT
>JBEPUS010000293.1:0-2826 GCA_041691435.1 Chloroflexota bacterium
AAAACCCCCCCCCCCGAAATCCCCCCACCTCCGGGTTCGGGGGGCCCGCCAACGCGGGGCTGGGGGGGCCGGGGGTGCGCGATTCCACCAATCCGCGCCGGCAGAGTCGATTGAATTGGCCCAGCCGATGCCCCATCGTGGCCCCGTGATCACCCGCAGGCTGCCGGCCTTCCTGGCGCCGGAGCGCCGCTCGGCAGCGAGTCCGGCTTCCTGGACGAACGCCCTCCTCAACGTCCTGGCCGTGGCCGGTGCCTGCGTCACCGTCGGGGTGATCGCCTGGGGCATCTCCGCGGGGATCTTCGGCGTCCCGGGTGGTGACGTGGCGAGCTACATGGCGGCCGGCCAGCGACTCGTCCAGGGGGCGCCGGTCTACATCGGCGCCTGGAACGCACCCGGAACGGTCTACTACGCGCCGCCGATCATCGTCACGTTCGGCGCGCTGTCGTTCCTGCCGGCAATCCCCGTCTGGCTCGCCCTGTGTGCGCTCGACCTCGCCGGCCTGCGCTATCTCGCCGGGTCGTGGCGGGCGGCGGGCCTGTGGGGGCTGCTGCCCCTGACCGCCTTCGAGCTCGTCGGCGGCAACCCGAACATCGCCATCGTCGCGGCGATCCTGATGGCGTCGCGCGGCTCGGCCGGCCCCCTGGCGCTGGCCACCCTGGTCAAGCTGGGGCCGGTCTTCGGCCTGCCCCTGCGCGGGGTCCGCACCTTCGCGCTATGGATGCTGGTGGCCCTCGTGATCACCCTCCCGTGGCTGGGACTCTGGCCGCAGTGGGTGAGCTACCTGCTGACGGCGCCCCTGTCCGGCGCCTGGCCGGTGATCGTGCCCCTGGTTGTCCGCGCCCCGATCGCCCTGGGCCTGCTGGCCCTGCGCAAGGATTGGGCGCGGATGCTCGCCGCATGCCTGCTGATCCCGGGCTTCTACATCGTGACCGCCTACTCGACGATCATCCTCGTGGTCCGCCTGCTCGGGGACCTGCGGGCCGAACGGCTGGCCCGCGCTCAGAGCCCAGCCGTCGGCAGGTAGACCGAGATCGTTCGACCCGGCGCGGCGACGAACCGCAGGGCGAGGCTGAATCCTGTCGCCGGTACCGCCGCCGTTTCGGCAGCGCCACCGCAGTCGTGAATGAAGAGCGCGTCGCAGACCGTCACGATCGCGCTGTTCGACCCCAGATCCGCGGCCGGCACGCCACCGGCGACCGCGCCTGTTCCGTCCGGGGATGCCGCCGCCGCGACCGTCCAGGCCGTGGGCCGATCAGTGGTGCCTGAGACCAGGGCGTGGAACCAGACCAACGGGAAGCCATAGGCGTCCGGTGCCTTGAATGCGGGCAGGCTGCGCAGCTCGATCGCACGACTGCCGGTCACCATCAGGATCTGCTGGGCTGCGCCGTCGGCTCCGTCCCAGCCGCCGTCAGGCGAAGGGGCCGGCGGGGCGATCGACAGGTTGAACGCAATGACGCCCGCGACGGTCGCCGCGAGCATGCCGCGCGCCACCGACCGCGGCGCCGGGGTCGCCCCGCGCTGGACGATCGCCCACAGGCCGGCCACGGTCAGGCCGGCGCCGACGAACACGATCGGGTCGAGGTAGGCGTGATAGTGATCGACCGGCAGCGGGGTGACCGTCGTCAGGGCGCCCACGCCGAAGGCCAGGAAGAGCCAGCCGAAGACCAGCGTGGCGGCCAGGAAACGGATGCCATCACGTTCGGGCTGGCGAGCGACCCGCACCCGCCAGGCGATCGCGGCCACCAGCGCCACGCCGAGCAGCACGCCGATCACGAGGTGGTCGGTCAGCAGGCCGGCCAGCGGCCAGGTGACCACGCGCAGGCCCACGAACAGCAGGCGTGCCGGCAGGCTCAGGGCAACCGGCTGGCCACCACCGGTGATGTAGGCGATCACCGAGCGCACCTCCGGGAAGCCATTGCCCAGCTCGTGGACGATCAGCGGGAGGTAACCCACGACGATGACGCCCAGCGCAGCCAGGGCGGCCCGGCGGAGATTGCTGCGCGCCTGGGCATCCGGGGCACGGCGCAAGTCGAAGAGGTACAAACCGACAAGTGGCGGAGCGAGGGCGATCCCCAGGACGTGGCTCTGCACGGTCGCGACCAGGCCGGCCGCAGCGAGCGCCCACCAGCGCGCCCGGCCGGTTTGGTGGGCGCGCCACGCGCCGGCCAGCGCAATCGAGGACGACAGGGCGATCAGGTTGGGATTCCAGATGCCGATCGATTCGGAAATGGCGCTGGCCGAGAAGGCCATCAGGAGACCGGCGGCGAGGCCGGCGACCTGACCGCCGATGGAGCGTGCCAGCCACCAGGTGACGCCGACCGCGGCCACGCCAGCGACCGCGATCGCTGCGCTGACCAGAACCGGATCGTCGCCCGAGATCCAGGCGAACGGAGCGAGCAGGAAGTAGTACAGGGCGCCGTGGTGCAGGTCGCCGATCGACGTCGGCGGACCGACGAGCGGAATCACGTGATCGTAGACGAGCCGCCAGAGGACGAGCATCTCGGTGCCCTGGTCCGCATCCCAGCCGGCCCGCGTGGCCAGGCCGGGCAGGCGCAGGAGCGCAGCGACGATCAGGACGCCGCCCAGCGCGACCAGGTCGGCCCAGCGGCCGGGACCCGGCTGGGGCCCCTCCCCGGCATCGCCGGTCGTCTTCGTGGGCCCGGCAGCCACCTGCGCCATCAGCCGGCGAGCTTGCCGGCCGCGGGCGCCAGCGCCGGCTCCGCGTTCGGTTCGGCGATCGGATCGAGCGTGGCCTGGAAGTTCGGCTCGTTGTTCGGCTCGTTGTTCGGCTCGATGTCCGGCTCGATGTTCGGCTCGAGCTTTGGC
>JBEPUS010000294.1:0-2826 GCA_041691435.1 Chloroflexota bacterium
ACTCCCGGTTCAGCGCCCTCACGCACGGCGGCCACGTTGCCCACCCGCCAGCACCCGATGCCGGCGGCGGCCAGCCCAGCCACGACCGCCGCGATCTTTGCCGGATCGATCGCGGCGAGCAGGCCGCCCGATGTCTGCGGATCGTGGGCCAGGGCGACCAGCTCCGGGGCGATGGCGGGATCCAGCTCGAAGGCCGGCGCGACGAACCGCCGGTTGTGGCCACCGCCGCCGGTCTCGATCCCCGCCCGGGCGAGGTCCAGCGCGCCATCGAGGGCCGGCAGGGCCGACGAATCGATGACGAACTGGGTCCCCGAGCCGCGGGCCATCTCGAGGCCATGGCCGAGCAGCCCGAAGCCGGTCACGTCGGTGGCCGCCAGGACGCCATGGGCGACGAGCACCTCGGCGGCGGCCCGGTTCAGGCCACGCATGCTCTCCACTGCCGCCTCGAAGGCCGCGTCGCTGGCCTCGGGCCGTCCCTGCCGCCGGCCACTGACCAGCAGGCCGGTGCCCAGGGGCTTGGTCAGGAGGAGGACGTCGCCCGGCCGGGCGCCACCCTTGCGCAGGAGGTGGTCGGGATGGGCCAACCCGATCACGGCGAGGCCGTACTTTGGCTCGGCATCCCGGATCGTGTGGCCGCCCGCCAGCGTGCCACCGGCCTCGCGGACCTTGGCGCTTGCGCCGTCGAGGATCTCGATCATCGTCTGCTGGGGCAGCTCCTCGGGGAACGCCGCGATCGAGAGGGCAAAGAGCACCCGGCCGCCCATCGCGAAGACATCCGACAGGGCGTTCGCCGCCGCGATCTCGCCGAACGTGCGCGGATCGTCGACGAGCGGCGGGAAGAAATCGAGGGTGCCGATGATCGCCACCTCGGGAGCGACCAGGTAGACGGCCGCGTCGTCGGGCGGGTTGAGACCGGCGATCAGCTCCGCCGGCGCGGCCTGCGCGCCGAGCTGGGCCAGTGCCTCGGCCAGGACATCCGCGCCCAGCTTTGCGGCACAACCGCCCGAGGTGGTCAGGGAGGTGAGCGCCGGGGCGTCGATGAAGCGCAGGTTCATGCGCCGATGATAGGAGGCCGCCGGTAGACTGCCAGCATGTCGACCGACCTGCGGGCCAAGACCGGCCTGGCGTATGACGACTTCACGCCCACCGACCGGGGCGACCCGGCGTCCGACGCGCCGGCGACCTCGACTGCGAGGCCGGTTGTCCTGGTCCATGCCGGGATCTGCGATCGCCGGATGTGGAACCCGCAGCTCGCGGCGCTGACCGCCGGCCGGCGAATCGTCCGCCTCGACCTGCGCGGATTCGGCTCGTCGGACCGCAAGCCCGCCACGACGCTGTCGCATCACGCCGAGGTCGCGGCCCTCCTCGAGGAGCTCGAGATCGCAAACGCCCATCTCGTGGGGGTTTCGATGGGCGCCGGTGTGGCGGCCGAGGTCGCCGTCGCCCAGCCGGGCCTGGTCGGTTCGCTCCTGCTCGTTGCCCCGAGCGGCTCGCTGCGGACCGAGGTCACGGCCGACATCGAAGCGTTCTGGGAAGCCGAGGAAGAGGCGCTGGCCGAGGAGGACCTCGACCGGGCCGTGGAAGCCAACCTCGAGACATGGGTGGACGGGCCGGGACAGCCATCGGATCGCGTGCCCGCGGCCATCCGGGCGTTCGTCGGCCAGATGCAGCTGAAGGCATTCGAGAACGTCGATGGCTGGGACGAGGAGGACCTCGACGACCAGGGGCTCCAGCCGGCCGTCGGCGAGCGGGCTGTCGAGATCGGCGTCCCGACCCGGATCCTGGTCGGCGACCTGGACGTTGCCGCCGTTGGCCGGACGGCTGCCCGGCTGGCCGACGAGATCCCGGACGCGTCCCTCGTTCGGTGGCCCGACGTGGCCCACCTGCCGTCCCTGGAGCGACCCGATGACTTCAGCCGGCTCGCCCTCGACTGGTTTGCCGAGGTCGAAGGCCGGGCGTAGCCGGGGCCTTGCCACCCGGCCGGGACCTATGCTCTGGCGATCTGGTCATGCAACCTGGGAGCGGAGGGGTCCCGGTGGGTCCCCCGGTCTTCAAAACCGGTGGCGCCACGCTCCGCGTGACGTGGTGGGTTCGACTCCCACGCGCTCCCGCCACGCCCGGTCAGGAGGTCCGCAGGAGGTCTGATGGTCCGCTCCCAGGCGCCCCGCCCACCGTCCGTCGAGCGCCTGCTTGCGGTCGTCCGGCCGCGCCTGTCGGGCGAACGGGACCACGCCGCCCTCGTAGCCGCGGCCCGGGCGGTGGTGGCTGTCGAGCGTGCCCGGATCGCCGCCGGTTCGGCCCCCCGTGACCTCGGCGCGGTCGGTGCCGAGCTCGAGGCTCGCCTGGCGAGCCTGGCCGACCCGTTCGGCTCGGGCCTGGTCGGCGTCATCAACGCGACGGGCGTGATCCTGCACACGAACCTGGGCCGCGCGATCTGGCCGGCCGCCGCGATCGAAGCGGCCGCAGCGGCCGCGGCCGGCTACTCCCTCCTCGAGCTCGATCGCGCTGCCGGCCGGCGCGGTGCCCGCTTTCGGGCCGCGGAGGCCCACCTGATCGCCCTGACCGGCGCTGAGGATGCCCTGGTTGCCAACAACAACGCGGCCGCCCTGGCACTGGCAATTGGCCTGGCCGGGCGCGGCGGCGGCGTGGTCGTGTCGCGGGGCGAGCTCGTTGAGATCGGCGGCGGCGTGCGCATCCCCGAGATCGTCCGTCGCAGCGGTGGGCGGTTGATCGAGGTCGGCACCACGAATCGGACCCGGGCGGGCGATTTCGAGGAAGCCCTGGCCGCCGGACGGGCGCGGGTCGTCCTGCGAGTGCACCCCTCGA
>JBEPUS010000295.1:0-2792 GCA_041691435.1 Chloroflexota bacterium
TTCCTGGTCACGACCGGCTGGGGCACATGGGGCTTCAAGGCGATCCCGGCCGGCGGCGAGCAGATGGCCGAGCTGATCGCGACCGGCCAGACCCCCAGCCTCCTCGAGCCGTTCCGGCTCGATCGCTTCGCCCGCGACCTGCCGATGGCCGACCAGGGCTCGACGGGGACACGCTGATGCCCCACCTCCATTGCCCCAACTGCGGCGACCGGCCGATCGAGGAGTTCGCGTTCGGCGGGGAGCGCCCGACCGTCCCCGATCGGATCACCGATCCGCTCGAACGGGACGTGGACTACGCCTGGATGCACGACAACGTGCGCGGCGAGACGAGCGAGCGCTGGTTCCACGCTGCCGGCTGCCGGCGCTGGCTGACGGTGCGCCGGAATACCAGCATCGATGCCGTGCTGGCAGACTGAGGCGTGCTCGCCAACCAGGCCTTCGAGCTGCTCTTGCGGGACCGCGTCCGGTTCGGGGTGGGCGCGATCGCCGGCCTGCCGGAGCTGATCCGGGAGCTGGGCGGCCCGGATGCGCGAGCGTTCCTCGTCTCGGACCCCGGGGTCGTCGCGTCCGGCGTGACCGCCCGGGTCGATGCGGTCCTGTCAGCTGCCGGCATCGCGACCGGCCTCTTCGGCAGTGTCGAGCCGAATCCGGGGACCGCGGTGGTGGAGCGCGGCGGCGCCGCCCTCCGGGAGTTCGGGACCACCAGCACGGTGGTCGTGCCGGTCGGCGGCGGCTCATCGATGGACACGGCCAAGGCCGTTTCGCTCTTCGCCGTGAACAGCGTCCGGGCCGCGGACCTCGGCTACGACAACCCGGCCCTCGTCCCGGGCCTGCCGCTCCTCGCGGTGCCGACGACCGCGGGCACGGGCGCGGAGACGAACAGCTTCGGCGTGATCACCGACGAGGCGGCCGGGCGCAAGACCTACATCGGCCACCCCAGCCTCCTGCCCCAGGCCTGCATCCTGGATCCGGAGCTGACCGTGGGCCTGCCGCAGGCGGCGACGGCCGCGACCGGGATCGACGCCCTGACCCATTCCCTCGAGTCGCTCCTGTCGCGCCAGCCCAATCCCTTCGCCGAGGCACTGGCCCTCCAGGTTATTCGAACCGTGGGCGAGTTCCTGCCCCAGGCGGTCAGCGACGGGACGGATCTCGAGGCGCGCAGCCAGCTCCTGCTCGCCTCTCACCTGGCCGGCATCGGCCAGGCCAGCGGGACCGGAGTCGGCCTGGTCCATGCCCTGGGACATGCGGTCGGCAGCCGCGGTCGCCTGGCCCACGGCACCGCGCTCGCCTGCGTGCTCCCCGAGGTGCTGGCGTTCTACCTGGGCCGGCGCGACCGCGAGCTGGCCCTGGTCGGGATCGCCCTGGCCGTGGCGTCGCCGCGCGATGCGCAGGCGACCGCGGCTCGCAGCGGAGTTGACGGCGTCGCCGCCCTGATCACAACGGTCGGCCAGCACCGGACATTGTTCGACCTGGGGCTCGGCAGGGAGGCCATCGCCGGCCTCGTCGAAGACGCCCTGGCCGACCCGGCGATCAACAACTCGCCGCGCCTGCCGACGGTCGCCGAGGCCACCGCCATCCTGGAAGCTGTGGCCGGCTGAGGCCCTTTCGCCGGCTCAGGCTCCTTCGCCGGCTCAGGCGACGAGCGGCTTGACCTCGCCGATGAACCGCTCGATCGTCTCGATGTCGTGGGGCGCCGGCTGCTCCGAGAGGACCGTCTTGAAGCCAAGCTCGATGTACGGCTGGAGCTTGTCGGCGATCTGGGCCGGCGAGCCGCACCAGAACGTGTCGTCGTCCTCGACATCGGACCAGGGCGTCCGGTTGTGCTCGAGGGCGGCGTGCATCACCTTCTCGGCCGCGGCCTGGGTGTCGCGGATCGTCAGCTTCACGCCGAGGGTGAACTCGATCTCGGAGATGTCCCGGCCAACCGCGGCACAGTGGCCCTGGAGCACTTCGACCTTGTGGGCCAGGAACTCGGGCGTGCCCATCGCGTTCCACTGGTCGGCATACTTCGCGACCGTGCGCAGCGTCTTCTTCTCACCGCTGCCCCCGATCATGATCGGCAGGTGGCCCTGGATGGGGACCGGGTGGTGGCGCAGCTCGTCAAACTTGTAGTGGCCGCCGGGCTGGCTGGTCACGGTCTCACCGTCGAGCAGCGGACGGATGGCCCCCACCGCCTCGTCGAGCCAGTCGAGGCGCTGCCCGAAGCCCGATCCGAAGTCGAGTCCGTGGGCCGTGTGCTCGGGCTCCATCCAGGCGCCCCCGATGCCCAGGATTGCCCGCCCGTTGCTGATGTGGTCGAGGGTTGCCGCGTTCTTGGCCACGAGGCCCGGGTTGCGGAACGTATTGGCGCCGACCAGCAGGCCGAGGCGGGTCCGCTTCGTCGCGACCGCCCAGGCGGCGAGCGTCGACCAGCCCTCGAAGATCGGCTGGTATGGATCACCGAAGATCGCATAGAGGTGATCCCACGCCCAGATGCTGTCGTACCCCAGCTCATCGATGCGCTGGGCGACCGCCAGCATCTCGGGCCAGCTCGTGGCCTGGCTCCAGGGCAGGATTCCGCATTTGATCTCGGTCATTGGGTGTGCTCTCCGCTGGGCGTCTGGGGGGAGGCCAAGTATCGCCGATTCGGGTCGTCGGCCTCTTGCCGGCCGCTGCTGGTGATGAAGGCGGCGACCTCGGGCCGCTCGTTCTTCCGGACATGGACAGATTCCAGCCACCAGGACCGTATGGTCGGTCGAGGCTGGGAATCCGCCCGGATCGCCTCCGTGCCGACCGATTCGTGCACGACCCGG
>JBEPUS010000296.1:0-2788 GCA_041691435.1 Chloroflexota bacterium
AGGTCTCGATCCATCTCGGCTCCACTATCGCCCCTCATGGGGCTGTCACGTCATAAGGCGTCGCGAGCTCGACGAAGTGTTCAATCGCGAGCGACCCGGTGCCAGGACGTGCGGCGAGGCGCTCGCGCGACGGTCTGGAACAGTGGAGACGCGGAGACGGCGCCGCGCCGCGCCGCATGCACCTCAGCTCTTGAGCGAGGCCACGACCGAGAGCTCGACGTTGCCCTTGAGGGCGATCGAGATCGGGCAGTTCTCCTTGGCATCGTCGGCGATCGTCTCGAAGGTCGCGAGATCGATGCCGGGGACGTCGCCCTCCACGGTGATCACGCTCTGGGTGACCTTCCAGCCGCCGCTGGCGTTGTCGAAGGTGACCTCGGCCGTGACGTTCAGCTGCTTGGCCGGCGTCCCATTCTTGGCCAGGCGAGCGGAGAAGGCCATCGAGAAGCAGGCCGCGTGGGCAGCCGCGAGGAGCTCCTCGGGCGAGGTCTTGCCGTTGTGGGGCCCGGTCCGGGCGGCCCACGAGACGGGCATTCGGGAGAAGACGCCGCTCGAGACGTAGTCGATGGTCCCGGCTCCCGAGATCAGGTCCCCGTTCCAGGTGACCTGGGCGTGTCGCTGTTCGGCCATGGGACGTCCTCCGGACAGGGAAGGTCGATGGGTGTTCCGTGGCATCGTCCCACACGGGCCCCGGATCGGCGCTCGGTCGTCCCGACCTGGCTACGGTTCAATGACCGAGGATCGCCCGAACCTCGGTCAGGAACGGCCGATGGCGTGCCGAGCGGGGGAAGGTCACCCGCGACAAACCGCCGAATTCGCGATGGGCCGCGATCGCCGCGGCGAAGGCCGACGTGAAGCCCGGATCGGCCAGGGGATCGAAGCCGTCCTCCCACCACAGCCCGACGACGTTGAGCCTGCCCGCCCGCCGTTCGAGGCGAGGCTCGATTCGTCCGACGAGGCGGTCCCCGTACAGGATCGGGAGGACGTAGTAGCCCCAGCGCCGCTTGGCCAGCGGGACGTAGACCTCCCAGATGTAGTCGAAGTCGAAGAGCCGCCGCAGCAGGTCCCGATCCCAGACGAAGGGATCGAGCGGGGCCAGAAAGGCGACGGCTGGATCAGCGCCGGCGGGGGTGTCCCCGGCAGCGACCTCGGTCCGGGCCTGATCGAGGATCGGAAGCTCCGTCGCGATGATGAAGCGCTGAGCCTTGAACCCTTCGACCTCGACGGGCAGCAGCGCTCCCTGCTCGATGAGGGCCTCCCGGAGCGCGGTGCGCTCTGCCGTGTCGCGACCCGTCCCGTACCACAGCTCCGCCTGGCCGCCGATCCCGAGCAGCCCGCCGCCTCGGTAGCGCGACAGCAGTCGATGCTGCCGCTGGACCTCGACCGGCTGCCGTTCCGCCAGCAGCTCGGCGGGGAAGAGCCGTTCCACGAGGTCGTAGACCCGCAGGTTGCCCTCGCGTCGCGCGATCCCGAGGATCCCAGCCTGGGCAAGGCCCTCGAGAATCGCCCGGACCTGGTTCGTCGGCCGCCAGTACCAGTCGATGGCCTCTCGCGGACCGACCTCACGGGGCAGGAGCGGCCCGCCTTGGCGGATCCGGGCGAGGAGCTCCTCGACGAGCGGGGCATGGGTGTCGAATGCCTCGCCGGGTCCGTGCAGGCGTTCGTGGTTCCGGTCCCACGTGATCCGGAACCAGGGCAGCTCGAGGGTCGGCACGATGGAGAGGCCCTTGTTGTACGTCTCGTACAGCCGTCGGTCCTCGTAGAGCCAGTGGTCGGTCCATTCGCGGCGGTAGCCAGCGATCCGGGCCAGGAGCACGAGGTCGTGGTTCCGTCCCGCGATCTCCAGCGGATCGAACTGCAGCGAACCGAGGCGATCGACGACCCGCAGCACGCTCTCGGGCTCGGCGGGCAGCGAGCGCGGCGGCGCCAGGAGGTGGCGGAGGACGAGGAAACGGCGCGCGACCGTGCGGTCGAGCGTCAGGCCGGGGTCGGGCATCGGGCGATGGTAGCCGCGCTGACGCGTCAGGCCGGGCCTGCCTCCCTGGCCTCGGGCAGCGCCGCCAATCGCTCGACGAAGGCGGCCTGGGATCGGTTCGCTCGACGACGCGCCTCTGGCACCGGGAACCAGGCCACCTGATCGATCTCGAAGAACGTCTGCATTTGGCCGGAGCCGGGCGGCCAGGTCATTTCGAAGGTATTCGACGTCGAGCCCGCCGGATCGAGATCGCCGCGGATGGCCCAGGCGTGGACGACCTTGCCGCTGGCCTGGGTCACGGTGCCGAGGGGGATCGGCGCCGCGGCCGGGTCCGCGGCGACGGCCTCGAGGACGTAGCCCGTCTCCTCGTTGAACTCGCGGGTCGCGGCCACGAACAGCTCGTCGTCGACTCCGGGCTCGCCCTTCGGGATGGTCCAGTGGCCCAGGTTGCGGTTGATGAAATACGGCCCTCCGGGGTGGGCCAGGAGGACCTCCAGCTCGCCGTCCCGGTGGCGATACAGGAGGATGCCGGCGCTCACACGACGGGTCATCGCGAGGCGCCACCTCGGGTTCGATAGCGGCGGACGTGGGTGCGCATCCGGACCTGCGGTCCGTCCTTCGGGATCACGCTGATCGAGCCGTCATGTTCGAGGACAGCGAGCTTGACCTCCTTGATGTCCTCGAGACCCCGCTCTCGCAACGCCTGGGCAAGGTCCTCGTCGTCGAGATCTTCACCACGCATGGCCGGGATGATCCAAGCTCCGTCCCGGGCGATGACCGTCGGCGCCTCGTCGAGCAGGCGGCGCACGAACGGGA
>JBEPUS010000297.1:0-2758 GCA_041691435.1 Chloroflexota bacterium
GTGTATAAGAGACAGGTCGTGGAGAAGGCTGGCGAGCGACGCACGATTCGGTCCGACGTGGTGGTCAACGCCGGCGGGATGTTCGCGCCCGAGATCGGCCGGCTCGCCGGCGTCAATGTCCCGATCATCCCGATGGCCCACGAGTACCTGTTCACCGAGCGGATCGATGGCGTGACGCCCAGCCTGCCGACGATGCGCGACCCGGACCACCTGTGCTACTTCCGCGAGGAGGTTGGCGGGTTGTGCATGGGTGGCTACGAGCGCCATCCCGCGCCCTGGTCGCTCGACGGGGTGCCGGCCGACTTCAACGGCAAGCTGCTCGCCCCGGACTGGCCGCGCTTCGCCGAGATCATGGATGGCGCGGTCCATCGGGTGCCCGCCATTGCCGATGCCGGCATCAACCGGATGATCAATGGACCCGAGGGCTTCACGCCCGACAACGAGTTCATCCTCGGCGAGAGCGAGGTCCGCGGCTTCTTCGTGGCCGCCGGATTCTGCGCCCACGGCATCGCCGGGGCCGGCGGGATCGGCAAGCAGATGGCCAGCTGGATCGTCGATGGCGACCCTGAGCTGGACCTCTGGAAGATGGACATCCGGCGCTTCGGGGCCCAGTACCGCGCGCAGGCCTACACGCTGGCCCGGACGGTCGAGGTCTACCAGCAGTACTACGACATCCACTATCCCAACGAGGAACGCCAGAGCGGCCGGCCGCTGCGCCTCTCACCGGCGTACCACCGGTTGGTGGAGCGGGCTGCCGTCTTCGGCGAGAAGTCGGGCTGGGAGCGGCCCAACTGGTTCGCGAGCAATGAGGCCGCCGGCCAGGAGGACTGGCGACCGCGCGGCTGGGCGGGCGAGCATTGGTCGGCCGCGATCGGTGCGGAAGCCCTCGCCACACGAACCACGGCCGGGCTCTTTGACGAATCGAGCTTCGCCAAGATCGAGGTCGCCGGGCCGGGCGCCGCGGCGTTCCTCGACCGCCTGTGTGCCAACGAGATCGATCGGCCGATCGGCTCGATCGTCTACACGCAGATGCTCAATCGGCGGGGCGGAATCGAGACCGACTTCACGGTCAGCCGACTGGCCGCGGATCGATTCCTGATCGTCACGGGCACCGCGGTGGGCAACCACGACCTCGGCTGGATCCGCAAGCAGCTCGACGACGATCCCGCGGCCAGCGGCCAGGTGGTTGTGAGCGACCTGACCTCGTCGATGGCCTGCTTCGGCCTATGGGGGCCGAACGCCCGAGCGATCCTTGGCGGACTGACCCGCGACGACCTCTCCAACGAGGCGTTCCCGTATCTCACGGCCCGCCGGATCACCGTGGGCAACGTCCCGCTGCTGGCGCTCCGGGTCACCTACGTCGGCGAACTCGGCTGGGAGCTCTATCCACCCAGCGAGTACGGCGCCGCCCTGTGGGATGCCCTGTGGACCGCGGGCGCCGAGCACGGCCTGGTCGCCGGGGGCTACCGGGCGATCGATGCCCTCCGGATCGAGAAGGGCTACCGGGTCTGGTCGACCGACATCACCCCGGACGAGACGCCCTACGAGGCCGGCCTGGGCTTTGCCGTCCGGCTCGATCGACCGGACGGGACCGGGCGACAGTTCATCGGCCACGACGCGCTCGTGGCCGCCAGGGCGGCCGGTCCGCGCAAGCGGCTGCGCTGCCTCGTCCTCGAGGACCCACGGTCCGTCTGCCTCGGCAACGAGCCCGTCCGGATCGGCGGGGCAATCGTGGGCCGGGTGACGAGCGGTGGCTACGGCTTCGCTGTCGCGCGCTCGATCGCCTACGCCTACCTGCCCGCCGGTCAAGCCGCGATCGGCACGACCGGCGAGATCGAGGTCTTCGGGCAGTGGATCGGCTTCGAGGTCAGGGCCGAACCGCTCTTCGACCCTGCCGGCGAGCGGATCCGCTCGTGAACCCGGCTGACCAACCGGCGGAGGCCCGCTTCTCGCCGGAGATTACCGACGCGGTCGCGGCCGGACCGGAGTGGAGTGCGTCGCGGGCTCGGCTCGATGCCGCCCAGCTGGATGGCTACCTGGCCTTTGCCCAGGCGGCCTGTGACGAGGCGGACCGGCTCGCGCTGGCCCATTTCCGGCGCGACCTGGAAGTGATGACCAAGCCCGATCGGTCATTCGTGACGGTGGCCGACCAGGCGGTGGAGCGCATGATCCGCGAACGGATCCGGGCGGCCTATCCCGACCACGGCCTGGTCGGCGAGGAGTACGGCTCAGAGGCCGGGGCAAGCTCCCGGCGCTGGTACATCGACCCGATCGACGGGACCCACAACTTCATCCGGGGCATTCCCCATTTCGGCACCCTCCTGGCCCTCGAGGTGGACGGCGAGCTCCAGCTCGGCGTGATGTCCGCGCCGGCCCTCCGCGAGCGCTGGTACGCCCGGCGGGGCGGGGGAGCATGGGCCGTCGGCGCCGTCGGCAGCGAAGCGCCCCGGCCGATCCACGTCTCGGGGATCCATGCCCTGGCCGATGCCCAGGTGCTGTACGGCTCGGCGCACGATCTCGAGACATCCGGCCGGGCACCGGGCTTCGCGGGCCTCCTCGGCGAGATCTGGCGGGACCGGGGCTTCGGCGACTTCTGGGGCTACGCGCTGCTCGCCGAAGGTGCGGCAGAGGCAGTGGTCGAGGTCGACCTGTCGGCCTGGGACATGGCCGCGCCGCTCGTCGTGGTCGAGGAGGCCGGCGGCCGGGTCACGGACCTGGAGGGTCGCCGGCTGATCGACTCGGGCACGCTCCTGGCCAC
>JBEPUS010000298.1:0-2757 GCA_041691435.1 Chloroflexota bacterium
GGGCGATGCTCCCGGGGCCGATCGCCTGGCCCCTGGTGGCCGCCACGGTGGTCGCGACGATTGTCGCGCTCCGGCGGGGGGAGGCACCAGGCTTCATCGCCTGCCTGTGTGCGGGACTGCTCGTGGCGCCGTACACGATGGCCTACGGTGCCGTCCTGCTGCTGCTCGCCGTCCGGCCCCTGGCACGGGTCGCGCCGAGGCCGACGTTCGTCCTGGCTGCGACCGGATCGATCGGGGTGATCCTCTTCCTGCCATTGTGGGTCGGGGCAATCCTAGCCACGACGCTGCTTGTCCCACGGTCTGCGTGGGCCCCAATACAACACCAACACGGAGTCGCCACGTGAATCGCCGCTGGCCTGTTCTCGCGATCTTCATCCTCTCCGGCGCCGCGGGGTTGATCTACGAGGTTGTCTGGGCCCGCCAGCTGGTCCTGGTCTTCGGCAATACGACCCAGGCGGTCAGCGCGATCCTGACCGGCTTCTTCGGGGGGATCGCGATCGGCAGCGTGATCGGTGGCCGGATCGCCGACCGGGCCCGCCGCGCGCTGCGGATGTACGGCCTCCTCGAGCTGATCCTGGTCGTGATCGTCCTGCTCACGCCGGTCACGTTCCGCCTCCTCCACGACGTCTACCGGGGAGCGTTCGAGAGTCTCGAGTCGAGCCCCACGATCCTCGCCCTGATCCGGTTCGGGCTCTCGCTCCTGGCGCTGGGGCCTGCCACGATCCTGATGGGCGCGACCCTGCCCACGTTGACCCGCCATCTTTCGCGCGACCCAGCCAACTTGAGCAGCTCGTTTGGGCGGCTGTATGCGGCCAACACGATTGGCGCGATCCTGGGCACGATCGCCGCAGGCTTCATCCTCATCGAGCTGCTGGGCCTGACCGGCACGCTCCTGGTGGGCGCGACCTGCTCAGCGATCGCCGGGCTCGGCGCTCTGTTTCTCGACTGGCGGCGCGGTGAGATCGAGCCGAGTGGTCCGATGTCCGCCGAATCCAGCGGCACCGCCTCTGTGCCGATCGTTCGGCCCCGGGTCCGGCTCGCCTTGATCGTCGCCTATGTGTCGGGCCTGACGTCGCTCGGCTACCAGGTCCTGTGGACCCGGCTGCTCGCCTCGGGGACAGGCGACTCGACGTACGTGTTCACGACCATCCTGACCATCTTCCTGGTGGGCCTCGCCCTGGGTGCGGTGGTCTTCAACGTCTTCCGAACCCGGATCAAGACCATCAACCTGCTGGCGCTGGGACAGGTAGTCATTGCGGTCCTGGTGCTCATCGGGATGGCGACGATGATTGGTCGCGGGGTGACCGGGGTCCTTACCCTCACGACGAACTTCAGCAGCCTGTTCACCGACTTCGCGTTGCCGGTGGCCCTGGTGGTCCTGCCGGCGACATTCGTGATGGGCCTCACGTTTCCGGCAGCGTCCGCCCTGGTCGCAGATCCCGACGGCCACGTAGGCTCAAATGCGGGTCTCCTGCTCTCCGCCAACACGCTTGGAGCGATCAGCGGGACGTTCCTCATTCCGTTCTTCGTCGTCCCGCTCGTTGGTTCACCCGTTGCGCTCGGCCTGATCGCCATCCTCAACGCTGCGATGGGCATCGCGCTGGCGCTTCGTGGTCGCATCGTGGAGCCGCTTCCCCGGCTTGTTACTGGGGTTGCCGGCACCGTGACTGCGTTGCTCCTTGTCATCTCGCTGGTCGTCGGCGGCCTGTTCGTCGATCCGAGCATCGCCCGGGTTCGCGGTGGGGGCGGCACCGTGACCAAGACTGCCGAAGACGACATCGCCTCGGTCCAGGCCGGGACGCTGTCGGGTTACAAGCAACTGTGGGTAACGGGCACGTCCATGACCGTCCTGACGATCGACGTCAAGCTGATGCCGATCCTGCCGCTGCTCCTGCGCCCGAGCTCGGCCACTGACCTCACCGTCGCCTTCGGGATGGGTTCAGCGTGGCGCGCGGCCCTCAACGCAGGTCTTACCGCAACCGCGGTGGAGCTCGTACCGTCCGTCCCCACGATGTTCGGCTTTTTCTACCCGGATGCGCCCGAGGTCCTGGCCAATCCGAAGGGCAACATCATCATCGCCGACGGTCGCAATCACGTAGAGCTGACGAATGACCACTACGACATCATCGTCGTCGACCCGCCGCCGCCGATCGAGACGGCCGGCGTCTCGGTCATCTCCTCGCTCGAGTTCTACCAGGCTGCCAAGGCGCGCCTGAACCCGGGCGGCGTGATGATGCAGTGGATCCCCTACGGCCAGACGCTCGACGAGTTCAAGGACCACGTGCGGACCTACGCATCGGTCTTCCCGCACGTGATCGTCATGTTCGGCGCCGGCGGCTTTGGCCTGTACATGCTGGGATCCGACCAACCGATCGCCTTCGATCCGGCCGCGATTGCTTCCGTCCTGGGCCGGCCAAACATCGTCCAGGATCTCTCGTCGGCCGGCGATTCTCCGGCCCACGACCTGGGCGGTTGGGAGACGGAGATCCCCGGACTGGTCTGGCTGCAGGGCGACCAGGTGACCAGGTTCGCCGGGTCCGGCGCGATGGTTACCGATGACCACCCGCTGCCCGAATACTTCCTGCTGCGGCACCTGTTCGGTCCGCCCTCGCCCTTCATCAGCCCAGGGCTGTTGCGCTCGCTCACGCCGGCGCCCTGATGCCCACCTCCGGCGCCGGCCTCACCGTCGTGCTGCCCGCCTACAACGAGCAGGATCGGCTGGGGTCGGCGCTCGACGAGCTCTTCGGCTACCTCCGG
>JBEPUS010000299.1:0-2750 GCA_041691435.1 Chloroflexota bacterium
GTTCGCGACCGGAGTCACCGACGACCTCGTCCTCCTCTCCGTCGGGCTCGAGGCCGTCGGCGACCTGATCGCCGACCTCGACCCGGCCCTGGCCGCGGCGACGGGCAGCCGGATCACGACCGGAGCGGGCGAGCTCGCGGGCGCGGGCGCGTGACCAGCGGGCCAGCCGCTGTCCCGGATTCGCCTTCCCGGGGCTCGGCATCGGCGGGGACGGCAGCGTCCCCGCCGGCCCTCGGGAGGGGCGCGCTTGAGTCGCGCTCACTCGGGGCGTTCGAGCTCGAATCGGGCCAGAGCCTCGACGAGCTCACGATTGCCTACCGGCACGATGGGCCAGGGCCCGGGGAAGCACCCCAGGTCCTGGCGATCCATGCCCTGACCGGGTCGGCCGACGCGGCCGGTGACTGGTGGGCGCCCCTCATCGGGCCGGGCCGGGCTCTCGACACCAGGCGGGTGGGCGTGCTGTGCGCCAACCTCCTCGGCGGCTGCTACGGCTCGAGCGGGCCCACCTCGATCGACCCGCGCACGGGCCGCCCGTTTGGGCCGGATTTTCCGGAGGTCTCAACGCGCGACCAGGCCCGCGCGCACTGGCGCCTGCTGGACGCTCTCGGGATCGACGAGCTGGCCGTGGTCACGGGCGGCTCCCTCGGCGGGATGGTCGCGCTCGAGACGGCCCTCGAGCGTCCGGCGGCCGTGCGGACCGTCCTGCCGATGGCCGCGCCGGCCGCCACGGGCGCCCTGGCCATGGCCTGGAATGCGATTCAGCTCGAGATGATCGAGCAGCTCGGCGCAGACGGTTTGGCGCTGGCCCGGCAGCTGGCCATGACCACCTATCGCAGCGAGGCCGACTTCGACGGCCGGTTCGGTCGCAACGTGGAACCGGACGGCCGCCTGTCGATCGCCAGCTACCTCGAGTACCAGGGCCACAAGCTCGTCGAGCGCTTCGACCCCGACACCTACCGGATCCTCGTCCGGGCGATGGACCTCCACGACGTCGGGCGCGGCCGGGGCGGGGTCGTCGCCGCGCTGGGCGCGCTCGCCGCGGCCGGGACGCGCCTGATCGGACTGGGCATCAACGGCGACATCCTGTACGGCCCCGCCCAGGTCGAGGCGTTTGTCGGCGATGCCCGCAGCGCGGGCGTCACGGCCGTCTACCGGGAGCTTGCCTCGACCAAGGGCCACGACGCATTCCTCGTCGAGTGGGAGCAGCTCGGCGTGGTCCTCGGGGAGGCGTTCAACCCCGCCTGAAGAACGGCGATCCTACGGCGAGGGTGTGGGCTCCGAGTCAGATGGGCTCGCAGCCGGGGCACTGGGCGAGGGGTGGGGCGACGGTTTTGGCGTCGGCTTGGGGGTCGGCTTGGGGGTCGGCGCCGGGGCGCAGTTGCTCACGCCCGAGCCGCCACCGCCGGACGAGGCCGGGGGTGCCGCGTACGTCTTGGCCGGCGGCGTGCCAGGCGTCGTGAACATCTTGGCCGACAAGGCCAGGATCGCCTTGTAGTCGGGCAGCTGGATCGACCCGCGGTAGTCCGAGCCGGCAGCGACCAGGGGGTGGTCAATCACCGCGCGGTACGTCTGGTTTCGGCCGATCGAGGCCATGTCGTCGGCCAGGTCTGGCAGGATCGAACGCGGCACGTTGGTGCTGAGGGTCTGGCCAATCGCCCGGAGCAGCCCAACGGGGTCCTTGAGGAAGCCACCCTTGACGATCGCGTCGCGCAGGCCGTTCAGGAGCTCCTGCTGGCGGCCGGCGCGGGTGAAGTCAGACTCGCCAGCCGCCTTGCGCACGCGGGCATACGCGAGCGCTGCGTAGCCGCCAAGGTGATGGTGGCCGGCGGTGATCGAGAAGCCATTGGGGTAGCCGTACTGGTCGTAGGTGGGGTCGCAGAAACCGTGGGCGACGTTGACGTCAACGCCACCGAGCGTATTGACCACGTTGACGAAGCCCTGCAGGTTGATCGCCGCCCAGTAGTTGATCTTGATGTTGAGGAGCGTCCCTAGGGCAGCCATCAGGACGTCATGACCCGTGCCGTTCGAGCCCGGGAACTGCTTCGGGTTGTGGCGGGCGAACGCATCCAGCCCGTTGATCTTCTCCTTGTACTGGCGGCCATCGGGCAGCGGCACGTTCACCATGTCGCGCGGGATCGAGATCATGGAAACGGTCTTGCCCACCGGGTCGAGCGAAGCCACGATCATCGTGTCGGTCAGGGCGGTGTTCCGGCCGACGCCCGAGTCGATGCCCATCAGCAGGATGTTGACGCGCTGGGGACCCGCCGTCGGCGAGACCGACGGGGCGAACGACGGAACGTCGGACGGTGGGGCGGTCGCGAAATCGCTCGGATCCGGGGCAACGGAGCCACTCGGCGTCCAGCTCCCCGTGCCCTGGTCGCCCACGAAGATGATGTCGGACTGGACCCGGGCCTCGTTGGTGATGTAGCCGAGCACCACCTGGGGGCCAGCGAGGAATACCGCCAGCACAACGATCGGGAGGGCGTCGAGGACCCGCAGGCGGGGCAATCCGGGTGCCATGAGGCTAGCCCCGGCAGCCAGCAGCCGCCAGATGAGGACGACCCCCTGGACCCCGAGGAGGAGCCAGAAGACGTTGACCGCCTCCGCGGCGAGGCGGCCGCCCGAGGTGGTCGCGACGATGACCAGGGCCACCAGCACGAGGGCCATGAACGGGATCCCGAAGATCGCGGCGAGCTTGCGCCGGCCGGCGAACAGGTGCCCCAGGCCAGGCACGATCGCATCGAGGACAG
>JBEPUS010000300.1:0-2743 GCA_041691435.1 Chloroflexota bacterium
CGGCACAAGCGGGACACCCTGGATCCCTGCCCGACGCGGCCTGTGCCCCGCCTCAGCGCTCGCGCGCGACGGTGACCGCGGACACCGCCAGGGCCCCCGCCTTCAGAAGGGTCGTGGCACAGGCCGCCAGCGTCGAACCCGTGGTCAGGACGTCATCGACGAGGACGATCCAGGGCTCGCCCCGAGGCCCCGAGCCGGCCGGCAGCCGAGCCCCACGGCGGAGGCGGAACGCGCCGGCAACGTTTCCGGCCCGGGCCGCCCGATCGAGGTCGAACTGGGCTGCCGTGATCCAGTGGCGCTCGAGGAGGTCGTCCCGAACCGGCAGGCCGAGGGCCGCGCCGGCGGCACGCGCGATCAGGGTCGCCTGGTCGTAGCCGCGCTCTCGAACGCGGTCGCGAGACGCCGGAACGGGCACCATCAGGTCGCCGCCCGCGCCGGATCGCGCCCAGCGGCGGGCCACGGCGCGGCCCAGCGGCTCCGCGACGCGCCGATCCCCGGCGTACTTGAGGCGGTGGAGGGCTCGCCGGGTGATGCCCGTGAACGACGTGCACCACTCGATCTGGACGAGCGGAGCCGGTAGGTCGCCGGGCAGGCCGATCGGGACGCCCGGCGGCGAGGCCAGGCGAAGGTCGAGAGCGGCAACACATTCGGAGCACAACGGTGGGCCCTCGCGCTCGCAGCCGGCGCAGATCGCTGGCAGCGCCAGGTCCAGCAGCCGGCCCGCGGCAACGGCCGCGGCCCGACCCGTCGCGACGGCCACGCTCCGAACCAGACCGAGATCTGCCATGGACGGGAGGATGGCCGGCCACGCTTGGCTGGCGGTCGACGCCCGATGCCTCTCCACTCACCGCCCAATGGCTCGCCGCTCACCGCCGGATGGCCCAGGAACCGCCCCGCCACGGACCCTCACTCGAAGCGGACGAGGTCTCCGGCCTGGGTTTCGCTGGCCGCGATGGTGCCCGTAGGCAGCTCGATCACGCCGTCGGCGCCACGAACGAGGGGCACCAGCCCGATCCACGGCCGCACGCCGGCGCGGGCGGCCAGGACCACGCGAGACCCGTCCGGCCCGACCTTCGAGAGGAAGACGGCATCGATCGGGAAGCGCATGAAGAACATGTGGATGCCGTTGGTGCCCGAGAGCCACAGGCCGTCACCGGCCGGCAGGGCCGCCCGGCCCATGAGGCCCATGAACCGGGCGAGGAGCGACTCGCCAAGCGCGAGCCGCTCGGCGAGGACCGTATCGCGGGTGATGTTCCGGGCGTGCCAGGTAGGTGGCAAGGCCTGTCGACTGCCCATCGGAGCGCGACCGTCACCCGTCCGCGCTGGCGTCTATTGGCCTGTCGCGCCCAGGTTGCCGATGATCAGGATGATGGCCGGCCCGAGGATGACGATGAAGAGCGAGGGAAAGATGCATCCGACGAGCGGGAAGAGCATCTTGATCGGCGCCTTGGCGGCCTGTTCCTCGGCCCGCTGGCGACGCTCGATGCGGAGCTGCTCGGACTGGACCTGGAGGACCTTGGAGATCGAGACACCGAGCTGCTCGGCCTGGACGATGGCGCCGATGAAGTTGGTCAGTGGCGGGACCTCGGTCCGGGCCACGATGTCGCGAAGGGCATCGCGCCGCACCTTGCCGACACGGACCTCCGCGAGCGCTCGCCGGAACTCGTCGATCAAGGGGCCCTTCATCTTCTCCACGACCTTGCCCAGGGCGGCATCGAAGCCGAGGCCCGCGCGGACCGAGATCGTGAGGAGGTCGAGGGCATCCGGGATCTGCATGATGATGAGCTTCTGGCGCTTCTTGACCCGGCCGCTCAGCCAGAACTCGGGAATGATGTAGCCGATGCCGAGGCCCACGAGGCCAAGGGCAATGCCGCTGAAGATGTTCCCGCCGAGGAGCCCGAAGAAGACGAACAGGATACCGGCGACCACCACGGCCACGATGGCCTTGATGCCCAGCCAGTCGGCCGTCCGCATCTCGCCGGGGTTGCCGGCCAGGGCCAACCGCTTCTCGGTGCGATCGCTGAAGCTGGTCGAGGAGAGACGTGACACGCGGCCCGAGAGCCGGGCTGCAAAGGGCTTGACGGTCCGGTCGAAGAACGGCTGCTGGAGCTCGAGCTCCTCGAGGTTCTTTGCCGTCATCGACCCGAGCTGGGTCAGGCGAGCCTGGACCGGGTCGACCGGCGCGTTGCCGGCGAGGCCGAACGCGATGAGCATGACCGCGGCCGCGGCGATGACCGCGACGACGATGGGAAAGATGGGCATCGCGCTAGACCTCGATATCCACGATCTTCTGGATCGCGGTGAACCCGATCAACATCATGATGACGCCTGCACCCAGAATGATGATGCCGGCCGGTAGCCCGGCAACGGCGACCTTGGCGTCGAACATGGGATTGAAGAAGGTGGGCGCCGCCAGGTAGATGAAGCCCGCCAGGCCGAAGGGCAGGAGCCCCACGACGTAGCCCGAGAGCCGCTGCTGGGCGGTCAGTGTTCGGATCTCACCCTTGATCCGGACGCGCTCGCGGATCGTGAATGCGATCGAGTCGAGGATCTCGGCGAGGTTGCCGCCGACCTGGTGCTGGATGGCGATGGCGGTGGCCATGAGCTCGAAGTCGTCTGACTTGATACGCCTGACCATGTTCTCGAGGGCCGTGTCGAAGGGCAGGCCCAGGTTGACCTCGCGGATGACCCGGCCGAACTCCGTGGCGACTGGCGGGCGCGATTCGCGCACGACGAGCTCGAT
>JBEPUS010000301.1:0-2736 GCA_041691435.1 Chloroflexota bacterium
CGCCGGGCTCCATGATCGGCGGCATCGGGTTGACGACCTGCGTCCGCGACGTGCAATTCGCCCGGATCACCTCGAGGACGGCCTCGACCTGGTCGTCGTCGACGCCCACGATGACCGTCGCGTTGGACTGCTTCAGGAAACCGCCCGACGATTGGAGCCGCGTCGCGCGATGCTGGTCCTCGAGGAGCGCGTCAACGAGGCTGCCCGCATCCTCGCCGTGAACGATCGCCACGATGAGCTTCACGGCGCGAGTATAGGCACGGGCCTGGGCGGTCCTCGACGCTCGACGACGGCCTGACGCGGTGTACATGCGGCCCGCCGGGCGGCATGATGATGCCCGCAGGCCGGTCCACCCACCCGTTCCAGGAGTCATGCGTGCTCGATCGCGACACGTCCAGCAGCCAACCCGATGCGATCCTGGCCGCGGCGATTGCGGCGGTCGCCCGATCTGCCGATCCAGATCAGACGGTGGCCGAGCTGCTGGGCGCCCTGACCGGGGCGGTCGGCGCCGAGCGGGCCGCGATCGTCGTCTGGGATGCCGAGCAGGCGAGCCTGGCCCTGGCCGCGAGCGTGGGCTACGAAGGGCCCGCGGCCGCCGAGATGGGCGCCCTCGTGGCGGCCAACGCCGACCATCCGCTGGCGCGAACGGCGCACGGCCAGTCGGCGATCCTCGGCACGGAGGCGTCGCGCACCGACGGGACGGCCGTGGTCACCGCCACCTGGCCGCTCCGGATCTCCAGCGGCGGGATGGAGGAACCGCTCGGTGCGCTGTCGGTCGAGCGTCCCGCGCCATGGACTGTCGGCGAGGCCGATGCGGCGCTCCTCGCCGCGTTCGCCGACCTGATCGCGATGACCGTCGACCGAGCCCGCCTCCAGGCGGCCGCCCAGGAGCGGTCCGAATGGCAGGAGCGGATGGCCCACACGGACGCCCTGACCGGCCTGGCCAACGCCCGCACCCTGTCTCGGGTCCTCGAGCTGGAGGTCGCCCGCGCGAGTCGCCAGGGCACCGATCTCTCCGTCGCGATGTTCGATGTCGACGGCCTTGCTGCCGCCAACTCGAGCGGCGGTCCCGCCGCCGGTGATGACATCCTCCGGGAGGTCGCCGCGATCCTCGCCGAGTCCGTCCGGCTCGTGGACACCGTAGCGCGTTGGGGCGGCGACGAGTTCCTCGTCGTGGCCCCCGGCGCGGCCGGCATGACGGTCGCCCGGCGCGTCCTTGATGCGGTGGCGGGGCGCCTAGCCGAGGGCGGCCGCGCCATCTCCGTTTCGGCCGGGGTGGCCCGCTTTCCCGCCGACGGAGCGTCGCCCGACGAGCTCGTGGCCGCGGCCGAGACCGCCCTCCGAGCCGCGAAGTCGTCGGGTCCGGGAGCACTCGCGGCGGCCGAAACCGCCTGACCGCCGCCAGGGCCGGCGCGAGCGATCAGCCCGCCGGCGCCGACGGGATCAGCGAACCCGCGGAAACGACCGGCCCTGCCGGCGCCGTGGCGCCTGGGACGGGTTCGAGGGTCAGGGCCAGGACGACCCCGGGCCTGGCGAGGGATGTCGTCGCCTGCATCACGGCCGTGCCCTCGGCCGCCACCGTGAAGCCACCGAGGGCCACCGGAGCGCTCTGGCCGACGATCGCCCAGACCTCGTAGACCTGGCTGCCGGCCGTTGGGGCGAGATCGTGGATCGCCATGACCAGCGTCCCGTCGGGCGCCGCGGCGGCGACCCCGGTCGCCTTGAGCCCGGGCTTGGCGGCGGCCAGGAAGGCCGTCTGGGCTCCCGTGCGCGTCCCGACATCCAGGACGGCGGCCACGCCGCGCTGGTAGGCCTGCGCCGCGGCGAGATCGGCCCGCACGCTGGAAAGGTGGGCCTGGAGCTGGAGGTTCCAGCCGCCGAGCCCGGCCAGCGCGAGCACGGCCGCGATCCCCAGGGCCCAGCGGCCAACCCGGTCCCGCCGACGGGAGGTCCGACGGTCACGTTCGTCGGCGGCCGGGAACGGGATTGGGGCTCCCAATGGCGGTGGCGCCGGCTCTGATGCGGCGGGCGCGGCAGGCGCGGCCGCGGCTTCGATCGTTTGGGCGGCCTCGAACTGGGCGGCGGGTACGGCAGCCTCACCGACGAGGCCGGGCTGGTCTCGCCCGGCCGCCTCGAGGAGGCGGGCTCGCAGGCTGGCCGGCGGCTCGACCGGTTCGAGGCTGGCGTCGAGATAGGGCACGACGCTCCCCAGCCGTTCCACCTCGGCGTGGGCCTCGGGGCATTCGGCCAGGTGCTCGCGGACGGCCGCCATCTGGCTCGACTCGAGCGCGCCCAGGACGAAGCCGGGGGCCAGGTCGAGAACGTCGTCGCAGGTCATGTTCACGCCTGGATCGCGGTCGTGCCGTCGCCGTGACCCGGCTCGACGGTCAGCTCGCGACGGAGCGCGAGCAACCCGAGTCGCATCCGGGACTTGACGGTCCCCAGCGGCGCGCCCGTCCGCTGGGCGATCTCGGTCTGGCTCAGGCCACCCCAGTAGGCCAGCTCGATGGCCTCCCGCTGGACATCGGACAGGCGGGCGAGGGCCGTCCGGATCTCGGCGGCATCCAGACGACCCGCCACCTCGGGCCAGACGTCCGCGGCGACGAGCTGGGCCGGCGCCGGCAGTTCCGGATCCGGCAGCTCACTGGTCGGGCGCCGACGCCGCACGGCATCGATCGCCCGGTGATGAACGATGGCGAGGAGCCAGGTCTTCACGCTACCCCGACCCTCGACGTA
>JBEPUS010000302.1:0-2728 GCA_041691435.1 Chloroflexota bacterium
GGTCTCGTGCTCGACCTCGTCCTTGGCGGCGTCCTCGACGGGGGCCTCCGGCTCGGCGCCGAGCTCGTCTGGGGTCGGCGGCAGCGCCGGGTCGCGCTCGGTCGGATCCGTCATTCGGGAATCGCACTCCTCTGCGCGCGGGGTCGGCGCGGGCGCCAGTGTACCGAAGTGGTGATCACGCGTCGCGCACGGCCGGCACCAGGAGGCCCGCCAGGCCCGCCAGGCAGGCCAGCAGCCCGAATCCACCGATCACGTTCGCGACGCCGAACACGGAGGCGAGTACGCCGCTCGCGCCGGTCGCCAGGGTCATGATCCCCAGGACCAGGGAGAAGCGGATCGAGACCACGCGGGCCATCATCTCCCGCGGCACGCGCTGCTGGAACAGCGTCTGGCTCGGGATCACGAAGACCAGGTTGGCGATTCCGACGCCGACCATCAGGCCGAGGGCGATGGTCAAATCGTCGGTCCGGCTGTAGATGGCAATGCAGGCGCCCGTGACGGTGTATCCCGCGATCACCATCCAGCCCTTCTTGATCCGCAGGCCGATCGTGCCAACCAGGATCCCGCCGACCAGGTTGCCCAGCCCGATCGCGCTTTCCAGGAATGCGTAGGCCGTGGCCCCGCCCAGTGATCCGCTCCTGATCACTTTGTCCGCGTAGATTGCCGAGAGCGGCAGCATGACGCCGATCGCCATTTGTGCGGTGATCGCCTGGAGCGTGTTCGCGAGCAGCACCGCGTCATTGCGCAGGAAGCGCCAACCCTCGAGGAAGTCCCCCCGGAAGTTGGCGGCTGCCGCGTCGGATCGCCGGACCAGGCTGGGAATCGCGATCGTGGAGATCAGTACGCCGGATGCGACGTAGGTGGCCGCATCGAACCAGAACGCCAGGGCAAAGTTTCCGCCGAGAACCAGCGCCAGCAACCCAGCCAGCAGGTAGCCGATGATGTCGGCCAGCGTCTCGGCCATCCATGTCGCCGAATTCGCGGCCATGAGCTCGTCGGGCGGCACGATTCGGGGAATGACCGACTCACGGGCCGGCCGGAAGAAGATCGAGACGGACGTGACCAGGAAGACATCGGGATAGACAAGGATCGGGTTGGTGAACGCGGCCAGCGGCAGGACGAAGACGATCGCCGCCCGCAGGAAGTCGCTCAGGACCATGACCCGCTTCTGGTTGGTCCGGTCGACGAACGTGCCCGCCAGCGAGCCGAAGATGAGGTTGGGCACGGTCGCGGCGAAGAACACGAGGCTCGTCGCGATGACCGACTTCGTCTGTCCCAGGATGAACAGCGCCAGGACCACCTGGTTGACCCGATCCCCGAAAAGGCTGAAGAGTCCGCCGGTCCACAGCGTGGCGAACGGGCTGTTGAGCGCCAGGCGCCCGTAGGGGTTCTGCCGAGCGCGATCGGCGAGCGTTGCCGGCGCCGTCGCGGGGAACGTCGCATTGGCCGGTGAGGACATCGAGATCCCCGCGCTGCCCAGGACGAGTGGCCGGTCCAGGCGCGACGCTTCGCTCAAGCCCGGGATCAGGCCGGTTCCGGCCGGCAGGCTCGCGCCGAGGGTGGTGGGCGGAGACATCCGGGCCGCGCCCGCCAGGCCCAGGACCGGGTGGAGCTGCGGTCCCTGCGCCAGGTCCACGTTGGCGATGAGGCCTTCGGGTGGAGCCTTCTGGACGATGGCAAACAGGAAGAACGCCAGGCCGAAGGCGATCAGGACGTCGCCGATCGAGGCGACGTTGGCGACGAGCGGCAGGGGGATGGGGATGACGTCGGCGAATGGCCCGAGGTGAGCCAGGAAGCTCGCGTCGAGGGTGGCCGGAAGGATCGAATGGATCGCCGGCGAGACGTCCGCCGGAGTGAATCCCGCCGCGGTCAGGCTGGGTTGCCAGATCGGCATCCGCCCGCCGTTGAGCGCCAGGACCACCGCGTTCGAAGCCACCCCGACGAAGGCGATCGCCATGCCCGGCAGGCGTCGGTTGGCCCACAGGCCCGCGAGCAGGATCGCCGATGCGCCAACGAGGAGGACCGGCTGGATCGCGAGCGCCGGCTCGAAGCCACGGGTCAGGAGGGCTTCGGCACCGTACCGGACCAGGACCGCCAGGAAGACGAGCGCTGGCCAGCGCAGCCGGACCCAGGAGATGTGATCGAGGTGGCCGCCGTTCAGCAGCCCCAGTGCCAGCCCGAGGAGGATCCCGCCAAGGAGCACTCGCTAGCCGGCGTCGATTGCCCTGGGACTCACCTCGGGCGTCACAGCAAGCTTGGCCGGGGGCGTCGGCGCATCTTCGGCTGGGTCGTTGGGTGCGCTTGTCTGGACCATCCGGCCGGCTGCGGCCGCGATCAACGGAACCGGCCGCGGCTCGATGGCGCGGCCCGGATCTGGAATGCCGTCGACCCAGCCCGTCTTGACGAACGCGTCGACGATCTCGGGGTCGAACTGGATCCCGGCGAACTTGCGCAGCTCACCCAGGGCCTGCTCGTAGGTGAGCGGCTTGACGCGGTACGGGCGCGACGCGGTCATCGCCTCAAACGCGTCGGCCACGTGGAGGACGCGCGCCAGCTTCGGGATCTCCTCGCCGAGGAGCCGGTCGGGATAGCCCGAGCCGTTGTACCACTCGTGGTGGTGGCGAATGATCGGCAATTCGGGGGCCAGCTTCTTGACCGGCGCGATGATCTCCGCCCCAAGGACCGGGTGCGAGTTCATCAGCTGGCGCTCCTCACGGGTGAGCCGATC
>JBEPUS010000303.1:0-2707 GCA_041691435.1 Chloroflexota bacterium
ACCTGCGACCTTCGGCTCCGGAGGCCGACGCTCTATCCACTGAGCTACAGGCGCGTGAGGCGGCTGCTGGCCGCGGCCGCCATCTTACCCGCCCTGCCCGGCAGGGTGGCTATGGCTTGGGCGTCTTGGTTGGCTTCGGCGTCGCGGTGGGCTTGGGCGTGGCCGTTGGCTTGGGGTGGCCGTGGCAGTCGGCATCGGGGCCGGCGAGGCCGACGGCGATGCCATCAACGTCGGGGCGGCGGTGAACGCCGGGGCGCCGAGATCACCACCCACCGTGCTCAAGGTGGTCGTGATCTTGCCGCCCGCGAAGGCCAGCGCGCCGATCACGATGATCGCCACGAGGGCCACGATGAGGGCGTATTCGACCAGACCCTGCCCGGTGGCCAGCACCATGACCAGGCGTTTCGTACGCCACAGGCCGCTGAGTGCGTTGGACCACGACGAATACCAGGCACAGAAGCGAATCGTCGGGTGGCTGTCTCCTGCGATCTTCCCGTCGCGATGGTACGGAGGGCAGAAGACGCAGTCCCCGGTACGGACCTACATCTGGGACTGGACTTTGGTACCGCGAGCTGGTCGCGGTCGGCTATTCGCGATCCATCGTCCCCGGACCAATCGGGACCACGATGACCTCACACGCGGCGAGCTCGACGACTTGGTTCGAGATGCTGCCAAGGACGAGCCGACCGAGGCGACCCCGGCGGTGCGAGCCCAGGACGATCACGTCGGAACGCTCGGAGCCTGAGGCGGACAGGATCGACTCGACCGGATCCCCTTCCCAGACGAGGAAGGTGGCCCGGATCCCGAGCGCCTTCGCGCGGGCGACGATCGCCCACGTACCGGCTTCTACGCGCTCGCGCTCCTGGTCGATCCGCCGGATGAAATGGCCACCCGGCCTTCGGAGGCGGCCCGGGTCGATCACGCTCAGTACGATCAGCTCGGCGCCATGGTCCAGGGCCAGCTCGATCGCCTCGTCGGCGGCTCGATCGGACACGCCCGAGAGGTCCGTGGCCAGCAGCACGCGCCGGATCTGTACCGGGCGGCCGGTGGGCGTGCTCGATTCAGTTCGCGAGACGGTGATGGCGTTCATGCCCGGATCATCGGCTTCGGCACGGGCCGCGGCCAGTGACCAATGTCCTGTAGGAAGCGTGCCGTCCAGCCCCTCCGCTTCGGGCCAAGCGGCACGTCCCGGCGGAGCGCCGTGACCCTACGTTGAGCGTGCTGATAAAAGCCCCGGGCCATTCGGGGCAGCCAAGCCGAAAGGGCAGGCAAGAGTTCATGACAAGCACCAAGGGACGAGCGATCGCAGCGCTCCGGATCACACTCGGACTGGGCTTCCTGTGGGCCGGCCTCGAGAAGGTCTTCCAGTTCGCCGGCACCGGCGCATTCAATGCCGCCGGCTTCCTCGCCCACGCCACGGGCGGCGCCCTGCCGGGTTCTGACCCCAAGGCGATCATCAACCCGACCCACGACTTCTGGGTCGCCCTCGCCGGCAACGCCGGCGCGGTCAGCGCGATCAACGTCCTCGTTCAGGGCGGCGAGATCGCGATCGGGATCGCGCTCATCCTGGGCCTCGCGACCCGCTTCGCAGCGATCTCGGGCGCGCTGATGATGGGCCTCTTCTACGTTGCCAACTGGTCCTTCGGAACTGGCCCGTTCAACGAGCAGTTCATGTACGGTGCAGTCGCGATTGTCCTGGCCCTCGTCGGCGCCGGTGAGTACTTCGGACTCGACGCGCTGATCGAGAAGACCAACTGGGTCAGCCGGACCCCAGCTCTGCGCTACGTGCTCGGGTAATCGGCCGGTCGGGTGATCCCCGACTAGATCTGAGCACTTCCCGAAGCGGCCGCCAGCGAAAGCTCACCGCCCCGTCGTTGTGTCATCCTCGGCGCGCAGATGCGCAACACGCTGATGTTCGCGGGGCTCTGGCACTTCCTCTGGGTGGCACTGCTCATCCCCTACGCCGTGGTCGTGGCGATGATCCTGGGTGGCCAGCAATCCGCCCAGGATCTTGTGGACGGGCTCGCCAGGGCCTTTGCCCTCGCGGTGGGCTGCGCCGGGGCCGGCCTCGTGCTGAACGTGGGCCTCGGCCTGGCATTGACGCCCCTGGTGGCCGCTGTCGAGCCGGTCGTGGGACGGCTTGTGGCGGCGCTCATCTTCGCGGTCATCTGGTTCTTCGCGATCCAGGACCTGCTGCCCTACCTGGGCTACGGAACCGGGGCAAGCATCAACCCGGCCGCGTTCTGGGCCGCCTTCGCGGGCGCCGCCTATGGCCTGGTCCTCGCCCTCGGCCTCGAGGGACCGCTTGCCGAGACCGCGAACGCCGAACCCTAGGCCTGCGCGGGCGCCCACGTGGCCCTGGGCCACCCGGCGCGACGCCAATCTAGAATGAATCGATGGGATCCAGACGTCGCCCGTGTCCCGACTTGCCATGCCGTTGATTGCCCTCCTGCCCCTCGCGTGTGCGGTCGCAGCGATCTGGTTCTGGCTGAACCGGGCCCAGCCCATCCTGCATCGGGCGGCCAATCGGCGGGCAGAGCTGGTGGGCCTGCTGGTCACGGTCGAGGCGATCCTCGCCCAGTTCGTGGGGATCATCGTCGCGGCCAATCGCGAGGTTGGGACGCTGCTGTGGTGGCTCTGGGTGGTCGGCGGCATCGTCTGGATCCTGGTTCTGGCCGTCGGCTACCCGGGCTACGAGCGGCTCCTG
>JBEPUS010000304.1:0-2702 GCA_041691435.1 Chloroflexota bacterium
CCTCCGTGGTCAGGTCGCGACCGTACTTCTCGAGGGCCTGGTAGGTCGACTCCGGATTGGCCGAGGTGACCCGCTGCCCGCCGCGCACGCTCTGGAGCGCCTGGAAGAGCGCCTCCCGCCCGGCGCCGTGGCGCTCGAGCAGGGCCTGTGCCTCGCCGCCCGATTCGGCCACCCCGAGGAGCAGGTGCTCAGTCGAGACGTATTCGTCGGTCAGCCGGCGGGCTTCTTCCTCGGCCCGCTCGATCACCCGCTTGGCCCGAGGGTCAAGGGTGATCTGGCCACCGCGGACACGGGCGCGCCGCGCCAGCAGGCCGGCGAGCTCGTCACGGAACGCGGGCAGGTCGACTCCGAGGCGACGGAGCGTCTCGGCCGGCACGCCGTCGTCGGGTTCGACGAGGGCCGCCAGGATGTGCTCCGAATCGAGGATCGGGCTCTCGAGGTTCTGGGCGTTCTGCTGGGCGGCGACGACCGCCTGCTGGGCCTTCTCGGTAAATCGGTCAAGTTGCATCGTTGGTTCTCGCTATGCGCCTGGGGTCCGGGGATCGGGTTGATCGACGAGGTCGAGGAACGTGCCTGCGGCCGCCTGGGCCCCGTCGCTCAGGTTGGTTGGCAGGATCGTGCGGACGGTGACCAGGAGGTCGCCGGTCGGCTTGACACCGTCCGCCGGCTTCAGCCGGGGCATGCCCTGGCCGGTCAGCCGGAAGGTGCGACCGCTCTGGGTCCCGGCCGGGATCTTGAGCAGGCCCTTGCCCTTGAGCGTCTGGACGGGGACCTCGGCGCCGAGCAGGGCTTCGCGCAGGGTGATCGGCAGGTCGCGCGTGAGATCGGCGCCCCTGCGCCCGAAGACCGCATGCGGCCGGACCCGGATCACGAGATCCAGGTCGCCACCGTCGGCGCTCTTGCCGCGCAGGCGGACCCGGCTGCCGGTCTCGACTCCTCGGGGCACGGTCACCTCGAGGCGTTTCCCGTCGACCTCGAGCAGCCGTTTGGTGCCGTGGAATGCCTCCTCCAGGCCCAGCTCGACGTCTGCCTGGCTCGTCACCTGGCCATGGGCCGGGTTGACTCGGCCCGCAGGCTGGCCCTGGCCTCCGCCATCGACGTTGAGGCCGGCCAGGATGTCCTCGAAGCTCGCTCCCCCGACTGGGCGGGAGCCGCGTCCGCCGCTCGCCGGCGAGGCATCCGGTCCACCGGCCGCTCCGAAGAACGTCCGAAAGAAGTCGCTGAAGCCGCCGCCGTCGCCCGAACGAAACTCGTAGCGGACGTTGCCGCCGCCACCACCGCCCTGGCTGAAGCCCGCGAACGCGCCGCCCGGCCCGAACGGGTCGCCGGTCGCTGCCCCGCCCCGCCCGCCGGGTCGGCCGCGCTGGCCGGCTCCGGCCTGCGAAAGGGCCTCCCAGTTGGCCCCGAGCGTGTCGTACTTGGTGCGCTTCTCGGGATCGGAGAGGACCTCGTTGGCCTCGTTGATCTCCTTGAACTTGGCTTCGGCGGCCTTATCGCCCGGCTTGAGATCCGGGTGATGCTGGCGGGCGAGCTTGCGGAAGGCGCGCTTGATGTCCGCTGGGGAAGCGTCGCGCTTGACCCCCAGCGTCGCGTAGTAATCGCGATAGTCCATCAGCAGGTCCTCCGGGCATGATCACCCGCCACCCGGCGCTGGCCACCAACCAGCCGCTCGCTCAGCGGCCCCTGGCCGTCCTGTTCGTTGCCCGCTGCACGGCCACCGGCGGCTGATCCGTTGGCGGGAAGGTGGGCCGGCTGGCCGGCCCACTGCCACTCGACGATCCGCGCTCGGGCAGTTGCACCGGGCGAGGAGCCAGGGCCCGAGGCCGGCGCCGGAGCGCGTTCTCGAGCACCTGGGTCATGTCGTCGACCATCACCAGCTTGATCTGCTTGCGGATCTCCTCGGGAATGTCGCGCAAGTCGCGCTCGTTCTTGCGAGGCAGGATCACCATCCCCGCACCCGACAGGTGCGCGGCGAGGATCTTGCTCTTGAGACCGCCGATCGGCAGGACCCGGCCGCGGAGGGTGATCTCGCCGGTCATCGCGACGTCCTTGCGGACGGGGATGCCGGTGAGCGCGCTGACCATGGCCGTGGCCATCGTCACGCCCGCCGACGGACCGTCCTTGGGGATGCCCCCGGCCGGCACGTGGATGTGCAACGTGTTCTTCTCGAAGATCTCACGCTCGATCCCCAGGCTGGCCGCGTTGGCCCGGATCCAGGACAGGGCGGCGCGGGCGGACTCGCGCATCACTTCACCGAGCTGTCCGGTGAGGATGAAGTCCTCCTTGCCTTCCATCTTGGTCACCTCGACGGCGACAATGTCGCCCCCGGCCTCGGTCACGACCAGGCCCGTGGCGGCCCCGGTCTGATCCTCGGACTCGAGCTCGCCGTACTCCCAGCGCGGCTGGCCGAGGAACTCCTCGAGCTTCTTGACATCGACCACCGTCTTGCGCTTGCGGCCCTCGGCGACGCTCCGGGCAACCTTGCGCATGACGTTGGCGATCTCGCGCTCGAGATTCCGGACGCCGGCCTCCTTGGTGTAGGCCTGGACCAGGCGGACCATGGCCTCGGGGGTGATCTCGATCCGCTTCTCGTTCAGCCCATGGTTCTCCATCTGCTTGGGGACGAGGAACCGGCGGCCGATCTCGATCTTTTCCTGCTGGGTGTAGCCGGGCAGCTGGATGATCTCCATCCGGTCGCGCAG
>JBEPUS010000305.1:0-2680 GCA_041691435.1 Chloroflexota bacterium
ACGGCGGGCGCAGCGGCTGGTGGCGGGTCACCGACAAGGGCGCCCGCTTCGTGCGCGGTGAGATCAACGTGCCCGAGCACGTCCTGGTGTACGACGCCCGACGCCTCCGCTATGCCGACGACGCGCGCTGGATCAATATCCAGGAGGCGCTCGGCAACGCCTTCTCGTACGCAGAATTAATGGGGATCGCGCTGTGAGCAACACCAAAGATCCCGGCGATCGCTATCCGGCGCTCCCCGACGCGCTCAACGCCGGGGAGAACCTGGCGGTCGACATCCTGGTCGACAATGGGCGCCACCATTCGGATCGCGAGTGTCTTGCCGCCGCCCTGGTGCTCGAGCTCCGCGAGCTCCGCGTCTGGGTCGAGGCCATCGCCGGGCACACCGCGCACTAGCGCCCCAATATGCTCGTAGGCATTGACAGCCGGATATGCCTGCGCGCATACTGCGTGGTGACAGCGCCCACGCAGGAGGAACCCCCTATGAACTTCACCACCACCTTGGCCCGGTGCACGCACCGCGACGCCGACAACGTCCTGTGCTGGGGCGTGATCGCCACCCAGGACGGCTCCATGTTCAAGGGCGAGCTGCCCTGCGGCCACGGCGCGGGCGAGTGGCACGTCGTGAGTGGCTCGTTCAACCCCGACTACCCCTGTGACCCCGCCTGCGTCTACGCCCGCGAGAGCGAGTGCGTCTGCTCCTGCGGCGGCCAGAACCACGGGCTCGGCTGGGCAGTCACCCCCAACTACAGCGTTGAGAGCTTCCGCCCGGGCGTCGCCAACAGCGGCCCCGCCTGGGAGAACTGGCTCATCAAGGCCGGTCGCGAGCAGGCGATCGAGCGCGTCCAGCGCCGTCACCAGGCCGCCCGCGTGGCTGCCGAGACCCGCTTCATCCGCACCCGTGGCTTGTGGCTCGTGATCAACGGCGTCGGCATGGCCGCCCAGGCGTACATGGACTGCCTCTACGCCGATCTCTGGGAGCCGTGGGCTGACCTGGAGTTCGACATCCGCGAGACCCTCCGCGAGGATCGCGAGGCCGAGCATGCGCGCAAGGTCGCCGCCAGCGCCCACCTCGGCGAGCCCGGCGAGAAGCTGACCCTCACCCTGCGCCTGGTCCGCGTCCAGCAGTTCGTCGGCGCGTTCGCCACCAAGACCCTGCACACCTTCACGACCGTCGACGGTCAGGTCGTGAAGTGGTGGGCCAGCGGCGATTCCGAGTGGGAGTTGGAGCCCGGCTTCGCGGTCGGCGACCCCGAGTACGACGCGCTCATGGCCGACTGGAACGAGAACCACCCCGGACGCCTGCGCTACCGCTACGAGGAGCACGACAACGACGACGAGCCCGGCCACGACGCCCGGATCTGCGGCTTCTGGTTCGCGCTCGGTGCCGAGCTCGAGGTCGCCTGCACCGTCAAGAGCCACGGCGAGTTCCGCGACGTCAAGGAGACCACGGTGCTGCGGGTGCGCGTCCCTGCGGCCAAGGCCAAGAGGGCGGCGTGAGCGCCTCCGCGAGCTCAGTGTCGGCCCTCCTCCACCGCGAGGGCTGGCGGCCCATCCCGAGCGAATCGAACCGCTATCCCTTCGGGGTCCGAGTGAAGGGTGGGCGCCGCTGGTCGAATGGCGGCGTCGACCCCGTCCTGGTCGCCGTCAACTTCGAAGGCCCACGGCGCAACCGGCGCGAGGCCCTCGAGATCGTCGACGTCCTCCGCGAGCACGGCTACGCCGTTGACGGCACCGAGGTGCTCGATGCGGGCGGTGCCAGCGACCTCTACCTGCTCTATGTGACCCGATGACGGCCAATATGCCCGTAGGCATTGACAGCGGGGTATGCCGTCAGGCATCATCTGGGGTGACAGCGCCAACACAGGAGGAACCCCTTATGCCACACATCACCTACCAGGACGACCGGGTCACCGAATACAGCGACGGCACCGAGGTGGTCAGCTTCACCGAAGCCGAGCTCGCCGCGATGGCAGCCGATCCGGGCTTCGGCCTGATCTCGGCCTGCGGCCACCTCTACCCCGACGCCTTCGGCCGCTTCGATGAGATCTGCGGCACCTGCGAGAGCCTCGGTGAGGCCGAGTATTACGCCGAGCTCGCACTCAAGAACGTGAACCGCTCGTACGGCCTCCATGAGGGCGGTGCGCGTCGCCGGGCCGACCGCGCCTTCTCGCTCGCGATCCAGGCGACGGCATGAGCCGGGGCACCTCGCCGATCGGCTCTGGCCGCCAGCCGCGCGCCATTCGGGAGCGGCTCGCGCGCTCGAACTACGAGGCCATGCTCCGCGAGCACACCGCCAAGACCCTGATCGAGCGCGACCTCAGCGTCATGGTCCTGCATCTGCAGTGGGCCCGGGACGAGATCGCCAAGAACCTGCGCGAGCTCCAGGAGCAGCCCGAGGGCGAGGATCCTGCCTGGGCGCTCGCCAATGTGCGGCTCGAGGTCCGCTCGCTGGTCGGCAACCTGGAGTCGATCCACCAGCGCGCCGAGGGCTGGCCTGCCGTGTACCGGGAGCGTGCCTGATGGGCTGCCTGCGCACCGCCGTGCTCCTGGTCGCCTGCTGCGTCGGCGGCGCCATGCTGATCAATGCTGATCCCAATCTCCCCGGCCAGGTCATTGCCGGGGGAGCAAGTGCTGAGCGGTGGGTGGCCGGGGCGCTGTCAACTCCTGCTGGCCATTCCA
>JBEPUS010000306.1:0-2658 GCA_041691435.1 Chloroflexota bacterium
CGGAGCTGCTCGACCAGTGGGTGGGTCATGTCCCCACCAGTATTGCGGGCCGACGAGCTTCGCGACAGGTCGACCGCAGCAGGACCGCCGGGCTGGCATAGGCATGTGTGCTCCTCCGGGCCAAGCGCTCAGGCCGTCGGAACCGGTGACGGGCTGGAATCCGGCGTTGGAGCGATGGACGGATCCGGCGGGGTGGGTGCTGGCGCTGCCGTTGGCTCCGGGGCCTGGTTGAGGATGCCGACGGCGACTGGCACTCGACCTGGCGCCGCGCTTGCGCGATCCACGTGGCCAGAGCCCGTGACCTGCTTGCCGACGTCAACCTCGCAGCAGGCGCGCTTGGCGACCCCGATCATCGACGATGTCCTTAGGCTACCGCCCGAGGCCGAGCCTACGGCGACGTGGTCTTCGACGCGCCATCGTCCGCCCCGGTACATTGGTCGCGGAACCCGACCTCTCATCGGTCGTTCGACCGATGGCATCCGCCCCACCCGCCTCGACACTCTTGTCTCGTCTCGCCACGACCCGCTGGGGTTCGCCGCGTGGCGACGCTCATGGACGTCCATTCCGCGAGGCGGCGGCGCGTCGTCCGGGTCTACCCTACCGGGCGGCCCGCCAAGGATCTGCTCCGGGATCCGGTCAAGAAGCCCGCTGTCGCTCCTCCTAGGCCGGGCATCTCGGCCATCGCCGGATCCGAAGCTAGAGCTTCCGCTGGCGGCCCCTCTTTGACACGGGCGCGTGACACGAATGCTCTCCCGGAGGGGCGACTTGCATCGAGCGCCGAGCCAGCGTTCTGACTGGTCATGTGTGAGGGCGCCCAAGCGCCACTCACCGAGCGGAGCAGGCTGGTGCGTGCGCTCTATGGGCTTCCGTCGAAAGTTGGATCGGGTCTTCGCCCGTCGAACCTTCGACATGCGACCGTGGTTCGACATTCTCCGCGGCTTCCGGGAATTTGCATCTGGCGCCCCCGGACGGATTCGAACCGCCGACGCCAGCCTTAGGACGGCTGCGCTCTATCCACTGAGCTACGGGGGCTCCGCGGGCCATCCTAACCCAGGCTCAGGCCGTGGAACCCTCCGCGGGTGCCCTCGTCCGGGCCGCGCGGTTGCCCGGTGTAGGATGCCGAACGTGACCCCTCTCCTCCCCGATCTCGTCCTGTACACGCGCCCGGGCTGCGGGCTCTGCGACGAGACGCGGGCGGCGATCGACCTCCTCCTCGCGGATCGCGCAGCGCGCGGTCTGCCCGTCCCGGCACTCGTCCAGCACGACATCGAGACCGACCCCGAGCTCCACCGGCTGCTCTTCGAACGGATCCCCGTGGTCGAGCTCGGCAATGGTCGCCTCGAGCTCGCCACGAGCGTCGCCCGGCTGCGCCGGCTCTTGGAGGACATCCTCGATGCGGACGCCGCTGCCATTGGTGATCCTGCCGGCGCGCATCTCGCCGGGTAGACCATGCTGGACCTGACGATCGCCGTGGCCTTCGGGGCCGGCCTCCTGAGCTTCCTCTCGCCGTGCGTCCTGCCGCTCGTCCCGGCCTACGTCGGTCAGCTGACGGCCGTCGCCGTCGTGGGGCGCTCCGGGGGCGCCGCCAGCCCGTGGCTGGCATTCCGTCATGCCATCGCCTATGTCGTCGGCTTCGGGGCGGTCTTCACGGCGCTGGGCCTCACGGCCACGTACCTGGCCGGCCCGCTCGTGGATTACCTCCCGATCCTCCGCCAGGTCGGCGGGATCCTCCTGATCCTCCTGGGCCTCAACCTCGCAGGCCTCCTCCGCGTCCCCGCCCTCGAGCGGAGCTGGCGCCCGCTCGATGCCGGGGCAGCGGGCTCGCTCGCCACCGCCACCGGAACCGTGGCCCTCGGGTCGGCCGGTGCAGGTGCCACCGGGCCCGGGCTCGGGGAGCGTCTCGGTGGCCGTCTGGTCAGCGCCCGCGGCGGATGGCTGGCGTCCTTCGGACTCGGGGCCATCTTCGCCATCGGCTGGACGCCCTGCATCGGGGTGATCCTGGGCGGAATTCTCACCATGGCAGCCACGAGCGGCAGCACGACCCAGGGCGGCATCCTCTTGCTGGCCTACACCGCCGGGCTCGGGATCCCGTTCCTCGTCATCGCCGCGGCCTACGATCGCGCGCCGGGCCTCGTGCGGCCGCTCGTCCGCCACGGGCGGGTGGTCTCGCTGGTGAGCGGACTGCTCGTGGCCTTGATCGGCGTGGCGATGCTCATGAACTGGCTGGCGCTGCTCGCCCAGTACGTGCCCTTCAACCGGGCGATCTGAGGGCGTGATCGAGGACCATCCGAGCGCTGGCCTGACGCCGGGTCCCCCGGAGCCGCCCGCCCCGACGCCCGTCCGGTCCATGGGCCGTCGCGGAATCGGGCCGTTCAGCCTCCGCCAGGTCTCCCTGGCCCTCGGGGCCGTCGTCCTCACCGCCGTCATCCTGACCATCGCCACCGCCCCGCTCGGTTCCACGACCCTGGGCCTCCCGAACCCGATCGCGTCCGCTTACCAGCTCGGGTCGCCGCTTCCCGGCCTGCAGGTGGGGCAGCTGGCGCCCGAGCTGGCGGGCACGGCAGACAACGGCGCGCCCTTCAAGCTCACCGATCTCGCCGGCAATCCGGTCCAGCTGGCCGATCTCAAGGGCCGGGCCGTGTGGCTGAACTTCTGGGC
>JBEPUS010000307.1:0-2624 GCA_041691435.1 Chloroflexota bacterium
GGTCGAGGCGACCGGTGGCGCGCTGTAGCCGTTGGCCGCGATCTCCTCGGCCCGGGCCCGGTAGGCATCGACGCTCGGCGCCGTCCGGGCCCGGAACCCGTCCACCATCCGGTTATACATCGAGAAGGCGGCGGCGATGATGACCGCGAGCTGGACGTCGGCATCGCTGGCTCCGGCGCTGACGGCGGCGGCCACGTCGTCCGCCGTCAGGTCCCGCGGCGCCCGACGGACGATCCAGGCCATGTGAAGCAGGGCCCGCATCTTGTCGTCGAAGCCGTCCGAGGAGCCGACCTTCAGGCCTTCGAGCAGCGGCACCCGCTCCGTCGCTCCCTCCTGGGCCAGCAGAGCGCTGGCGTGGGCGTGGTGCGAGTCCATACAGAAGAAGCAGTCGTTGGCCGCGGACACGGCCGTGGCCAGCATCTCCCGCTCGGCAAGATCCAGGGTAGCGCCCGGGAAGTCGTTGACCAGCAAGGCGTCGGCCAGGCCGCGGAGGTGGATGCCGAGCTCGGGCGTCAGACGGATCGCGGCGCCGATCCCCGGAACATCGGGCAGGCCGCCGACGATCGGCTGCTCCTGGGCGCGGCTATGACGCTCATCGTCGCGGGTCATGGGCTGCATCTCCTGTGGCCCGGCGGCGGCCGTCCGAAGGGTATCCGACGTCGGCTCAGGTGGCGGGTCCGGGCAGGGCCGCGACGATGAGCCAGCGGTCCCCCGTCGGGCGGCGCACGGCGAAGGTCTGCGAGAAGGGCGACGACCGGGAATCGAGCACGGCCCCGGCGGCGTCGCGGATCTCCTCGGTGACCGTACCGCGGGACTCGAAGGCAACGCTGCCGCCGGTCTGGATTCCGAACGGCTGGATCAGGATCACGTGGACCGTGTCGAACCGGTAGTGCTCGATGACGGTCCGGCCGGACGAGAGTGCAGCCTGGAGCCGGCTCTGCATCTCCTTGAGCCGGTCCCCGTGATCGGCGGCGGCGAGGATCGCCGGATCGGCCCGCAGAAGGGCCTGGTTCTCGAGCTCGAGGTCTTCGGCCAGCGACAGGAGGATCTCTCGGGCGTTCGGGCCGGCCACCGTGTCGTCCCAGGACGGGACGTCCGTGGTGATCGATGGATACGTGGATGGATCGATCTCGTGGGGCACGCTCGCCAGCAGCTCGGCCCGGTCCGGACCGGCCGGCAGGCGGGCCGGCGCTCCGGCGACGACGATGCCGACGCCAACGAGCGACACGACCACGACCGTGGCCACCAGCCCCAGGCCTCTCCGGATCGGGGCCCCGGTCCGGCCGAGGACCAGCTCGGCGAAGAAGCGGCGGACGTCGTCGGCCGTCGATCGGGGTTCCGGGAGGAGCCGGTCGAGGATCGGGCGCGCCGCGCACAGGATCACGAGGCCCGACAGGAGGCCCACCTTCGTGCCGAACTCGGTGGTCTGGGGCGCCATCAGGAGCGTGCTGGCGACGGCCACCAGGAGACCGAATGCGAGCCGCCCGACGCGACCCCCGGGCACCGTCTTGGGGTCGGTGATCATGAAGAACAGGAAGATCATGACCTCGGGTGAGGTCACGATGACCCGCCAGAAGTCGACGCCGCAGACCGGGGCAAAGGCCCAGTTGGCGGTCATGCAGTGGCCTGAGCCGGCCAGGATCCCCGTCCCGATCACGAGCCCGACCCAGAACGTCGCGGCAAGGCCGAGGAGGTGCAGGCGCCGGGTGATCAGGAGCCCGCCCACGATGATCGCGGCGTAGGCTGCGACCATGAAGACGTTCAAGGGGGCCCACCAGAAATCGAGGGGCTCGACCCGGCTGCTGCCGAGGACGAGGAAGGCCACGACCAGCCCGATGTTGGACGGGTTGAAGACGTGCGAGCCGCGGTAGCGGATGACGTACTTGGAGAGCAGGGAGAGCCCGGCGACCGCGGCGAAGAGCCACCAGGCGTTGGTGTCCCATGGATCGCCAGAGGGCGTCCCGGCGACGCGCAGGATGAGGGCGACGCCACTGCCGGTCAGCATTGCGCTCGCCGGCCAGACGAACGACCGAGTCTGCCGGAAGGTCAGCCCGACTTCGAGGATGGCGCAGGTCAGGATCGCGGCCAGGATCTGCGGCACGGACACCCGGAAATGGAGGCCGACCTGGCCGAGGACGTGGACGGTGATGATGACCGCCGCCACGTGAAAACGCGGGTCGCGGATCGATGGCAGGACGAGCGGATAGCTCGTCGCGCCGAAGGTGAGCGTGCGGCTTGGCGCCATCGGCGAAGTGTATCGAGGCCTGCTTGTTGATCGGCACGGATCGCGGACGCGTCGCCAAGGCCTGCTGACGCCTGTTCGGCGCGGGGGACGCCAGTCGCTTGGCGGGCGGCCCCGTCAATCTCGAAGGGCCGCCCGCCTACTGCCACGATCTTCGCCTGCACGCCAGGCATTGACCCCGCGGGCTATGCCCGAAAGCCCGACGTCGCGGCCCAAGCAGTCATTGGCCGTTGGAGGGTTGTGCCAGTAATTTTGAGCGCGGTGTCATGCGTGCTCCCGTGAGCGCGAACAGCTCAGGTCCTTTCACATGGGCTATTCTGGATCGGCGCCGACATAGCTCAGCGGTAGAGCAGCTGTTTCGTAAACAGCAGGTCCTCGGTTC
>JBEPUS010000308.1:0-2623 GCA_041691435.1 Chloroflexota bacterium
CATCGAGGCGCGTCGCGACTGCCACGGCGTCCCACAATCGATCCACGTCGGGCGCTCCGAAGACCTGTCGGGCCCAGCCCGGATTGGGCGCCGCCACCACCGTCCAGGCCGTGTGCAGCAAGGCTTCGCTGAAGGCTGCCCGGAACTCCTTCGATTCGGAGGCGGCGATCCGGTCGGCATCCAGGCCATCGAAAAGGTGCGGCTCCGCATCACCGGTCAGGAAGATCAGTGCCGTGCCCAGCCGGCCATAGGACTCGACCTCGGCAAGCTCATGCGGATAGTGGCTGCCGAGACCCTCGTCGGGGGCCAGCTCGATCGCCAGCTTGCGAACGTGCGCATCGAGATAGCGGACCACGACCCGGCGGGCGCCGGCCCGGTACGCCTGCTCGGTGATCACCCGGGCCAGGGGGACGTGCTCGAGACCGGCTCCCACCATGACGTCCTGGCCCGGCTGGACGTTGACGCCGACCCGGACCACGAACTCTGCGTAGCGATCGATCAGGTCCATTGGCTGCATCGTAACGGCAACGGCCGGCCCGCAATGGGCCGGCCGTCGTGCCTAGGTCGGGGTAAACGGACGGTCAGTTGCCGCCCGCGTTGAGGGTGATCGTTGCCTTCACGAACGAGGCGCCCTTCGTATCGACGGACGTTCCGAGGCCGTCGAGCGCCTTCTGGGCGAGGTCGGTGCGGACCGCATCCGACGACGGCGCCGCCTTGAGGACCCCGTACTTCGTGGTAACGTCCAAGGTCTGCTTGTAGAGGGTCTGGTCGAGAATCCCGATCCCACCCGGCGACGGCCAGATGAGGGCGTTGATCTCGTTCATCTGCCAGGCCTGGTGGCTGGCTCCCAGCTGCGAGCCGTTCTTGAGGATGATGTCGACGCACTTCTGGGGATTGTCCCGGCAGTAGATCCAGCCCTTGAAGGTCGCCTGCAGGAACTTCGTGGCAACGTCGGCATTGGACCCCGTGGCCAGCCACTTCGCCGATGCGAAGATCTGGTCCTGGAGCATCGCGGTGCCCACCGCCGGATCGTTGAAGTCGAGCAGGTTCACATCGCTCGGCTGGTAGAGCTGACCGGTGGCCGGATTCTTGGCCTCGAGCACCTGGGGATACTCGTTGTAGATCATCGCCTGGGCGATATCGAGGTCGCCCTGCAGGAGTCCCGACATGTCGAAGTTCTGCTTGATCACGTTCTGCTTGGCCGGATCGAGCGAGTCCTTGGTCAGGGCTGCGAACAGCTCCGGCTCATTGCCACCCAGCCAGCTGCCGATCTTCTTGCCGGCCAGGTCCTGCACCGCGGTGATGTTCTTGTCCTTGAATGAGACCATCCGGGTCCCTGAGCGCTGGAAGACCTGGGCAATCGACACGAGGTCGGTGCCGTTCTCCCGGGACTGGAGCATCTTGGGCAGCCAGGCCGTGCCGATGTCGGCCTGGCCCGAGGCCACGACCTGCACGTTGTCGACCTGGGGACCACCCAGGAGCAGGCTGACGTCCAGCCCGGCGTCCTTGTAATAGCCCTGGTCGAGGGCTGCGTAATAGCCGCCAAACTGGGCCTGGGCGACCCATTGCAGCTGGAACTTGACCTTGACCAGGCTGGTTGCGCCACCGTTCGTCGAACAGGCGCTGGCGATCAGAACCACTGCTGCGGCAAGTGCCATCGCCCGTTTGGGCATGTTCATCCGCGGACCTCCTCTCCTCCTCGTTACCCGAGGGCCGGCCCGGGCCGGCCTCGGCCCACTACCTCCGAGTCAGATGGTAGGCGCGCGCGTCCGGCCTCATGCGGCCAACGCGCGGGACGTTCCGCGCAACGCGAGGCCCTCGAGCAGCCCGGCCACCAGGTACAGGCCAATCCCGAGCGCGCAGGCGAGAACGATCGCGGCCCAGGCGTCGGGGTAGTTCGAGACGCCGGTACGGTTGGTGATGAAGATCCCGAGCGAGTAGAGCGGCCCCCCGAAGAACTCGCCGACGACGGCCCCGATCACGCTCAGGGTCGTGGCGATCCGCAAGGCGGTGAACCAGTACGGCAGGGCATTGGGCACGCGCAGCTTGCGCACGATCTCGGTATCGCTCGCGGCGTACGAGCTGAACAGCTCGAGCGCGGCCGGCTCGACCTGGGTCAGGCCCCGGATCGTATTGACCATGACCGGGAAGAAGACCATGGCGGCGACGATGATCGTCCGGGGCAGGAGGCTCTCCGGCCCAAACCAGTTGATCGTGATCGGCGCGAAGGCGATGATCGGAACCGTGCTCGCCCCGATCGCGACCGGCAGGAGCGTCTCGCGGGCCGTTCGGAAGCGGGCCGTCAGCAACCCGCCGGCGGTTCCCAGGACGAGGCCGATGACCAGCCCGCCGAGCGCCTCGGTCGCGGTGAATACGAGACCCCGGGCCAGGGTATCTGGCCACAGGGCGACGAGCCGGCCGACGATGATCGACGGCCGCGGGAGCAGGAACGACTGGATCCCGAAGACGAGCGACGCGCCTTCCCAGGCCGCGATCACGATCACGAACAGCCCGAACGGTGGCAGCCAGCTGGCGGCCCGGTCGCGCCAGGCCCCGGTCATGCCGTCGGCCCGCCCTCGGCCTCGTTCCCGCGGAGCGCCTCGCGGACCTCGGTGACGAGCTC
>JBEPUS010000309.1:0-2571 GCA_041691435.1 Chloroflexota bacterium
CCTCCTGGCGATCTCGCTCAACGGCCAGCGCAACACGGAGCAGGCCCAGGTGCAGCTGAACGCGGCGGCGGCCGCCGGCTCCATCTCGGCCGCGCTCGACGCCCTGCAGACGGCCCTGAGCCGGGCGGCGTCGTCGAGCACCGTCTCGGGCGTTGCGCGGGGCGACAAGGGCGCTGTAAGCAAGGCGCGCTCGGTGCTCGACCCGGTGGGCTCGAACACGGCCGGCGGGGTGGTCGATATCGAAGTCGTGGCCGCGAACGGATCCGTCCTCTTCCGGGAGGTGGCCGGCAAGGTCACCGGCAGCCCCGGCGCGGTGAGCGGCGATCCCCTGCTCGACGCGACGAGCTCGGCCGGCCCGGGTGACGTGGTCGTTGGCGACCCATCGACCCGGGCCGACGGCAGCACGATCGTCGCGATGGCGGCCCCGCTGGCCGGGGCGACGAGCGACGCACCCCCGGTGGGCATGCTCCGGATCGACGTCTCGCTCTCGAGCCTGGTCGCGACCGCGGGCAGCAAGTTCATGGCCGGAACCTCGCTGACCCTGGCCGACAGCCGGGGCGCCTCGATCACGACCGTCCAGGTGCCCAACGGCCCGGGTGGCGACACGCTTCCGGCAACAGCTCCTGTCGCGAGCCACCCCGACTGGCAGGTCCGGCTCGTCTCCCCGGTGGCCGTTGGGTCGCCGTCGATTGCCCTGTTCGCGTTGCTCGGCCTGGCGATCCTCGTGCTCATCTCGCTCGTCGTGTGGATGGCCAAGCAGATCCTCCGGCCGGCTGAGCAGCTCGAGTCGTCGCGGGTCCGCCTGCACGATCTCTACCAGCTGGCCCGGGTCGATTCGCTCCGGGACATGCTCACCGGCCTGGGCAACCATCGTGCCTTCCAGGAGGAGTCCGACCGGCAGATCGACGGGTCGCGGCGGTACGGCGCACCCCTGGCGGTGGTCGCGATCAACCTGGACGACTTCAAGGCCATCAACGACCGGATCGGGCACGAGGGTGGCGACGGGATCCTGGCCAGCTTTGCCGAGTTGATCCAGAGCACGGTCCGATCGCCTGATCGTGCCTTCCGGACGGGCGCCGATGGCTTTGCGATCCTCCTCCCACACACCGACGCGGACGGTGGCGAGATCTTCGCCCGGCGCCTCCTCGCAGCTGCACTCGAGCCAACCCGGGGCGCAGGCGCCCGTGATGGGATCTCGTTCTCGGCCGGCGTCTCGGCCTGTCCGGCACTGGCCACGGATCGACGCCACCTGATCGCCCAGGCAGAGGCGGCGATGGCCTCGGCCAAGCGCCACGGCCGGACCGCGGTCGAGACCTTCGACCCGGGCCGGCATCGCGCGCCGGGCGTCCTGACCTCGGCCGCCGAAGCCTCCGCGGCGATTGCCGAAGTCGTGACCAACAAGCTGATTCGGCCGGTCTTCCAGCCAATTGTCGACCTGCGCAGCGGCAAGGTGATCGGCTACGAGGGCCTCGTGCGGCCCCTGCCCGCCTCGGGCTTTCCTGATCCAAGCGCGATGTTCATTGCCGCCGAGCGGGCCGGCCGGACCGTGGAGCTCGACTACGCCTGCATCGAGTCCGTCGCGACGGGCGCGGCGGACCTGCCCAAGGACGCGATGATCACGATCAACGTCTCGCCACGGACGCTGGAGCTGCCCGACTTCAGCCCGCCGCTGCTCATCCGGACGCTGCGCCGGGCGGGCCTCGAGCCGGAGCGCGTCGTGATCGAGATCACCGAGCGCGAGACGATCGAGGAGATGGAGCGCCTGAAGCACAACGTTGCGGCCTGCCGCACGGCCGGCTTCCGGGTGGCGGCCGACGATGTCGGCGCCGGCAACGCCGGCCTCCGGCTGCTCAGCCAGATCCAGTTCGACATCGTGAAGATCGACCTGTCCCTCGTCCAGGAGGGCGCCCTGTACGAGACCTCCCTGGCCGTCGTCGGCTCGCTCCAGGAGCTGGCCCGGCGCTGGGGTGCATGGGTGATTGCCGAGGGCATCGAGACACCAGAGCAGCTCCGGGTGGTCAGGCAGCTGGAGATCACGGCCGGCCAGGGCTACCTCCTGGGGCGGCCGAACTCGACCGAAGACCTGCGCAAGCTCGACGCGTCATCCGTCGACCTGTCGGCACTCCTGGGCCGCGACAACTGGCTGCAGGACCTGGCCCGAGCGGCCCCGGGCCTGGGCGTGGCGCGCTCGAGCTGACCGTCCCCGAACCGGGGTTTGCCGTCTCGGACCATCGGCGTCAGGATTCGGCGGTGCACTCTCGTTTCGTCCGAGCGCTGGGCGTCGCCGCCCTGGTCTTCTGTTTCTCGGCCTGCTCGTCGTCTCTACCGACTGATCCCGGCGACTCGAGCACGCCGTCAGCCAAGCCGAGCAATGACAGCGTCCTGCCCTCGATCGGTCCGTCTGTCGAACCCTCGGCGTCGCCGATCAGTTGCTCGCGGCGGCTTCGCGTGGGCCTCGTGGCCGAGCCGGGCAGCCTGATCGACAACGGCTACAACCAGTCCGCCGCGGGCGGGCTGGCGGCCGCGGCGGCCGCCGCACCGTCGTGCGTCGAGCCCGCCGGCGTCGCCCCC
>JBEPUS010000310.1:0-2568 GCA_041691435.1 Chloroflexota bacterium
GGCCGGACCGCTTCACGCCGGGGATCTCGAGATCGACGTGGCCAGCCACTCGGTCCACGTGGGCAGGGCGCCGGTCCACCTGACGCCGCTCGAGTTCCAGGTCCTGCGGGTGCTGGTGGAGCATTCAGGCCGGCTGGTCACCTACGGCCGGTTGCTGCGCGCCGTGTGGGGCAATGCCTACGACGACGAGGCCCACTACGTCCACGTCTACGTCGGCCAGATCCGCCGCAAGATCCGGCGGGCCGATCCCGACGGGCGGCTGAACGGCCTGATCGTGCCCGAGCCGGGGGTCGGCTACCGCGTCCGAGCGGGCTGAGCGCGGCGGCTGAGCCGCGCCCAGGTCCGCCGGTTGAGCGATCCTTGAGCGGCCGAGGCGCCCCGAAGGCCCCTGGCCTCTTGGGCGGGACTGCGATCGTCAGGGCATGGACCACGCAGCCGGCCTTGATATGGACCTGACCATGCGTTCGATCGAGCGCGAGCTCGACCTCCTGAGGGGCGCGATCGCGATGGTCGCAGATCATGCGACCCCGACGGTCACCCTGGTCGGCCTCGACTTCGGACCGGCCGTCCTCGCCGCGTCCGAGGCGAACGCGCGCCAGCAGGGCGTGGTCCTGGAGCCGCTCTGGCGGCCGGAGAACACGGGCTGCGACATCCGAGTGAGCAGCCAGGAGCCGTGGGGCGACCGTGGCTGACGTGACCGACGACCGCGACCTGATCCTGCTGATCGACGACGACGATGGGTTTGTCGACCTGGTCGGGCGCCACCTGGAAGCTCACGGCTATGCCGTCGCGACGGCCGGCTCAGTCGACGCGGCACGGCAGGCGCTCTCGTCGGGCCGACCGCCCGCGCTGGTGATCCTCGACATCAACCTGCCCGACGACACGGGCTGGTCGCTCCTGCGCAGCGGGAGCCTGAGGGAGCCCGGCGCTCCGCCCGTCGTAATCATGAGCGGGACCCAGATCCGGCCGGAGCGGCTGCGCCAGTTCCACGTCGCCGGCTACCTGCCCAAACCTGTCTCCATGGCCCTGCTGACGTCGTGCGTCGCACGGTTCACGGGGTCCCAGGCCGGCGCTGTCCTGCCCGACGCCACCGAGGTGCTGGGATGAACGACGTCGAGATCGTGCTGATCGCCATTGCCGTCGTCGCCATTGCCGCCGGCTACCTGTGGCTGTGCGACCGGGTGCGCGCATGAATCTGATTGAGCTCGTGACGGCAGCGGCCACGCTGTTCGTCTTCGTCTACCTGATCTGGGCGTTGTTGCGCCCCGAGGACTTCTGATCCATGCCGCTGCCCGACCTGATCACCGCCATCAGCCTGCTGGCCGTGCTGCTGATCGTGACGCCCTTCCTGGGGGCCTACATCCACCGCGTCTTCGAGGGCCAGCGGACCATCCTGAGCCCCGTCTTCCGGCCCGTCGAGCGGGCGATCTACCGCCTGGGCGGCATCGACGAGACCGTGGAGCAGGGCTGGAAGGCGTACACCGTTTCGGTCCTCGTCCTGGCGCTCGTGGGGGTGGTCCTGCTCTACCTGATCCTGCGGCTGCAGAGCAGCCTGCCCTTGAACTCCAACTCGGCCGGCCCGATGACCCCCGATCTCGCCTTCAATACCGCGGTCAGCTTCGTGACGAACACGAACTGGCAGAACTACTCCGGGGAGACTGGGACGAGCAACCTCGCCCAGGCCGGCGGCCTGGTCGTCCAGATGTTCGTGTCGGCGGCGATGGGCCTGGCGGTTGCCGTGGCCCTGGTCCGGGGGCTCGTCCGCCGGAGCGCCAGCACGCTGGGCAACTTCTGGGTCGACATGACCCGCGGCGTCCTGTACGTCCTCATCCCGATCAGCCTGGTCGCCGCCGTGATCCTCATCTGGCAGGGCGTGCCCCAGACGCTCGCCGGGCCGCACGCCGTGACGACGCTGCAGGGCGTCCAGCAGACGCTGTCGATCGGGCCGATCGCCTCGCAGGAGGCGATCAAGGAGCTCGGGAACAATGGCGGCGGCTTCCTCAACGCGAACTCGGCCCACCCGTTCGAGAACCCCACCGGGCTGTCGAACTGGATCGAGATGTTCCTCATCCTGCTGGTCCCGTTCGCCCTGACCTATACGTTCGGCCGCTACGCAGCCAACCAGCGCCAGGGCTGGGTGATCCTGGGGGCGATGGTCTTCATCCTCGGCTTCGGTGCAGTCGTGGCGATGCACGTCGAGGCCGGCGGCAACCCGCTCTTCCCGGCCGGGGTCAGCCAGGCGCTCGGCAACATGGAAGGCAAGGAGACCCGCTTCGGCTCGGCGGTTGGCGGCCTCTTCGCCGCGGTCACGACGGGCACCAGCACGGGTGCCGTCAACGCGATGCACGACAGCCTCCAGCCGACGGCCGGTCTCGTGCCCCTCTTCAACATCATCCTCGGCGAGATCACCCCGGGCGGCATCGGCGCCGGCCTGTACGGAATGCTCGTGATCGGCGCGGTCCTGTCGGTCTTCATCGCCGGCCTGATGGTCGGGCGCACGCCCGAGTACCTCGGCAAGAAGGTCGAGAGCTACGAGATGAAGATGGCGATGGTGGCCGTCCTCGTCCT
>JBEPUS010000311.1:0-2528 GCA_041691435.1 Chloroflexota bacterium
GGCCAGGCCAGCCCCGGCCACGCCTGCCCCGGCCGCCAGCCCGGTCCCGGCGGCAACGCCCGACCCGGCGCCAACGCCACTTGCACCAAGCGCGGCTGCGCCGCCGGCCAGGCCGCTGGCGCGGCCGCTCAGCCAGCTCTCGAGGGCGTCGGCCATGGCCGACGCGCTCGCAAATCGTTCGGCAGGATCCAGGGCCAGGGCCTTGCGGTCGATCGCCTCGAGCTCGGCCGGGATCCCCGCCCGGAAGTTGGACGGCATCGGGGCCGGGCCGCTCAGGCGGGCCATCGCGATCGACGCGGCCGAGTCGCCCTCGAAGGGGCGCCGGCCCGTGAGCAGCTCGAAGAGGACGATCCCCAGCGAATAAATGTCAGAGCGCTCGGTGGACGGCTCGCCCCGTGCCTGCTCGGGCGAGAAATAGTGGACGGAGCCGAGCGTCGTCCCGGGCAGGGTCATCTGGGCTTCGCTGATCGCCCGGGCGATCCCGAAGTCGGTCATCTCGACCCGGCCGTCCTGGGCCAGCATGATGTTTCCTGGCTTCACGTCACGGTGGATGATCCCGCGAGCATGTGCGGCCGCCAGGGCCCGGGCGGACTCGGCCGTGATCCGGGCGGCCTGCCGGGGCTGGAGCGGCCCGGTCCGGCGGATGAGCGTCGCCAGGTCCTCGCCGTCGACGTATTCCATGACGATGTACGGACCGACGGGATCCATGCCGAAGTCATGGACCTGGACGATGTTCGGATGGCTGAGCGATGCGACGGCCTGGGCTTCGGCCCGGAAGCGGGCAACGAAGTCAGGATCGCGGCCGTACTCGGGCCGCAGGATCTTGACGGCGACATCCCGGCCAAGCTGCGAATCCGTGGCTCGATAGATGGTCGCCATGCCGCCCTGTCCGAGCAGCTCGACGAGCCGATACCGACCGCCAAGGACGCTGCCAATCTCCGCCAAACGTTGCTTCCTTTCGCCGTTCCGAGCCGGGCGCGGGGCGCCCGGCGGGCATCGTACCCCACACAAGGACGCCTGCCCGACCCCCCGCGTGACGCTCGGCCACGCTCGGGCCGGCCGGATCTACAGCGGGACGCCGCGCAGGTAGTCGCGGAACTCGGCCGACAGGTCGGGTCGCTGGAGGGCCAGCTCGACGGAGGCCTTCAACCAGCCCATCGTGGTGCCCGCGTCGTAGCGGGTGCCCTCGAAGGCGTAGGCGTAGACCTCCTGCTCCTGCATCAGCATCTCGATCGCGTCGGTCAGCTGGATCTCGCCGCCGGCACCGCGCTGGGTCTGCTCGAGCTTGTCGAAGATCTTCGGTGTCAGGACGTAGCGTCCGATGATCGCCAGGTCGGAGGGGGCGTTGTCGGGGTGGGGCTTCTCGATCAGGCCCTTCACCCGATGCAGCCGGCCGTGGTCGAAGCCGTCCCCGGCCGGCTCCGAGTCGATGACGCCGTAGCGGCTGGTCTCGTCATGGGGGACCTCCATGACCGCGACCACCGACGAGTGGGTCTCGTTGTAGGCGTGAATGAGCTGGCCGATGCAGGGTCGCTCGCCCACGACGACGTCGTCGGACAGGAGGACGGCAAACGGCTCATGGCCAACCAGCTCCTTGGCCATCAGGACCGCGTGCCCCAGGCCGAGCTGTTCCTTCTGGCGGATATAGGCGATCTGGGCCAGGTCGCTGATGTGCTTGATCCGCCGGAGCATCTCCACGTCGCCGCGTTCCTCGAGCAGATGCTCGAGCTCGTAGCTGACGTCGAAGTGGTCCTCGATCGCCCGCTTCTGGCTAGACGTGACAATGATGATCTGCTCGATTCCGGCCGCGACCGCCTCTTCGACGGCGTACTGGATGACCGGCTTGTCGACGAGCGGCAGCATTTCCTTCGGCTGGGCCTTCGTCGCCGGCAGGAACCGCGTTCCCCAACCGGCGGCCGGCAGGACCGCCTTTCGGACTCGCATCGAACCTCGCAAAACGTGGATGCTGGGCAGCGCCAGTATACCGCCGGGCCTGGTTCAGCCCGGCGCTGGGACCTGGCTTGGATGGGTGGGCGGGGCGCCGGGCGGGCTCGGGGCGCCCTGCAGGATGACCCCGGCCACGATCACAAGGAGCCCGCCAACGAGCTGGATCGTCCCGAGCGCCTCGCCCAGGATGATCGCGGCCAGGACGGTGCCCGTGACCGGCTCGAGCATGGCCAGGATGCCCGTCCGGACCGGCCCGATCAGCCGGATCGCAACGAGGAACAGGAGTGAGGGAAAGCCCGCGCCCAGCAACCCGCCGACGAGCACGTAAGGCCAGGCGGCCGGATTGCGGAAGGGCTCGCTGATGGAATCGACCGAGCCGCTCACGACGGCGATCAACAGGAAGGCGATCGCGGCAATCCACAGGAGGATCGTCGCGGCCTGTTCGGTGGGGACGACCGCATACCCGCGGCTCGTGGTGATGTAGACCGTCTGGGCCACAGCCGCAAGCAGGGCCAGGGAGAGGCCGATGCCGTCAATGACCAGGCCGGCCGCGGGGTCGAGCTGGCCGAGCACGACCAGGG
>JBEPUS010000312.1:0-2511 GCA_041691435.1 Chloroflexota bacterium
GCACGATCCGGGGCTCGACTGCAGCCGCGGCTGGGAACAGGTCGTTGGCGGAGGCCAGGATCCCGGCCCGATCGTGGAGCGTGGCCGCCGTGATCCCGCGCTGGAGCTCGCCGGCGAGGTGCTCGGAGGACTGCCGAGTGGCGCCGTTGATCGCCGCCCCGGCCTGGGCGTAGGCCGCGAAGACGGCGGCCGTGGCCAGCGCAATCCGGGGCACGATCAGGAGGATCCCCGGGGCATCGCCCCGGATCGCCCCGGGCAGCGGGCTCACCCGCTCACCGCGGCCCTCGACCAGGGCGATGTCACCGGCCAGGAAGAACGGCACGTCGGACCCGAGCCGGGCCGCGACCCTCAGGCGCTCGTCGCTCGACAGGACGGCATCGCCACCGGCACCCCACGCCTCCAGCGCCCCCTCGAGCGCGGCTGCCGCATCACTGCTGCCGCCGGCCAGGCCGGCGGCGATCGGGATCCACTTGTCGAGGCGAGCGGCGAGGGCCGGCGTCGGCTGGGCGCCGCCGACCGCGGCCCGCGCCGCCGCGATCGCCCGCAGGACCAGGTTCTGGGCAGGTGGGCCCAGGGCCGAACGGTCGAGGTCAGCGCCGGCAACGTGGAGCGTGTCGGCGGAACCGGCCGCGGGGGCCAGCGACAAGCGGTCGGCGAGGGCCAGCGGCGCCATGATCGAGTGCAGCGCATGGAAGCCGTCCGGCCGCCGGCCGACGATCGCCAGGGTGAGGTTGATCTTGGCCGGCGCCAGCCGGACGACCGGTCCGAGCCGCCGCCCGGGCTCGCTCACCGTTCCGCCCGGGGCGGCGCCGGATCCCGGGTCGACCGCCGGCCGCGTTCATCCGAGCCGACCGGCCCGAGGGTCTCGAGCAGGCGCAGCCACTCCCCCACGGCCAGGGTCTGGGGGCGCCGGTCGGGATCAATCCGGGCGCCCGCGAGGGCCGCGCTGATCCGCTCGGCGGAGACCGGCAGCTGCCGGGTGAGGACGTTGTGGATCATCTTGCGCCGCTCGCGGAATGCGGCCTGGACCAGGCGCCAGAGAGCATCCTCGGCGGCAGGGTCCAGGCGGTCGTCCTCGGCGAAGGGCTCCAGCACGATCACCGCCGAGTCGACTGCCGGCGCCGGCTCGAAAGCGCTCGGCGGCACGCGCCTGGCGATCCGGACCGCGGCGTGGTACTGGACGAAGACGGACAGGTAGCTGAGGCCGCCGGGCCGAGCCGCGATCCGCTCGGCCACCTCGCGCTGGACCATCAGCACCAGACGGCGCGGGCGAGGCGGCTCACCCAGGAGGCGGTGCAGGATGGGGCTCGTGATGTGGTACGGCAGGTTGGCGACGACGTCGTAGGGCTGAGCCACGAGCCGGGTCAGGGGCTGGTCGAGCGCATCGCCCTCGATCAGCTGGAGCGAACCGGGACCCTGGCCATCAAGGACTGGGGCGAAGCGATCGCGCAGGAAGCCCGCCAGGCCCGGATCGAGCTCGACGGCGCAGACGCTGGCTCCGGCCGCGAGGAGCGCGGCGGTGAGGAAGCCCAGGCCGGGCCCGATCTCGAGCACCTGGCCCCCGGGTTCGGGTGCTGCCTCGGCAAGGATCGCCTCGAGGACATCCACATCGACGAGGAAATTCTGGCTGAGTGCGTGACGCGGGCGGAGGCCGGCTGCCCGCAGGACCTGGCGGATCGAGGCCGGATCGATGCGCGCCGGACTCGCCGGGCTCATCGGCTGGCCAGGGGCAGGTTGGGCCGGGCGTCGAGCTCGAGGCCGGCGCGCGCCCCGGCCAGGAAGAGGCGCCCGCCGGCGGCGCCGATCATCGCCCCGTTGTCCGTGCACAGCCCGGGTCGCGGTACGTGGAGCGGCAGGCCGAGCTGGGCTGCCTCGGCCGCCAGCCGCTCGGCGAGGACCCGATTCGCGGCAACGCCCCCGCCGACGACGATCGAGCGCGCCCCGATCGCCCGGGCCGCCCGGGCCGTCTTGCGGGCCAGGACATCGACGACCGCGTCCTGGAAGCCCCAGGCGAGCTCGGCCACGACCGCCGGCGGCAGGGCGTCGGCCGGCGCGTCGTCCGCCAGGCCGGCCTGGGCGCGGGCTGCGTCGATGATCCGCCGGGCGGCGGTCTTCAGGCCGCTGAAGCTGAAGTCGTAGGTGTCGCCGAGCCACGCCCGCGGAAAGACCACGTCGCGGCTCGTGGCGTCGGCGGCTGCACGCATGATCGCCGGCCCACCCGGGTAGCCCAGGCCAAGGAGGCGGCCCACCTTGTCGAATGCCTCGCCGGCGGCATCGTCGACCGTCTCGCCAAGCAGGCGATAGTCGCCGTGGCCGCGCATCTCGGCGAGGAACGTGTGCCCGCCGGAGACGACGAGGGCGATGAGCGGGAACTCCGGTTCTGGGCGATCGACCTCGGCCGGATCGAGCAGCCAGGCTGCCTCGACATGCCCGTCGAGATGGTTCACGCCCACGAGCGGCCGGCCATGGACCCAGGCGAGCGCCTTGGCGAAGTTCAGGCCCACCAGCAGC
>JBEPUS010000313.1:0-2509 GCA_041691435.1 Chloroflexota bacterium
CCATGGTCCTCACGGTCACCCTGCCGTCGGTGCCCCCGGTCGTCGCCCTCGATCGGGCCCACGGGCTGGCCGTCCACGAAGCGAGCCATGCGGTCGAGTCCACGTTCGGCCAGCTGCGCGAGGGGATCGCCTTCATCCGGGCGAACCGGGCGATCTCCTGGTCGCTCCTCTACCTGGCGATCACCGCGTCGCTGATCGGCGTGCTCGGCGTCGTGGGTCCCGCGTTCGCCACCCAGGCCCTGGGCCTCTCGGCCAAGGACTTCGTGGTGATCGTGCTGCCCCTGGGCGTGGGCGTGGTGACCGGGATCCTCCTGCTCAACAGCTACGGCAAATCCCTGTCGCGGCGGCGGACGATCGAGACCGGCCTGATCCTGCTGGGGATCTTCCTGGCGGTCCTGTCGGCGGCCGGACCGCTCACTCGCTTTCTCCAGCGGGTCACCTCGGTCTCACCGATCGACGTCTCCTCCCTGGTGACCCTGATCTCGATCTCGATCGTGCTCGCATTCCTGGCCGGAATCGCCTACGCCAGCGTCGCCATCCCGGCCCAGACCCAGCTCCAGGAAGATCTGCCCCAGGAGGTCCGGGGGCGGGTCTTCGGCGTCCTCAACATGCTGATCTCCACTGCCAGCTTCCTGCCGATCATCATCGTCGGGCCGATCGCCGACCTGATCTCGACGACCGCCGTGGTCTTCGTGGTGGCCGTGGCGATCACGGTGTCGGGGATCCTCTCCGCCATCTACCGGCACCCGCCGACCGCAGCTCCACTCGCGGAACCCTGATGCGGCGGGTCGCCGTGGTGTTCACGGGCGGGACGATCAGCATGGTCGTGGACCCGGTCGCGGGCGGCGCAGTTCCGGCGCTCGACGGGGCGGCTATCCTCGCCCGAACCCCAGGACTGGCCAGGATCGCCGAGCTGGTCCCCATCGACCGGGGGATGATCCCGGCGAGTCACTGGACGTTCGATCGCCTGCTGGCGCTCGCTGCGGAGATCCGGGACCTCGCCGCAGACCCGGCGATTGATGGCATCGTCGTCGTGCAGGGCACGGACACGATCGAGGAGTCGAGCTTTGCCCTCGAGCTGCTCGTGGACACGCCCAAGCCGATCGTGGTGACCGGCGCGATGCGCAATGCCACGGATCGAGACTACGACGGGCCGCGCAACCTGCGCGACGCAGTCCGCTGCGCCGCGTCGCCCTCACTCGTCGGGTTCGGAGTCGTGGTCGTCCTGGGCGGCACGATCGAGCCTGCCGCGGACGTGACGAAGACGCACGCGAGCGCGCTCGACACGTTCAAGAGCCTGAACGAGGGCAGGATCGGCGAGGTGCTGGGCGGCGCGATCCTGATCGAGCGGGCGCCCCGTCCGCGCCGGACGGTCCTGGCCCCCCAGCATGCCGGTGCTCCGGTGCCGATCGTGGTTGCGACGATCGGGCTTGACGAGGGCCTGATCGGTGCGGTCCGGGCTCTGCGACCGGCCGGAATTGTGGTCGAAGCCACTGGCGCGGGCAACACCGCGCCGAGCCTCCTCGACGAAGCGGCCGCCGCGATCCGGGACGGCATTCCGGTGGTGCTGGCGACCCGCTCGCCATCCGGCGCGGCGGGTCCCGGCTATGCATTTCCCGGCGGTGGTGCGACCTGGGTTCGGGCAGGCGCGCTGCTCGCCGGCACCCTGACCGGCCCGAAGGCCCGGATCGCCCTGGCGCTCGCGCTCGGCGCAGGCTTGCGGGGCGCGGTGCTGGCCAGCTTCCTGGCCGGGCCGGCGAGCGGCTGAGAGTGTCCGCCGACACCATCGTCCTCGGTCGGATTATCAGCCTGTCGGGCGAGCGTGACCTTGGCGAAGTCGCGGCGATCGCGATCCGCGCCGGCCGGGTGGTCGCCTCCGGTTCCCGTTCCGATGTCGAGTTGGCCGCCGGGCCGGGGACTCGCCGGATCGAGCTCGGCCCAGACGAGATCGCCCTGCCCGGGATGACCGACAGCCACCTCCACCTCGCCGATGCGGCGATCGCGCGGGGCGAGCTCCAGCTGGCCGACACGCTGAGCCTGGCCGACGGCCTGGAGCTGGTGCGGCAGGCGCACACTGCGGCCGCACCTGGTTCCTGGGTCACCGGCAACGGCTGGGCGCAGGATCGCTGGGGCGGCTGGCCGACGTCCGCGGACCTCGAGCGGGTCGCACCCGGCCGTCGCATCGCGCTCTGGGCCCACGACCACCATGCGCTCTGGGCGAGCCAGGCGGCCCTGGACCTGGCCGGGGTGGGGCCGGGTTCGGCCGATCCGCCCGGCGGCAAGATCCGGTGCGACGAGCACGGAATCCCGTCGGGGATCCTCCACGAAACGGCGACGTCCCTGGTGAATGCGCGGGTTCCGTTCCCGACGGTCGCCGAGCTCGAGGCGGCGCTGCCCGCGATCGCTCGCGACCTCGTTGCGTTGGGCGTGGTCGCCGTGCACGACCCGGGGCCGCTGCGCGCGAGTCCCGGCCTCGGCGGCCCGCTCACGGCGTACGGCAACCTGGCCG
>JBEPUS010000314.1:0-2508 GCA_041691435.1 Chloroflexota bacterium
CGAGGTCGCCGCGATCATCGTCGAGCCGATCCAGGGCGAGGGCGGCTACATCGTCCCCGAGGACGGCTTCCTCCAGGGTCTGCGCAAGATCTGTGACCGGCATGGGATCCTGCTGATCGCCGACGAGATCCAATCGGGGGCCGGCCGGACCGGCCGGATGTGGGCCGTGGAGCACTGGGGGGTCCAGCCGGACATCCTCCTGTCGGCGAAGGGAATTGCCAGCGGCATGCCCCTGGCGGCGCTGATCGCCCGGGCGCCGTTGCTCGAGACCTGGGGACCGGGCGCGCATGGGTCCACCTACGGCGGCAACCCGGTCGCCTGTGCGGCCGCCCTGGCCACGATCGACCTCCTCGAGGGCGGCCTGGTGGCCAATGCCGCGCGGGCCGGCCAGCAGGCGCTCGATGGATTGGGCGAGCTTCATCGCCGGCACGCCGGCCTGATCACGGCCGTCCGCGGCAAGGGCCTGATGCTGGGCATCGAGTTCGACACGCCCGAACACGCCGAGGAGGTCCAGTGGGCGGCCTTCGAGCGTGGCCTGCTCGTCCTCGAGTGTGGCAAGTCGAGCGTCCGGATGTCGCCTGCCCTGACGGTGTCCGAGGCCGAGATGGCCACCGCGCTGCGGATCTTCGGAGAGGCCGTTGCCGACGTGGCGTCGGAGCATGGCGAGATCCTCGAGGCAGCCATGGCCGCCGGTGCGATCAGCGGCGTCGAAGCGGGCGGCTAGGCGGCGCCGGCCCGGCCAACGATGAGCGGACAGCGATGAGCGCCTCGAAGGTCGCCACGATGCACGACGCGATCGCGGAGATCGTGCGCGACGGCGACACCGTGGCGATCGAGGGCTTCACCCACCTGATCAGCTTCTCGGCCGGTCACGAGATCATCCGCCAGGGCCGGCGCGACCTGACCCTCGCCCGAATGACGCCGGACGTGATCTACGACCAGATGGTCGCCGCGGGCGTCGCCCGGAAGCTGATCTTCAGCTGGCTGGGCAACCCCGGTGTGGGCGGCCTCAATGCCATCCGGCGGGTCACCGAGGGTATGCAGCCCAGTCTCGAGCTCGAGGAGTACAGCCACTTCGGGATGGTGGCCAGGTACACCGCCGGCGCGGCCAACCTGCCGTTCTTCCCGTTGCGGAGCTACTTCGAGACCGACCTGCCGGTGGTCAACCCGCTGATCCGGCCGATCGAGTCGCCCTACGGCGACGGCACGGTCTACGCGGTGCCACCGCTCAAGCCGGACGTCACGATCGTCCACGCCCAGCGGGCCGACGCGAACGGCGACACCCAGGCGTGGGGACTGCTTGGCTGCCAGAAGGAGGCTGCCTTCGCCGCCGAGCGGCTGATCGTGGTGGTCGAGGAGCTGGTCGACGAGGCCGTCATCCGAGCCGACCCGAACCGGACGATCATTCCGGGCCTGATCGTGGATGCTGTCGTCGTTGAGCCGTGGGGCGCGCACCCCTCGTATGTCCAGGGCCGCTACGACCGGGACAACCGGTTCTACATCGATTGGGACCCGATCAGCCGGGATCCGGCGGCGACTGATGCCTGGCTGGCCGAATGGGTCCACGGCCTGGCCGGCCGGGGCGAGTACGTGGAGAAACTGGGCGAGCAGCGGCTGGCGGACCTCCGCCCGAGCGCTCCGGCGCCGTCCGGCTCGGTCGACTACGGCGAGTACCGATGAGCGCCGCGGCGCCCTTCTCGAAGTCCGAGATGATGATTGCCGCCGCCGCCCGGGAGCTGGCCGGCCAGCGGGTGTGCTTCGTGGGCGTGGGCCTGCCCAACATCGCGGTGAACCTCGCCAAGCGGACCGTGGCCCCGGACCTGGAGCTGGTCTACGAGGCCGGGGTCTTCGGCGCCCGCCCGGCCCGCCTGCCCCTGTCGATCGGCGATCCGACGATCGTCAGTGGGGCCACCGCCGCCATGAGCATGTTCGAGCTGTTCGCCTTCTACCTGCAGGGTGGCCTGGTTGACGTGGGCTTCCTGGGAGCGGCCCAGATCGACCGCTTCGGCAACATCAACACGACCGTCATCGGCGACTACGCCAGCCCCGTCACGCGCCTGCCGGGCTCGGGGGGCGCCTGCGAGATCGCGATCAACGCCCGCCAGATCTTCGTGATCATGCGCCAGTCGCGACGCTCGTTCGTCGACAAGATCGACTTCCGGACATCACCGGGCAACCTCGGCGGCGCGGCCGATGCAGAGCGGATTCGACGAGAGCAGGGCTGGCTCGGGCGGGGCCCCTCGGTGGTGGTGACCGACCTTGGGATCTACCACTTCAGCGACGAGGGTGAGATGCGCCTCGACGCGCTTCATCCCGGGGCGACCCTCGATGCCGTCCGTGACACGATCGGCTGGGAGCCCAGGATCAGCGCGCAGCTGACGGTCACGCCTGAGCCGACCGATGCGGAGCTCCAGCTGATGCGCGTCGAGCTTGATCCAGGGGGCACGTACATCCGCTAGCCGGCCGGCCCGCCCACGTTGAACCCGCTCGTCAGGCCTCGATGATCAG
>JBEPUS010000315.1:0-2490 GCA_041691435.1 Chloroflexota bacterium
TCGACCGGCGCGGGGCGCCGGATCGACAAACGCAGGATCGACCGGCGCGGGGCGCAGGATCGACCGGCGCGGAATCGACGGGCGCGGCATCGCGGCCGACCGGCGCGGCATCGCGGCCGACCGGCCGACCAGGCCCCGCAGAGCGTCGCCGGAACCGAGCCGGGGTCTCCGACTAGAATCGGGACCAACCAGCGCACTGCCAGAGCGGAGTCATTGATGCCCACCGTCGCCACGTCTGTCACCGAGCTCCTCGGACTGCTCCGACCCGCGGCGGCGGTGGCTGATGGCCGGCTGGTGGTCTCGGACGAGGCGAAGTTCCGGTCCGTGACCATCCGCGACCTCGCCTGGACGGCCGCCTTCTCCGCCGACGACGGCACGGTCGAGGCCGCCCGCTGGCTCGTCTGGGAGGCGAGCCTTGAGCTTGGGGCGCACTCGGCCAGCATCCAGGACCTGTACCTCGCTCGCTCACGGGGCGAGGTCCACGGCTTCACGGTGCCGGCGATCAACCTGCGCGCCCAGACGTTCGATATGGCCCGCACGATCTTCGAGCGGGCCGAGGCCGGCGGCGTGGGTGCCGTGATCCTCGAGCTGGCGCGCAGCGAGCAGACCTACACCTTCCAGCGCCCTGCCGAGTACGCGACGAGCGTCCTGGCCGGGGCGATCGCGGCAGGCTGGCAACATCCCGTGTTCGTCCAGGGCGACCACTACCAGTTCAACGCCGCCAAGTACAAGGCCGATCCCGAGAAGATGACCGAGGAGATCCGGGCTGCCTGCAGGCAGGCGATCGCGGTGGGCTACCGGAACATCGACATCGACAGCTCGACCCTCGTCGACCTATCGCAGGCGAACGTCGACCTGGAGCAGCGTGCGAACTACGAGCGGGCGGCGGAGCTGACGGCGCTGATCCGCGAGCTTGAGCCGGCCGGGATCACGATCAGCGTTGGCGGCGAGATCGGCGAGGTCGGCAAGCAGAACTCGACCGAGCCCGAGCTGCGTGCGTATCTCGACGGCTTCAAGGCTGAGCTCGAGCGGCGCAGTCCAGGCGCCGTCGGGATCAGCAAGGTCAGCCTCCAGACCGGCACCAGCCATGGCGGCGTCCCGCTGCCTGATGGCTCGATCGCGGCCGTCAAGCTCGACTTCGAGGTGATCCGGCGGCTCGGCGAGGTGGCCCGCGAATATGGCCTGGCCGGCGCCGTCCAGCACGGCGCGAGCACCCTGCCCGACGAGCTTTTCCATCACTTCCCGGCGGTCGAGGCGGCCGAGATCCACCTTGCGACCGGTTTCCAGAACGCACTCTTCGACAACCCCGCCTTCCCGGCCGGCCTGTTGAAGCAGATCGATGCCTGGTGCTTCAGCGACGCGGCGGATGAGCGCAAGGCTGACCAGACGGACGAGCAGTTCGTGTACACCACCCGCAAGAAGGCCATCGGGCCGTTCAAGCGAGCGCTCTGGGACCTGCCCGAGAAGGACCAGATCCTGGCCGACCAGGGCGATAAGATCGCCTTCCTCTTCAAGGAGCTGGCGGTCCTCGGGACGCGTGAGATGGTCGATCGCTACGTCCAGCCAGTGGTCCACCACCGGCCCGCCCCGGACGCCGTGCGCGAGGCCGGCGCCGCCAGCTGACTCCTCGTCCACGGGACCGTGGCCCGGCCCGCGCGAATCGCCGTTGACTCTGCACGCGGCGGCTCCTATCCTGCGGCCCAACATGTCTGGTTTGAGGGAGCCAGGCGGTGGTGCCCCACGGTCCTCGCGGCTCTTGACGGGCAGAGGGTCGCGCGCGACGTCCCCCAGTCGACGCGTGGCGAATGAGGAGGGTTGTTCGTGTCGGGTCCTACCAATGCCGCAGACCAGGCGGCGCGCGATGACGCGCACCTGCAGAGCCTGGGCATCAAGCCGGAGCTGAAGCGCTCGCTCGGCTTCCTGTCGAACTTCGCGGTCGCGTTCAGCTACATCAGCGTCTCGACGGGTACGTTCACCCTGTTCGGCCTCGGCCTGTCGGTGGGCGGACCCGCCTTCTTCTGGTCCTGGCCCCTCGTCGTGCTCGGTCAACTTTTCGTCGCCTTGAACTTCGCCGAGCTGGCCAGCCATTTCCCGGTCGCTGGGTCGATCTACCAGTGGTCGAAGCGCCTCTCGAATCGGACGCTCGGCTGGTTCACCGGCTGGTTCTACTTCTGGGCCGGCGTGCTCACCACCACTGCCGTGGCGATTACCGTCCCGCTCGTCCTGTCCTCGATCCTGGGGATCGACGGAACGGGCAAGTTCGGACCGTTCTCATGGAATGTCTGGGTCGCCCTCGGAACCTTGATCCTCACCACCATCATCAACGGCTATGGCGTGCGCCTGATGACCATCGTGAACAATCTCGGAGTCGCCGCCGAGATCCTCGGGATGCTGGTATTTGCAGGCGTCCTGCTGATCTTCTTCAACCACCAACCGGTCAGCGTGCTGACGAACACCTACGGCCTCGAATCGCAGGCGAACGGCAACTAC
>JBEPUS010000316.1:0-2472 GCA_041691435.1 Chloroflexota bacterium
GAAGTCGCCGCCGCGCATCGTCGCCGGCCCGCGCCAGCACCCGAGACAGGGGAACACCAATGACGACCGACGCGAAGCCGCGCCTCAAGATCACCTACGCGACCCTGCGCAATGACAACGAAGAGCTCCACAACCTGTACGAGGCGGGCCTCGTCCAGGCTCGCAGCCAGCTCGGTGGCCATCACCTCAACCTGATCGGCGGCGTGGAGCGCGCAGGAGAGGGCGAGACAACCGTGCGCTCGCCGATCGACCAGGACCTGATCGTGGGGTACTTCGCCAAGGGCACCCGGCAGGATGTTCGCGATGCGATCGGCGCCGCCCGGGCAGCCCAGCCCGCCTGGGCAGCGACGCCCTGGCGGGAGCGCCTGGCCATCATCCGCCGGGCGGCTGAGCTGATCAGCCAGCGCCAGATGGTGTACGCGGCGGACATGGCGATCGAGGTCGGCAAGAGTCGCCTCGAGGCCCTCGGCGAGGTCGAGGAAGCCGCCGACCTGCTGCGCTACTACTCGGACATCATGGAGCGCAACGACGGCTACGACCACCCGATGGACAACCTCGGCGATGCCGCCGTCCACACGCGTTCAGTCCTCCGGCCGCTGGGCGTCTTCGGGGTGATCAGCCCGTTCAACTTCCCGATGGCCCTGTCGGCCGGGCCCACTGCCGCGGCCCTGATCGCCGGCAACACGGCCGTCTTCAAGCCCAGCACGACCGCGCCGCTCTCGGGCATCAACCTCGTCCAGGCCTACCGCGATGCAGGCCTGCCCGACGGTACCCTGAACCTGGTCATGGGCCCCGGCGAGACCGTGGGCCAGGAGCTCCAGGAGAACCCCGGGATCAACGGGATCGTCTTTACCGGCTCGTACGACGTGGGCTTCGAGCTGTTCAAGAAGTTCTCGAGCCGGTTTCCCCGGCCGGCCATCGTCGAGATGGGCGGCAAGAATCCGGCCATCGTGACCGCCCGCGCCGATCTCGAAGAGGCCGCCGAGGGGATCGTCCGCTCGGCATTCGGCTTCAGCGGCCAGAAGTGCTCGGCCAACAGCCGGGTCTACGTCGAGCGGCCGGTCCACGACGAGCTGATCAAGCTGCTCGTCGAGAAGACCGAAGCCCTCGCGATCGGCGATCCGCTCGTCCGCTCGAACTGGATGGGTCCGGTGATCGACCAGCGCGCCGTCGACCGCCACCAGCAGGCCTCGAGCGAGGCCCGCCGCGATGGCACCGTGTTCACGGGCGGCGAGCGCCTGACCGACGGCGGCCTCGAGCGCGGCTTCTACGTCGAGCCGACGATCGTCGGCAACCTGCCGGCCGACCATCGCCTGTTCATCGACGAGCTCTTCGCGCCGTTCACGGCGGTCGCCCCGGTCGATTCGCTGAGCGACGCCATCCGGCTCTCGAACGAGAGCGTCTACGGCCTGACGGCGGGGATCTTCAGCGAGGATCCGGCCGAGGTGCAGCAGTTCCTCGACACGATCGAGACCGGCACGCTCTACGTCAACCGGCGGGCCGGCGCGACGACCGGTGCGTGGCCCGGCGTCCAGGCGTTCGGCGGCTGGAAGGGCTCGGGCTCGACCGGCAAGGCCGGGCTGTCCATGTACTACGTCGCCCAGTTCCTGCGCGAGCAGAGCCACACCCTCGTCGACTGACCGCGTCCGGCTATACTCCGCTCCGGTTATTCAGTCTGCATAAAACCTATTCGTCCCTCGAGGCCGCTGGGCCTCGGTCCGGGCCAGCCCCCTGCGGGACAGGCCGGCCATCCAGAGGTGCCACGTGACCCAGGCCGCGACGTCCGCAATGAACCGACTTGCCGGCAACCGACCCGTCCCGGACCTGCGCACCGAGGTCCCAGGTCCGAAGGCCAGGGCGCACATCGCCTACGACGAGACGTGGACGTCGCCCAGCCTGCCGCGGGCCTACCCGATCGTGCCGGTCCGGGGCGATGGCCTGGTGGTCGAGGACATCGATGGCAACCTGTTCCTCGACTTCGCGGCCGGAATCGCCGTGACGTCGACCGGCCACAGCCACCCCCAGGTGGTGGCAGCGATCAAGGAGCAGGCAGCCGAGCTGATCCATTTCTCGGCCTCGGATTTCTACCTGCCCATCTACCCCGAGGTCTGCGAACGCCTGGCCCGCCTCGCCCCGTTTGATGGCCCGGCCCGCGTCTACCTTGGCAACTCGGGGACCGAGGTGGTGGAGGCCTCGATCAAGCTCGCCCGCTACGCCACCAAACGGCCCTACGTGGTCGCCTTCCTGGGCGCGTTTCACGGTCGGACCTATGGGTCCATCAGCCTGACGGCATCCAAGGCCAAGTACCACGCGGGATTTGGGCCGTTGCTGCCCGGGATCTTCCATGCGCCGTTCGGCAAGGTCGACGACCTGCGCTGGTTCGATGACGTCCTGTTCGACAAGCTGGCGCCGGCCAGCGAGGTCGCCGCGATCATCGTCGAGCCGATCCAGGGCGAGGGCGGCTACATCGTC
>JBEPUS010000317.1:0-2450 GCA_041691435.1 Chloroflexota bacterium
GCCATCTGGAGGGCCATCGTCGTCTTGCCGGTGCCCTGGGCGCCGCCGATCAGGAGGAGCTCACCGGGCCGCAGGCCGGAGCCGATGGTCTTGTCAAGCGGGGTGAACCCGAGGGGGATCGGCTGGAACTCGCCAACCTTGCCGCTCGTGACGCGATCGTTGAGGTCGACCAGGACATCGAGCGCCGAGCGCGGCGCCATGCTCCCGTTGGGGGTCTCGAGCCGCCACACGCCCTTTTGGCTGATGGCCGGCTCGGCTGCTTCGGTGCTCACGCGAATGAATCCTCCCGGTGCTGCCAGTTCCTGCATCCTAGCACCCGGAACCTCCCAAATCACCCGCCCGGACCCCACAGTTCCGCACAGTCGGCGGGCGCCTCACCTGGCGCGGCTCAGCGGGGCAGGCCGGCCAGCTCGTGCCAGTAGGCGGCAACGGTGCGGATGGCCGTCTCGTGGTTGGCCAGCGACATCGACTCGTTCGGAGCGTGGGCGTTGTCGTCGGGCGGGGTGAAGCCGAGCAGCACGACCGGCAGGCCCAGGATCGTCTCGAAGCTGGCACAGACGGGGATCGAGCCGCCTTCCCGGATGTACAGCGGGGCGACGCCGAAGGTCGCCTCGATCGCCCGGGCGGCGGCCTTCGTTGCGGGATGGTCGATGGGTGTCAGGCTGGGACGGCCGCCACCGAGGCTGCGAACCTCCACCGTGCAGCCGGGCGGCGCCACCTCGAGGATGAACGCGCGGAGGAGCTCGAAGATCGTTCCGGGATCCTGGTCCGGCACCAGCCGGCAGCTGATCTTGGCGTGCGCGTGGGCCGGGATGATCGTCTTGGCCCCATCGCCCTGGAAGCCGCCCCAGATGCCATTGACGTCGAGCGTCGGACGGCCGCCCCGTCGCTCGAGCGTGGAGTAGCCGGCCTCGCCAACCAGGGCGGGCAGGCCGAGATCGGTCCGGTACAGGTCCTCGTCGAACGGCAGGTCGGCAAACGCGGCGCGGTCCACTTCGGTCAGGACCACGACATCGTCGTAGAAGCCGGGCACCCGGATCCGGCCGTCCGGTCCCTTGAGCGCGGCAATGATCTGGGCAAGCGCATTGGCCGGGTTCTGGACGGCGCCGCCGAACTGGCCCGAGTGCAGGTCGACGCGAGTCCCCGTCACATCCACCTGGATGTAGCAGATTCCCCGAAGGCCCACGGTGATCGCGGGCCGATTGCCCTCGAAGAAGCCCGTGTCACTGATCACGGCCAGGTCGGCGGCCAGCCGGGCCTTGTTCGCTTCGAGCCAGGCGTCGAGGTGGACGGAGCTCGATTCCTCCTCGCCCTCGAAGACGAACTTGAGGTTGATCGGCAGTCCACCCGTGGTCGCCAGCAGGGCTTCGGTCGCCCGCAGATGGATGTGGACCTGGCCCTTGTCGTCGGCCGCGCCGCGCCCGATCATCCGGTCGCCACGCACGAACGGCTCGAAGGGCGCCGTCTCCCACAGCTCGATCGGGTCGACTGGCTGGACGTCGTAGTGCCCGTAGACGATGGCCGTCAGTGCGTCCGGCGCGTGCAGCCAGTCGCCGTACACGACGGGATGGCCGCCGGTCTCGGCCACCTCGACGTGCTCGACGCCGATCGCCCGAAGCTGCCCCGCCAGCCATTCGGCGGCCTCCCGGCAGGAGGCCGCGTACTCCGGCTGGGCCGAGATGCTGGGAATCCGCAGGAACTCGAGGTAGTCGGCGATGCGCGTGTCGGCGGTGGCCGCCAGGTAGGTTTCGAGGGCGTCGGTCATGTGGGCTGATCTGCCTCGCGACGGCTGGCCTGGGTGGTCTCCCGAGTGTACCGGCGGGAATCGAAACGGGCGGGCCGTGAAGGCTCGCCCGTCAGGGGTTCAGGTGGAGGGACGGATCAGATCGGGTTGACGGCCGGATCCGGCAGGGGCCCGGTGGGGCCTGGTGCGACGATCGAACCGTGCGTTCGCACGTCGGTCTTGGGCGGCAGGTCGGAGAACAGGGCCTCGAAGCCCTCCGAGTCGACGGTCTCCTCGGCGACGAGCTTCGCGGCGAGGCGGTCGAGTCGCTCGCGGTTGGTGGTCAGGGCATCGTGGGCCCGCTCATAGGCCCGATCGATGATCGCCCGGACCTCGTCGTCGATCTGCTTGGCGACGTCGTCCGAGTAGTTGCGCTGCTCGGCGATATCCCGGCCGAGGAAGATCATCTCGTCGCGCTTGCCGAAGGACAGCGGTCCAAGCTTCTCGCTCATGCCGTATTCGGTGACCATCCGGCGAGCCAGGTCGGTGGCCTTCTCGATGTCATTGCTGGCACCGGTGGTGGTGTCGCCGAAGACGATCCGCTCCGAGGCGTTGCCCGCCAGCAGGCCGGCGATCTGGTCCTCGAACTCGCTCTTCGACTTGAGGTAGCGGTCTTCCATGGGCACGCCCATGGTGTAGCCAAGGGCCATGCCCCGGCTGATGATCG
>JBEPUS010000318.1:0-2425 GCA_041691435.1 Chloroflexota bacterium
GACCTTGATGTCCATCTGCAGGGCGGTGATGCCTTCGCGGGTGCCGGTGACCTTGAAGTCCATGTCACCGAAGGAGTCTTCCTTGCCCAGGATGTCGGTCAGGACGGCGAAACGGCCGTCCGGCTCCGAGATGAGGCCCATCGCCGCGCCGGCAACCGGCGCCTTGATCGGCACGCCCGCGTCCATCAGGGCGAGGGTGGAGCCGCAGGTCGAGGCCATCGAGGTGGAGCCGTTCGACGTCACGCACTCGCTGACGAGGCGGATGACGTACGGGAACTCGTCCTGGCTCGGCAGTACCGGCAGGAGCGCCCGCTCGGCGAGATGGCCGTGGCCAATCTCTCGCCGGCCGGGGCCGCGCATCATCTTGTTCTCGCCGGTGCTGTACGGCGGCATGTTGTAGTGGTGGATGTAGCGCTTCGAGACCTCCGGGCCGATCGTGTCGATCCGCTGGACGTCCGAGGACGGTCCCAGGGTCGCGACGGTCAGGGCCTGGGTGTCACCCCGGGTGAAGAGGCCCGAGCCGTGGGCCCGGGGCAGGAGGCCGACTTCGACGGTGATCGGGCGGATCTCGTCGAGGCCGCGGCCGTCCATCCGGATGCCGTCGCTCAGGACGAGCCCCCGGACGGTCTTCTTGTGGACGAGGCCGAACAGGCTCTTCGAGACACGTGCCTGGCGGCGCGCCAGCTCGAGGAGGCCCTTGGCATCGCCACCGGTTCGGGTGGAACGCACGGACGCCTCAATGCCCTCGGCGAGGGTCTCGAGGCGGTTGGGCAGGTCGCCGGCGAAGGTCAGGACGAGCTGGGCGGTCGCTTCGGCGTCAGGTCCGGCGCGATGGGCGTCCTTCAGCTCGATCCCGAAGAAGCGGGCCAGCTCACCGAGCTTGTAGCTCTCGGCCCAGTCCGGATAGCCCTCGCGGGCCAGGACCAGGGTGTCGAGGTACTTGCCGGCCTCGAAGCGGAAGCCGTCGCCGAGCGCCTCTTCGAGGAAGCCCAGGTCGAAGCCGACGTTGTGGCCGACGATGATCGCGTCGCCGGCGAACTTCAGGAACTGCTTGGCAGCATCCTTCGGCGTCGGCGCGCCCTTGATCTCCTTGTCAGTGATGCCGTGCATCTGGTGGCCGACGATCGAGCGGCCCGGATCGACCAGCGTTGACCAGCGGTCGGTGATCTTGCCGGCCTTGATCTTGACGGCGCCGATCTCGAGGAGGTCGGCCATCTTCGGGTCGCGCCCGGTGGTCTCGACGTCCACGATCACGAGCTCGGCCTTGGCCTTGGCCAGCTTGACGAAGTCGAGGACCGACTCGGTCAGGGGCTCGAGGTAGGGCAGGCGCTTGGGCTTGCCGAGGGCCTCGCGGAGCTGGTCCTGCAGGTCGACAATCGGCTGGAGGGCGCGGTGCCCGAACAGGATGGCCTCGGCCATCACGTCTTCAGGCAGGAGGTTGGCACCGGCCTCGACCATCATGATCGCGTCACGGGTGCCCGAGACGATCAGGTCGAGCTCGGAATCGGCCAGCTCGGTGTGGGTGGGGTTGACCACGAACTCGCCGTTGATCCGGCCGATGCGCACGGCGCCGATCGGGCCCTGGAACGGGATCTCGCTGATCGTGAGGGCAGCCGACGCGGCGATCGTGCCGAGGACGTCCGGGTTGTTCTCCTGGTCCGTCGAGAAGACGGTGATCACGAGCTGAACGTCGTCCTTGTAGCCCTCGGGAAAGAGCGGCCGGATCGGCCGGTCGGTCAGGCGAGCGGCCAGGATGGCAGCCTCGGACGGACGCGACTCGCGCTTGATGAAGCCGCCCGGGATCTTGCCCGCGGCATACATCCGCTCCTCGAAGTCCACGGTGAGCGGAAAGAAGTCGAGGCCGGGTCGCGGCTCCGACCGGTTGGCGGTCCCGAGGACCATCGTGTCGCCGTAGCGGACGGTGACCGAGCCGCCGGCGAGGCGGGCCATTCGGCCGGTTTCGATGGTCAGGGTGCGACCACCAAGCTGGGTTTCAAACGACTGAGGCTGAGGCACGGAAATCTGATCCTCCTTGACGTGCGGAGGAGGGACCTGCGGGCGCGTGACCCGGAACGTCGCTGGCGTCTGACGCGAGAGGACCCCGGGTTTGGCCCGAGGTCCGGAGCGGCGTGCGCCTAGCGGCGGAGTCCGAGCCGTCCGATGACGGTCCGGTAGCGCGTGTTGTCCTTCTTGATCAAATAAGCAAGAAGGCGACGGCGCTGACCGACGAGCTTGAGGAGGCCGCGACGCGAATGGTTGTCCTTGGGAAAGCTTCGCAGGTGCTCCGTGAGGGTCTTGATCCGCTCCGTCAGGAGCGCGACCTGGACCTCCGGGCTGCCGGTGTCGCCGTCGACGACGGCGTACTCCCCGATCACCTGTTGCTTCATCTCCCGCGCGAGCGGCACTCGGTCCTCCGAACACGAAT
>JBEPUS010000319.1:0-2394 GCA_041691435.1 Chloroflexota bacterium
CGGATCGTCGGGATCAAGGCGGTGACCGCGACCGAGTGGTTCTTCCAGGGTCACTTTCCCGGCCTGCCGGTCATGCCCGGCGTGATCCAGGTGGAGGCGCTGGCCCAGACGATGGCCGTCTTCGTGGCCAAGCAGCCCGGCTTCGGCGATCGGATCGGCCTCTTCGGCGGGATCGATGACTGCCGCTTCAAGCGCGTCGTCAGCCCGGGCGACACGCTCCGCCTCGAGGTGACCATGGACAAGCTCGGCCGGCGCTTCGGGCGGGGCCTGGGGATCGCCACGGTGAACGGCGAGGTCGCCTGCCAGGCGACGCTCAGCTTCATCATCCCGGACGCCTCGGTGCTCGGCTGATGGCCCGGATCGCCGTCCTCAGCGACATCCACGGCAACCTGGTCGCGCTCGAAGCCGTTCGCGCCGCGATCAAGAAGGAGCGGCCGGACGCGATCATGATCTGCGGCGACCTGGTCCTCAACGGACCCGAGCCGGCCGGCGTCGTGGATGCGGTCCGCGAGCTCGAGGCCGATGGCGCGCTGGTCGTCGCCGGTAATACGGATATCGCCGTGGCCGACTTCGACTACGCGGCCGCCTTCCCCTCGATGATGGACGGCGTGCCCGAGTCGATCCGCTCGGCCGCCGAGTGGGCCCACGAGCAGCTGGGTGACGACCGGATCGACTGGCTGCGACGCCTGCCGGCCGAACGCCGGCTGCGGATCGGCGAGCTGCTCGTCCTGGCCACCCACGCCTCGCCCGGTTCGCAGACGGACGGCTTCGATGGTGCCCTCGACGCGAACGTGATGATCGAACGCGCGTCACGGACCGACGCCCGGGTGATCTGCTGCGGCCACACCCATATGCCCGAGATCCGTGACCTGGGCTGGAAGCTGATCGTCAACGCCGGCAGCGCGGGCTACGTCTTCGATGGCGATCCCACGGCCTCGTGGGCGGTGGTCACGGTGGACGGCGACGAGGTCGCCGGCGAGATCCGGCGGACCGAGTTCGATTCGCTCGTCGTGAGCAACGCCCTCTCGGCGCGCGGCCTGCCCGGTGACGTCTATCGCGCGGCGACCGTCCGCAACGGGAAGCTGGTCCGATGAGCCGCTCAGAGCGCCGGGTGGTGGTGACCGGGATGGGCATCATGTCGGGCATTGGCAACGGCGTGCAGGCCACCTGGGATGGGCTCATCGCCGGCAAGTCGGGCGTGACCCGGATCTCGTCGTTCGAGCCCGAGCGCGTGGACTCCAAGATTGCCGCATCGGTCGGCGAGTTCGATGCCAGCGGCGTCCTCGATCGCAAGGAGCTCCGGCGGGCCGATCGCTATACCCAGCTGGGGCTGATGGCCGCCCGCGAGGCCCTCGACCAGGCCGGCCTGCCCGGCCGTCTCGAGGGTGCCCTGGCCGAGGCGACCGGGATCATCCTGGGCACGGGCCTCGGCGGCGTGAACACGCTCTGCGAGCAGATCGAGATCAACGTGACCCGCGGCCCGGACCGGGTGAGTCCGTTCTTCGTGCCCATGGCCATCCCCAATGTCGGCGCGGGCCAGCTGTCGATCACGTTCGGGGCGCTCGGCCCGAACTTCGCGATCTCCTCGGCCTGCGCCACCGGTGGCCACGCGATCGGCGAATCCTGGGAGATCATCCGGCGGGGCGATGCCGACATCATGGTTGCCGGTGGCTCGGAGGCCGGCGTCCAGGAGGCCCTCGTCGCCGGCTTCTGTGCGATGCGCGCCCTGTCCACCCGCAACGACGATCCGACCGGTGCCTCGCGCCCGTTCGATGCCGGTCGCGACGGGTTCGTGATCGGAGAAGGCTGCGGGATCCTGGTCCTCGAGGAGCTCGAGCACGCCCGCGCCCGCGGCGCCGAGCCACTGGCCGAGCTGATCGGCTACGGCGCCACGGCCGACGCCGAGCACATCACGCTGCCCGCCCCGGGCGGCATCGGCGCCGTCCGGGCCGCCCGCCGGGCACTGGCCAAGGCCGATCTGAGCGCCGACGCGATCGACCACGTGAACGCCCACGCGACCTCGACCCCGCCCGGCGACAAGGCCGAGCTGATGGCGATCAGGACGATTCTTGGTGATCGCGCGGCCGAGGTCCCGGTGACCGCCAACAAGTCGATGCTCGGCCACACCCTGGGGGCCGCCGGGGCGATCGAGGCGATCGCCACGATCCAGACGATCCGGACGGGGATCGTGCCGCCCACGATCAACCTGACCGAGCCCGACGAAGAGGGCGCCGGGATGGACCTGACCCCGCTGGTGGCCAGCCATCACGACGTCCGGACCGCGCTCAGCAACTCGTTCGGCTTCGGGGGCCAGAACAGCGCCTTGATCTTCACCCGGTTCGACGGATGACCGACGACGTGGCCCCGGATCCCGCTGCGCCCGACGCCACGCCT
>JBEPUS010000320.1:0-2354 GCA_041691435.1 Chloroflexota bacterium
CTCGACCAGGGTGGCCGCCGGGCGAATGCCGCCAAAGCGCTCGCCGAGCGCCTCCAGGACACCCTGGCTGCGGGCCATGTCGGTGATGAAGATCCGAACGCGCACGACGTCATGGCGCGAGAACCCGGCCTGGTGGAGTGCGCCTTCGATGATCTCGAGGGCGGCCCGGGCCTGCCCCGCGGCATCGTCGGGATGCGTGGAGCGCCCATCCGGACCGGCATCGGTGGTCCCCGAGACCCAGCACGCGTTGCCGACCACGAGCGCCCGGCTGTAGGCGTAGCGGGCTTCGTAGGGCCCGCCCGAGGAGATCCGCCGGCGTTCGGCGCGGGCCATGGTCAGGCGCGATGCGGGCGCCACGACCCAACAAGTGGGTCGCGACCGACGGCCAGCAGGAGCCCCGCCAGGAGGGTCGTCCGGGGCACGATGGAATCCACCTCCAGGTATTCGCTGGGCGAGTGGTCGTTGCCGCCGATCGGCCCGAGACCGTCAAGCGTGGGCACGCCCAGGCCGGCGGTGGTGTTCGCATCCGATGCGCCACCAGTCGATGCATCCGCCAATGCGAAGCCAAGCCGGGCCGCGATCGCCTGGGCATGCTCCACAAGGCGGACGCTCCGCTCGAGCCGCTCCATTGGCCAATGGCGGGCCGTCTCGCTCACCGTGACGTGGGTATCGGCAACCGCGGTCTTGCCGGCGATGGCCCGGACGGCGGCCTCGGCGGCTTCGAGCGACGGCCGGCTCGTCGCCCGCAGGTCAACCTCGAGGACGGCCTCTTCGGCGACGACGTTCGGCCGGGTACCGCCCTTCACGACCCCGACGTTCAGGGTCACCCCGGGCCATTGGCCGTTGAGGGCCTGGAGCTCGATCACCTGGTGGGCGGCCGCGAGGATCGCGTTGCGGCCCTTCTCAGGCTCGACGCCGGCATGGGCGGCGCGGCCATGGACGGTCAGGCGCAGGTCGACCGTGCCCTTGCGCGCCGACACGATGTCGCCGTTGGCGCGGGCGCATTCGAGCACGAAACACACGTCCGATGCGAGCGCGAGCTCGCGGATCGTCGCCGAGCTCGAGATCGAGCCGATCTCCTCGTCCGGGTTGGCCACGAAGACAAGGCGCTCGAACGGCAGCTCGCCCCGCGCCTGGGCTGGCGCAGTGCCGGGATCATCGTCGCCTTCGCCAAGGGAGATGAGGGCCAGGATGGCGTAGAGGCCGGCCAGGAGGCCGCCCTTCATATCGGTGACCCCCGGTCCCCGGGCAACCCCCGCATCGATCCGGAGCGGCCGCTCGGCGGCGGTCCCCTCGGGAAAGACGGTGTCGAGGTGACCGATCAGCAGGGCTCGCGGGGCACCGGGCCGGCCGCTGAATGTCCCCACGACCGTATTGCCAAGGGTCGAGTGGGCATGTGTCTCGACCTGCGCGCCGAGCCGTTCGAGGAACGCGGCCGTCCAGCTGCCGACCTTGTCGACCCCGGCCTTGGTGTAGCTGCCGCAGTCGATGTTGACGAGTGTCGCCAGGTCCTCGAGGTACGCCGGCAGCTCGTCCTGGACGATCTCCTCGATCTCCTCGAGCTCGTCCGGCGTGACCGCCGTGCCCGGCGGGTGCAGCGTGTCCATTCCGGCAGTCTACCCGCGTTGTTAGACTCCCCGGCACCGTGCGCTTGATCGAGATCCGCCTGCTCGAGGGACCCAACGTCTACCGGCTGGAGCCGGTGGTCAAGGTTGAGATCGCCATCGGCCGGCGGCGCACGTGGTATGGCCAGCGCAACCCAGCTCGCCACGCGCTCGTCTGGCTGGGTCGCGCCGTGCCGGCCACCGACTGGCCCGACGACGTGGCCGACCTCGTCGCCTGGTTGCGCCGCCTGCGGGCCGATCACGGCCAGGGCCGGGCCGGCCTCGCAGTCCATCGGTCGTCCGACCCGGGTCACTGGATCGTGACGTTTCCGTGGTCGGCTGCCGGCCGGGCACGGGCCGTGGCCGAGGCCGCGATCGGGCTCGTTGAACGCAACGTGTCGCCGGCCCGGACCGCGCGGCTGACGGGCGGCCAGTCGCGCCTCCTGGCCCGCTGGGCAAGCCGGATCGACGAGGGCGATACCTTGGGCCCAACCTGGATCCGCGATGCCGATCGACGCATCCCGATCGTGTCGATCAGCGGCACGAACGGCAAGAGCACCACGACCCGCCTGATCAGCCACATCCTGATCGTGGCCGGCCGGCACACGGGCACGACCACCTCCGACGGCGTCCTGGTCGACGAGCGCATGGTGGATGAGGGCGATTGGACCGGCCCGGGCGGAGCCGGCCAGATCCTGGGCCGGTCCGATGTCGACGTCGCGGTCCTCGAGCTGTCTCTAATACACATCT
>JBEPUS010000321.1:0-2379 GCA_041691435.1 Chloroflexota bacterium
AGACCGAGATGCCGATGTTGAGGGCCGGCCGCTGGCCGGAGTTGAACAGGTCCGTATCCAGGAAGATCTGGCCGTCGGTGATCGAGATCACGTTGGTCGGGATGTACGCCGAGACATCACCGGCCTGGGTCTCGATGATCGGCAACGCGGTGATGGAGCCACCGCCGTTGTCCTTGTTCAGGCGCGCGGCCCGCTCGAGCAGCCGGCTGTGGAGATAGAAGACGTCGCCGGGATAGGCCTCGCGGCCGGGCGGGCGGCGCAGCAGGAGCGACATCTCGCGGTAGGCCCAGGCGTGCTTGGAGAGATCGTCGTAGACGCACAGGGCATCCTTGACCAGCCCCTCGCCGGCCACCTCCACCCCCACCTCCATCACCTCTTCGGCCATCGCCACGCCGGCGTATGGCGCGAGGTACTGGAGCGGTGCGGGATCCTCGGCGCCGGCCACGACCACGATCGTGTGGGCCATGGCGTCGTGCGCCTCGAGGATCGCCACGATGTTGGCCACCGTCGAGAGCTTCTGGCCGATCGCCACGTAGATGCAGACCAGGCCCTTGCCCTTCTGGTTGATGATCGTGTCGATTGCGATCGCGGTCTTGCCGGTCTGCCGGTCGCCGATGATCAGCTCGCGCTGGCCGCGGCCGATCGGGATCAGCGCGTCGATCGCCTTGATCCCGGTCTGGACCGGGGTGTCGACCGACTGGCGGACGATGACGCCCGGCGCGATCCGCTCGACCGGGCGGGTCTTGGTGCTGACGATCGGGCCCTTGTCGTCGAGCGGCCGGCCCAGCGGGTCGACGACCCGGCCGAGGAGCCCCTGGCCCACCGGCACCTCCACCACCCGGCCGGTGGTCTTGACCGTGTCGCCTTCCTTGATCTCCGAGGCGTTCCCCAGGATGACCGCGCCGACGGTCTCCTCCTCCAGGTTCAGGGCGATGCCCATCACCCCGCCCGGGAACTCGAGCATCTCCGACGAGACGGCGTCCTCGAGGCCATAGATCTGGGCGATCCCGTCGCCCACCTCGACCACGGTCCCCACGCTGCGCGTCTCGGCGCCGCGATCGAAGCTGTCGATCGCCGATTTGATGATGCTGATGATCTCGTCGGATTTGATGGCCATCTGATCGATCTCCTAGAGGGCGCCAGAGACGAGCTGGGTCCGCAGTCGCTCGAGGCGACCCCGGACACTGCCGTCGATCAGGCGGTCGCCAACGCGCACGGTGAGGCCGCCGAGCAGGCTCGGATCAACCTCCTGTTCGAGCTCGATGCGGCCGCCGGTCATCTCTTCGAGCCTGGCGATAAGGGCCTTGACTTCGGCCGGCTCGAGCGCCGCTGCACTCACCACCCGGGCCGGGGTAATACCGAGGCGGAGGTTGTCGAGCCGCCGAAACTCGGCGGCGATCTGGGGCAGGTCCTCGATCCGGCCGCGCTGGATCAGCAGCCGCAGCAGGTTGAGGACCGGCCCGCTGACCTTCGAGCCGAAGCCCGTGGTGACGGCCTGCTCGCGCAGGCCCGCGGCGACGGTGGGATCACTCAGTCCCCGGGCAACCGCCGGATCCCCCAGGACCACGGCGGCACCATCGAGATCCGAACGCCACCGATCGACCGAGTCGTCCCGGCCGGCGATCTCGAAGGCCGCTTCCGCGTAGCGCCGGGCCGCGGTGGAGGAGCGCGCCATCAGCCGGCGGACTCGGCGGTACCGGCCTTGGCCAGGAACTCCTCGACGAGCCGGCGCTGACGCGGATCGCTCATCGTCTCGCCGACCACCTGGCCGGCGGCCGACAGGGCCAGGTTGGCGACCTCGCCGCGCAGGTCGAGCATCGCCCGTTCCTTCTCGGCCTCGATCTCGGCGGCCGCCCGGACGCGCAGTCGCTCGAGCTCCTCGCGGGTGGCCGCGAGGTCCGCATCGCGCGTCTCCTGGGCGACCTTCTGGGCGCGATCGATGATCTCCTTGGCCTCGCGGCGCGCCTCGACGAGGGTCGCCTGGCGCTCGGCGACCGAGGCCTCGCGATCCTTGCGCGCCTGCTCGGCATCGGCCAGGCCCTGGGCAATCCGCTCGCGACGGTCGCTGAGCATCTTCGTCAGGGGGCCCGAGCCGAACGCCCGGAAAAGGGCAAAGAAGACGACGAAGTTGAGCGCGCTGACGATGATCCAGAACAGGTTGATCGTCAGGCCGCCGCTGGGAGCGTCGGCCGTCAGGCGAACGGCCGCGTGGAGGGCGGCGCCGGCGACGGACAGGAGAGGCACGGGTACGATCCCCGGCTCAGGCGGCGGGGCCGGTGATGACGATCGCGAGAATGCCGACGACGATCGCCAGGACGCCGAGTCCTTCGGCGAACGCGGCGAGGATGATCGCCAGGCCACGGATCTGGCCGGCCGCCT
>JBEPUS010000322.1:0-2371 GCA_041691435.1 Chloroflexota bacterium
TGGCCCAGATGCCCGGCAGGACGTAGGCGTCGTCCATCACCTTCTTGTCGATGTCCACCCAGATCGCTTCGCGGGCGGTGGTGTCCGTCGTCTGCAGCGCCTTGTCGATGTCCGCGTCAACCGCGGGGTCCTTCACCGACAGGTTGGAATTGCCGCCCGTCGCCCGGATCGTGCGGCTGTCCACGATCTGCGCGAGGAAGCCGTAGCCGTCTGGCCAGTCCGCTCCCCAGCCGTACACCATGAGGCCCAGGCCGTTGGCCTTCGCGAAGTCCGGCTTGCCCGCATACAGCTTCAGGTAGTCGCTCAGCGGGAACGGCTTGAGGTCGGTCTGGATGCCCGCGCGGGCCAGCGACTGCTGCAGCGACTCGGCTGTCGCCTTCTCCTTCGGCCGCTCGGCGCGGTAGGAGATGCTGGTCTTGAACCCGTTGGGCTGGCCGCACGCGGCGAGGGCCTGCTTGGCCTTGTCGACGTCGCCCGTGCTCCCCGATGAGGCGTAGGTGTCGAACTTCTCTGCGCCCGGGATCACCGGCGGCAGCAGGTTGGTCGCGATGTCGCCGCCCGTCGCACCACCGTAGGCGCGCTGGTAGCCGGTCTTGTCGGTGGCGTATTCGACCGCCTTCCGGCAATTGACATTGTCCAGCGGCGCAACGTCACCGTTGATTGCGGTGTACCAGAGCCGGGCGACCACGGCCGAGTCGGTGTTCGCCTTGAGCTGCGGGTCGGCCAGAATCTTGCCCTGGGCGGCGGGCTGGACGCCCGTCCCCTCGATGCTGACGTCGAGGTCCCCGGACTCCAGTCGGTTGTCGATGTCGTCGGCGTTGACGTTGAGCGCCACGTTGTACCCGTCGGGTAGCGCGGTGCGGTTGGGGTCCGTGGCCGCATCCCAGTTCGGGTTGCGCTTGAGCGTGAAGTTCTTGCCCAGGTCGTTCGTGTCGAACATGTAGGGGCCCGTGGAGACCACGTGTTCTTTGTATTTGCTGCCCGTGTCCTTGGCTGCAGGCACCGGGATGGTGGACGGCAGCTGGGCGAAGTAGTCGAAGCCCGAGAACGGCGCCTTGAGGTGGAACACGATCGTCTGGTCGTCCGGCGTGTCGACCGCCTTCAGACCCAGCTTGTCGGGGCTCTCGTCCTGGTACGGGCTGGTGTAACCCTGCAGGTCGAGCGCGTCGTTGAAGTACGTCGGGCCGTTCGGGAACGTAGCTTTGTCCAGCGAGCGCTCGACGGCGTACTTGACGTCCTTGCTCGTGACCGGCGTGCCGTCCTCGAACTTGACGCCGCTGCGCAGCTTGTAGGTCCAGGTCTTGGCGTTGTCGCTGGACACGCCGAGGGTCTGGGCGAGGTCAGGCACCAGCGTGGCGCCGTCCTTGCCGGGCGAGGCTTTGAACATCACCAGCGAACGGCCGTAGAGCCGCACGAAATTCCACGAGTAGGCGTAATAGGTGTCGGCCGGGTCGAGCGAGTCCCAGTCGCCCGAGTTCGCCATGCGGATCGTGCCCCCCTTCTGGGTCGAAGGGTTGTGCACCCCGTTCGCGTCGGTGGTGCCGCCGCCGGTGCCGCTGCCTCCGGAAGAGGCGGCGTTGCCTCCACCACAGGCCGCGAGCACCAGCGCCGCGACGGCGCCGAGCGCGCCCACGACGACCTTGGGCCTACTTCTCATCGAGCACTCCTTGTGTTCTGGGAGCAGTTACTCATCGGGACCGCGGATCCAGCGCGTCCCGGAGGCCGTCGCCGAACAGGTTGAAGGCCAACACGGTGACGAAGATCGCCAAACCCGGGAAGACCATGAAGTTGGGCGCGATCTGGAACCAGTGCGTGGCGTCCGACAACATGCCGCCCCAGCTGGGCGTCGGCGGCCGGATGCCGACGCCGAGGAACGACAGCGCCGCCTCGAACAGGATGTTGGTCGGGATCAGCAGCGTGGCGTACACGAGGATCGGCGCGATCAGGTTCGGCAGCAGCTCGGAGAACAGGATCCGCGGCGTCCGCGCGCCGAGGCTACGCGCGGCGTCGACGAACTCGCGCTCGCGCAATGAGAGGGTCTGCCCGCGGATGATCCGGCCGATGTAGGGCCAGCTGGAGAAGCCGATGATCACGATGATGAGCACGATCCGCAGCGTGTCGCCCTGCAGCCCGAAGGCGCTGTCCGGGATGATCCCGACTAGTGCCAGCGCGAAGAGCAGGATCGGGAACGCGAGGAAGATGTCCATGATCCGGCTGATCAGCGTGTCGATCCAGCCGCCGTAGTAGCCCGCCACGATCCCCGCGACGGTGCCGACGGCCACGGCCAGCAGCGTGGCGAAGAACGCGATCAGCAGCGAGATGCGGGCGCCGTAGACGACGCGGCTGAAGATGTCGCGCCCGTTGACCGGCT
>JBEPUS010000323.1:0-2370 GCA_041691435.1 Chloroflexota bacterium
GCCCGCCCTCGGCCTCGTTCCCGCGGAGCGCCTCGCGGACCTCGGTGACGAGCTCGAAATAGCGGTTGGTCTCGCGGGTCTCGACGGTCCGGGGCTGGCCGAGGTCGATGTCGACGATGCGGCTGATCCGCCCCGGCCGGGAGCTCATCACCACGACCCGGGTCGAGAGGAAGACCGCTTCCGGGATCGAATGGGTGACGAACACCACGGTCGTGGCCGTGCGCGTCCAGATATTCATCAGCTCGAGGTTCATCCGTTCGCGGGTCATCTCGTCGAGCGCCCCGAAGGGCTCGTCCATCAGCAGCAACTTGGGATCGAAGGCGAGGGCGCGAGCGATCGCCACACGCTGCTGCATCCCACCTGAGAGCTGCCAGGGATGCCGGTCGCCGAAGCCGTCCAGCTCGACGAGCCCGAGCAGCTCGGCCGATCGCCGCTCGCGCTCGGCCTTCGGGAAGCCCATGATCTCGAGGGGCAGCTCGATGTTCCTGGCAATCGACCGCCAGTCCATCAGGACCGGCGCCTGGAAGACCATCCCGTAATCGCGGTCGAGGCGCGCCTGGCGGGCCGGCTTGGCATTGACCAGGATGCTGCCGGAGGTTGGCTCGACGAGATCGCCGATGATCCGGAGCAACGTGGACTTGCCACAGCCCGACGGTCCGATCAGGCTGACGAACTCGCCAGATCCGATCACGAGATCGATCCCGTCGAGGGCGACAACGGCATCGCGGCCGGGGTCGAAGACCTTGCCGACCGCGCTGGCGGCCACGACGGGGGTGGCGGTCTCGGGCACAGGGCTCCTCACGCTGACGCCGGCACCGATCGGTAGCGGCCACGGGTCACCAGGCTCTCGGCCACCCGGACCAAGCCGACGAATGCGAGCCCGACGAGCGAGCACACGATGATTGTCGCCCACAGGCGCTCGGGACCCTGGACGTAGTACTGGTTGTAGTTGAGGATCGCGCTGCCCAGACCGCCCGCGATGCCCGCCGGAAGCTCGCCGATGATCGCCCCGATGACGGCCGCGGCCGCCCCGATCCGGAAGGCGGCAAAGAGATAGGGGATGGATGTCGGCAGGCGCAGCTTCCACAGCGTCTGGCGGCGCGACGCCGCGTAGGTGCTGAAGAGCTCGAACGCACGGGGATCGGCGGCCCGCAGGCCGCGCAGGGCAGCGATGGTCACCGGAAAGAACGTGAGGTAGGCCGAGATCACCGCGACAGACAGCCAGCCGGCCTGGGTCGCGATCACGATCAACGGCGAGATCGCCAGGATCGGGACCGCCTGTGAAGCCACCACGTACGGGACCAGGGCCCGTTCGGCAAGCCGCGAGTGCACGAACAGGATCCCCAGGCCCAGCCCGAGGACGCTGCCGAAGGCGAATCCCAGCAGCGCCTCCTGGAACGTGAAGAGCGCCTGCCCCACGAGAATCAGGCCGAGGGGCGCCCCGTTGCGCTGGGCGGGAGCCACGAACGCCCCCACGACGTCCCAGGCATGGGGCAGCGAGAGGTCGTCCGCGATCCGCCAGTGGAACGGTGGAACGTGGTCGTAGTCGACCTGGATCCCCAGGAACGTGCCGTGGAGCCGCCATGGATCACCGCCCAGCCACTTGGCTGCCTCCCAGGCCGCGAAGACGGCGATGGCCAGGACCACGAACCCCATGGCACGCCGGCGCACACGGCTCCCGCCGGGATCGCCTGCGGCTGACCGGACCGGGCGCTCGGCCGTCCCCAGGATCCGGGGCCCGGCCGACGTCACGTGGTTACGCCCCGACCGCCTGGTCGGCGATCTCGAGGGCCGCATCGATGATCTCGAAGCCGGCGGCGAGCTCATCCTCGCTGATGATGAGCGGCGGGTTGGTGTGGATCGAGTTGTTCGCGACCATCGTGTACAGGTTGTGCTCGCGCAGGTAGGCGCCGATCGCCTTCATCTCGTCGCTCGTCCCGTTGAACGGCGTCAGGGGCACATACGGGTCGCGGCTGCGGACCAGGTCGAGGATCCCGAAGAGGCCCAGGTTGCGGATCGCGCCGACGCTGGGGTGCTTCGCGTGCAGGCGTTCGTGATGCGTGCGCAGCACGGCGCCCATCCGGGTCGTGCGCTCGAGCAGGTCGTCCTCCTCGTAGACCGAGATCGTGGCGAGGGCCGCAGCGAGGCTGACCGGGTGGCTGCTGTAGGTCAGGCCACCGTAGTAGTAGTGCTGCTCGAAGTACTCGGCGATGTCATGGCGCATCGCCACGGCGCCGAGGGGCAGGTAGCTGCTGGTCAGACCCTTGGCCATCGTCATCAGGTCGGGCACGGTGTCCCAGTGGTCGATGGCGAACCAGCGCCCGGTCCGCCCGAAGCCGGCCATCACCTCGTCGGCGACCATCAGGATGT
>JBEPUS010000324.1:0-2353 GCA_041691435.1 Chloroflexota bacterium
GCGGCCGGCATCCCGGTCGAGGTGGTCAGCGATGGATTTGGCTGCTTCATCGGACCGGCCCTGGCTCGGCTCGGGCTGGCCGAGCTGCCGATCGTCACCGCCCGGACCACGTTCGCGGGCCGCCAGGCCAGCATTACCTGGCCCAATGCCCATCGTGCCTGCCAGGTCTGCGGGACCTGCAAGCGCCAGCGCGTCCTGGACCACCAGGCAGCCGGCCGGGCTGTCGTATTCATCGGCGATGGTGAAAGCGACCGCTATGCGGCGGGCTACGCCGACGTGATCTTCGCCAAGCGGGCGCTCGTCTCGATCTGCCTGGCCAACGGTTGGCCACACAGGCGCTGGACCGAGTTCGCCGAGATCCAGGGCTGGCTCAACGAACGCCTTGACGCCTGGCGGCGCGATCCGGAGAGCGCATTCCCGAAGCCTGCCGCTCACCCGTTTTTCTGCGGCCCGGAAGTCTGGGGCGAAGGCGTGCAGGACCCGCCGGGTGCCGTGGGCCTGCCCGCCGACGCCTGACCTGTAACCGTCACTCCGACCCGGTCGGATTGCTCCCGGCGGCGTCTTCCGGTAGCATTGGAAAAACCCCGGAGGACCCAGCCCATGGCGAAGTATGTCTTTGTGACCGGAGGCGTTACCTCCTCGCTCGGCAAGGGCATCACCGCCGCGAGTATCGGCCGGATCCTCCGAGCGCGGGGCCTGTCCGTCTCGATTCTCAAGCTCGATCCGTACATCAACGTGGACCCCGGGACCATGTCCCCGTACCAGCACGGCGAGGTCTTCGTGACCGACGACGGCGCCGAGACGGACCTCGACCTGGGCCACTACGAGCGGTTTATCGACGAGAACCTGTCGCAGCTCTCGAATGTGACCACCGGCCGGATCTACCAGGCCGTGATCGCCAAGGAACGCCGCGGCGACTACCTCGGCGGGACGGTCCAGGTGATCCCGCACATCACCAATGAGATCAAGGAGCGGATCGGCCGCCTGGCCAAGGACGGCGATCGCGACGTGGTGATCGTCGAAGTGGGCGGCACGGTCGGCGACATCGAGAGCCTGCCCTTTCTCGAGGCGATCCGCCAGATGCGCAAGGACGTGGGCCGCCACAATGTCCTGTACGTCCACGTGACGCTCCTGCCCGCCCTGGCTGCAACCGGTGAGCTCAAGACCAAGCCCACCCAGCACAGCGTCAAAGAGCTGCGCGGGATCGGCATCCAGCCCGATGTCATCGTCCTCCGCTCGGACCACCCGGTCAGCGACGAGATCCGCGAGAAGATCGCCCTGTTCACCGACGTGGCATCGGAGGCGGTCATCCCGGCAGTCACCGCCGACACCATCTACGAAGTGCCCCTGCAGTTCGAGGAGGCCGGACTGGGCGAGCTCGTCGTTCGCGAGCTGGGCCTTGCTGAGACTGCCAAGGCGCCCGACCTGACCGCATGGCAGGCCCTGGTCGACCTGATCAAGCGGCCCAAGCCGAGCCTCGAGATCGCCCTGGTGGGCAAGTACATCGAGCTGCCCGATGCCTACATGAGCGTGAGCGAGGCGCTCCGCCATGCCGCCTGGGCGAACGGCGTCGACGCCCGCATCCGCTGGGTGAACTCCGAGGAGCTGACCGCCGAGAACGTGGGCGAGCGACTGGCCGGGGTGGCCGGCGTGCTCGTGCCAGGCGGCTTCGGCCACCGGGGCATCGAGGGCAAGGTCCTCGCCGCCCACTTCGCCCGAGAGCAGCGCGTGCCCTACCTGGGCCTGTGCCTGGGCCTGCAGTGTGCCGTGATCGAGTTCGCCCGCTCCGTGCTGGGCACCCGCGATGTCAATTCGACCGAGTTCGAGATGTTCACGGCCAACCCGGTGATCGACTTCATGCCCGACCAGCGCGAGATGGAGGACAAGGGCGGCACGATGCGCCTGGGCCTCTACCCCGCCCGGCTCACGCCCGGTTCGAAGGCCGCCGCGGTCTACGGCTCGGAGGTGATCTACGAGCGCCATCGCCATCGCTTCGAGGTCAACAACCGCTATCGCCAGATGCTCGAAGGCGCCGGCATGATCCTCTCGGGCCAGTCACCCGACGGCCGGCTGGTCGAGATCGTCGAGCTGCGCGACCATCCCTGGTTCGTCGCCAGCCAGTTCCACCCCGAGTTTAAGAGCCGCCCCAACCGGCCTCACCCGCTCTTCGACGGGTTCGTGGCCAGTGCGGTTGCCCTGGCGGATGGCCGCGAACCGGTGCTGGCCCCACGCCCGGTTGGCCGGCCCGCGGAGGCGGTCGCGGTCCAGGGCGGCTCCGCGCCGGCGCTGCTCGGCCAGGCCGCCCCGCAGCGCTGATCGGGCGTTGATCCGGCGCTGAGCGGCGCTGTCGCGC
>JBEPUS010000325.1:0-2349 GCA_041691435.1 Chloroflexota bacterium
GGCAACGACTACCGCTGCCTGGTGATCGGCGGCAAGGTCGCGGCGATCGCCGAGCGCGTGCCCGCGTCAGTGGTGGGCGACGGTGAGCACACGATCGGCCAGCTCGTGGAGGCCGCCAACGCCGATCCGCGCCGGGGCATCGGCCACGAGAAGGTCCTGACCCGCATCCGCATCGACGACGTCGCGGTGGAGCTCGTGCGAGCGCAGGGCTTCGAGCTCGAATCCATCCTGCCGCCCGGCCAGCGGGTCAAGCTGGCCCTCACCGGCAACATGTCGACCGGGGGCACGTCGATCGACCGGACGATCGAGGCCCACCCGGACAACGTCGAGATCGCCGAGACGGCCGCCCGGATCGTCGGGCTGGACGTCGCCGGGATCGACTTCATCTGCCCGGATATCGCCACCCCGGTCCGCGAGACGGGCGGCGCGATCGTCGAGGTGAACGCCGCCCCCGGCTTCCGGATGCATACCCATCCCACTGAAGGTGAACCGCAGTACGTCGCCCGGCCGGTGATCGACGGCTTGTTCCCGACGGGCACGCCCTCGCGAATCCCGATCCTGGCGGTGACCGGCACGAACGGCAAGACGACGACGGTCCGGATGATCGCCCACATCCTCAAGCTGATGGGCCGGCGAGTCGGGATGACGTCGACCGACGGCATCGTCATCGACGGCCGGATGATCAAGAAGGGCGACATGTCCGGGCCCAAGTCGGCCCAGATGGTCCTCCAGAATCCCACCGTCGACACGGCCGTCTTCGAAGTGGCCCGCGGCGGAATCCTGCGCGAGGGCCTGGGCTACGACCGCAACGACGTGGCCGTGGTGACCAACGTGACCGGCGACCACATGGGCCTCGGCGGGATCACCTCGCTGGGCCAGCTGGCCAACGTCAAGGCGGTCATCGTCGACGCGGTGCCCCGATCGGGCACGGTCGTCCTGAACGCCGATGATCCGCTCGTCGCCCGGATGGGCCGCCACTCGGCCGGCCGGGTCGTCTATTTCTCGATGCAGACGACGAAGGGCGAGGAGGGCTACGACCGGGTCGACGGGCACGTCGGCCGGGGCGGCGCCGCGTTCAGCATCGACGAGACACCCGAGGGCGACCTCGTCGTCCTGCGCCTGGCCGGGCGGACGATGCCGATCCTGTACACCCACCTGATCCCGGCCACGTTCGGCGGCAAGGCCCGGATGAACGTGGCCAACGCGCTCGCTGCCGCTGCCGCCGCGTGGGCCGCGGGCGCCCACCTCCACGACATCCGGCAGGGCCTGCGCACGTTCTCGACCTCGTTCTTCCAGGCCCCCGGCCGGCTCAACCTGCTCGAGCTCGGCGGCGTCCGGGTCGTGATCGACTACTGCCACAACGTCGATGGCATGCGCCAGCTGACCGACTTCGTCAACCGGATGATCACCGAGCCGGAGCTCGACACGGGACGAGGGCAGCGGTCGAAGGCGGGCCGGGCCAGGGCCGCCGCCACGCCAGCCGTCCGCCACGGCCGGGCGATCGGGGTGATCGGGATCCCCGGTGACCGGCGCGACGAGGACCAGCACGACTATGGTGCCGTGGCCGCCGCGGCCTTCGACGAGATCATCATTCGCGAGGACAAGAACCTGCGCGGGCGCGCGCCGGGCGAGACCGCCGGCCACGTCAGCGCAGGCGCCAAGGCGGCCCGGGCCGATGGAACGGGCCGGGTGACCAAGATCGACGAGGTCCTCGAGGAGATGGCCGCCGTCCGCCAGGCCCTGCGCCGGGCGGTACCGGGCGATCTCGTCGTGATGTGCGTCGACGACGCGGTCGGGGTCTACCGCGAGGCAATGAGCGCGGCTCGTGGCCTCGGCGAGGCTCGCGCCTTCGCCGACCCCGGCGAGCTCGAGGTCCCCGAGGGCTAGGCTTCGGTCGGGGCGCGCCGCGTGGCAGGACCCGGGTACGGGCAGAAGCCCGCTCCGGCCCGAATCCCCTCGAGCTTCGACCATACCGCCGCCCTGGGCGGCATCTGTCAAGAACCCAGCCCCGCGACCTTGACTCAGCCCAGAACCAGCGCCGCGAGCCTGGACTCGGCCGAGGAACCGGCGGCTCGGCCGTTTCGCCTTGGCTGAGCCCGGCACGGGTATGCCATGCCTCAAAAGGCCAGTTTCGGAGCGGGTGCGAGCCAGCTGACGAGGCGAGATGACGAACTTCATCCCGCGCTGAGCGTGGCCCGGCATGAATCGAAGGGGTTGGGTGCCCGCGATCCTGGACATCGGCCGTCGCCAGGCCCCGAAATCGGCCTTTTGAGGCACCAGGTACCCGCGGCCCCGTACCCGCGGCCGCCACGCGGCGCGCCCCGACCGAAGCCTAGCCCTCGGGGACCT
>JBEPUS010000326.1:0-2319 GCA_041691435.1 Chloroflexota bacterium
GCCACGAATACATCGACCTGTGCCTGGGTGACACCGGCGCGATGGCCGGCCATAGCGCACCGTCGACGGTCAAGGCCGTCGAACACCAGCTCCATCGCGGTGGAATCACGCACATGCTCCCGACCGAGGATGCGATCTGGTGCGGCGAGGAGCTCCAGCGCCGGTTCGGGCTCAAGTACTGGCAGTTCACGCTCACCGCCACGGACGCGAACCGATTCGCGATCCGCCTGGCCCGGATGGTCAGCGGCCGGCCCAAGATCGCCGTCCATGACTTCTGCTACCACGGCTCGGTCGACGAGACGATCGCGACCCTGGCGCCCGACGGCCGGGTCGAGCCTCGGGAGGGCAACCAGGGCCCGCCGGTCGATCCGATCCTGACCACCCGGGTTGTCCCGTACAACGACCTGCCCGCGCTCGAGGCTGCCCTGAGCCAGCGCGACGTCGCGGTCTTCCTGATCGAGCCGGCCCTGACCAACATCGGGATCGTGCTGCCCGACCCAGGCTACCTCGAAGGCGTGCGGGAGCTCACCCGGAACTACGGAACGCTCCTGATCATCGACGAGACCCACACGATCTGTGCCGGTGCCGGTGGCTACACCCGGGCCTTCGGGCTCGAGCCCGACATCCTGGTCATCGGCAAGACGATCGGCGGCGGCATCCCGGTCGGCACCTACGGCTTCAGCGAAGAGCTGGGCGATCGGATCAGTGCGATGCTCGAGCCGGACAATTCCGATGTGGGCGGCGTCGGCGGAACGCTGGCCGGCTACGCCCTGTCACTGGCCGCGGTCCGGGCAACCCTGGGCGAGGTCCTCACCGAAGCTGCCTTCGAGAAGATGATCCCGCTGGCCGAGCGCTGGACCGCCGGCGTCGACGAGGCCATTCACGCTCGAAACATTCCGTGGCACGTGACCCGCCTGGGTTGCCGCGCCGAGTACCACTTCCTGCCCGAACCGCCGCGCGACGGAGCGGCCCAGTGGGCGGCCAGCGATCCGGACCTGGAGCGCTTCCTGCACCTCTACGTGATGAACCGGCGCATCCTGATGACGCCCTTCCACAACATGGCGCTGATGTGCCCCGACACAACCGAGGCGGATGTCGATGCCCACACGCTCGTCTTCGCCAGCGCATTGGACGAGCTCTTCGCCTAGCTCAGTGACTCGCCGGTCAGAACGCTCGCTTGAGCAGGAGCAGGCCGACGATCACGACAATTAAGACAGCCAACAGCTCGGCCGGCGGCAGCGTCGATAGGGTGTGGACCGAGTTCGTCACGAATTGACCCAGCGAGGCGCCCGCATCCACGGGTCCGCCGCCGCTGCCGTGCGACCCGGCGACCTGCCCCGCAACTCCGCTGACGCCATTGCCGTACTCGACCATGGCCGGATCATCGCACGCGGGCGCAAGGTCATCGGTGCGCCCTGGCACCGCCGGGTGTCAGCGGCCCTGGCCCTCCCTGTCCGGCCCAACCTCGCGCAAGAGCCAGACCGCCAACGCTCGAGCACAGCGAACTACGTCGTCAAGGAGCACGAACTCGTTGGCGGCATGGGCAACCTCGGGCAGGCCCGGGCCGAACATGATCGTGGGCGTGCCGCCCTCGTGGATCAACAGGCGCATGTCTGCGCCGTACGGTTCGGCCAGGAATGCGGGACTGCGGCCGAGCACGTCGCTCGCTGCGGCGGCGAGACCAGCCGGGAGCGGATGGTCGTCGGCGATCTCGGCCGACGAGAATCGCCCGCCGGTCAGCTCCACCCGTGCGGGGTGCTCTCGCAGCCACGAATCGGCCGCACAGGCCGCGCCAATCACGGTTTGGAGCTGCAGCCAGGCATCTGGCCAGGTATCCCCCAGGCGCACCCCGTAGCGACCTTCGGCCACGATCCGGTCAATAACCGTCGACGCCCATTCGCCGCCATGGACCTTGCCGATGATCGTGGGGTAGGGCAGGCCCAGGGCGGCCAGGCGGGGCCGGGCCTCGGCCGCGTTGCGAGCCGCCTCATCCGCGGCCAGGGCCTCGGTCAGGACGGTCAGCTTGTCGAGCGCCGAAATACCCTCCCGCCGCTTTGAGGCGTGGGCGGCCTTGCCCGTGATCGTCAGCCGGAAGGTGATCGCACCGGCATGGGCGGTCACGATGTCGAGCCCGCTTGGCTCGGGGATGACCGCAGCGTCGCCGGTAACTCCGGCCCGGATCGCGGCCAGCATCCCCGCGCCGCCATCCTCCTCCGACGGGACCGTCACAAAGAGGATCTCGCCGCCCAGGCCGCCGACCGTGGAGGCGGCCGCCCGGACGGCCTCGAGCCCGGCGATCACGCCACCCTTCATGCTGTC
>JBEPUS010000327.1:0-2316 GCA_041691435.1 Chloroflexota bacterium
ATCGGCCAGCTCGGGGACGCGCTGCATTGCCCGGGTGAGCTGATCGCGCAGCTCCCCGCGCAGCTCGTCCTCGATCGCTGGCGTGGTCATCCGGGCGTGCTCCCTGGGCTCCGGCTGGTTTGTCATGGCGCGCTTCGCATCATGCCCGAATCGCAACGGCGCGACGGGTCGCCCCGGTCGCGCCGTGTCGAGCTGCTTGGCAGGGATTCGTGGTGCCGGGAGATCGACGCGCCGACCTCCCGGCCCGAAGGGACGCCAGTACTAGGCGATGACCGCTTCGCCCGTAGCGAGATCGGCCTCGACCTTGTCAACCTTGCCACCTTGGCCCGTGGCCAGGTAGTAGATCACCCCAACGATGAGGATCAGGAGTGCGGTGCCCTCGAAGAACGGGATGTCGGGCAGCCAGCTGATCACGTTGCCACCCGACTTGACGATGGTCAACGATGGGTTCGTGAAGTCGCGCAGCTCGCTACCGAAGTTCCCGAAGATCGAGCTCTTCCAGAGTCCGAAATTGATCAGCATCACGCCGCCCCAGATGAGGGCGATGACGTTGATGATCGTGCCCCAGCTCCCGAGCTTGAACCAGGCACCCTGGTGCGGCCAGCCCCGCCGACGGGCAACGAGGACGCCGAGGTTGCACAGGAAGTAGCTGAGGTAGATCAGCGCGGTGGCGCTGGTGGCGAGGATCGCCGGGCTATCGGTGATGAAGAACGGGATCGCGGCGATCACGCCGACTGCAATGGCCGCGTTGGCCGGCGTGTGGAACTGGCTGCTCACGTGGCCCCAGAGACCGCCCAGTGGCATGCGTCGATCGCGGCCCATCGAGAACATCAGGCGGGACGTCGCCCCCTGGATCGCCATCGTGCAGACGTAGACGGCGGCCAGGATGACGTACAGGTAGACCGTCCCCCACTGCTCGCCGAGGCCGGACTTGATGGACGTTGCAATCGGCGACGGGTCCGAGAACGACTTGGTCAGGTCGGGGATCGCCAGGATGATCGCGAGAAGGAAGACAGCGCCGACGATGCCCGAGAGCCAGATCGCGCTCAGGATGCCGCGCGGCGCCTGGCGCGAGGCGTCGACCGTCTCCTCACCGAATGTCCCAGCCGTGTCGAACCCATAGACAACGAAGAGCGACATGAACATGGCGATCGCGAAGACCGGCAGGTAGCCACCCGTATCCGGCGTCTCGACGCCGGCGGTCGTTGTCAAGACCGATAGATCCTGGTGGCGGCCCACAGCGAGGAGGATCAGGGCGAAGACGACCATGCCAAGGATTTCGGCCGCAACGCCGAGGTTGTTGACAATCTGCAGAAGCCGAATGCCGAAGGCGTTGATCAGCGTCGTGCTCAAGAGAGTCAGGAGGCCGATGAAGACGCCCATGTTCGTCAGGCCCGTCGGGTCCTTGGTCGTGAGGTCGACGCCCGTGATGCTCGAGATCACGAGCGGGACCGTCGCCGCGACCGCTGTGACGGTGACGACGCCGGCCCAGAAATAGAACCAGCCGGTGAACCAGCCGAGGGTCTTGTTCGAGAGGCGCTTCGACCACTGGTAGATCGATCCCGCGACCGGAAAGTGGCTTGCCAGCTCGGCGAAGTTCAGGGCCACGAACGTCTGGCCGAGGACAACGAGCGGCCACGACCAGAAGAACGCCGGACCTCCGACGCCCAGGCCCAGGGCGATCAATGTGTACGTGCCGGTCGAGACCGAGATGTAGCTGAACGCCACCGCGAAGTTGGACAGGAAGCCGAGCGACCGCTTGAGCTCCGGCTTGATGCCGAGCGACCGCAGGTGCGCGTCGTCGCGCGCGGTCACTTCGTCATGCGTTGGATTGGGACCCGACACGGTTTCCTCCTCACCCACCACGGGAATCGCCCGTGAGACTGACCCTCTTCGGAGAACGCGCGGAGATCAGGATCGTGGCGACGATCCCTCCCGGCGCCGCCACGTGGCGGGGAGCATAGGAGGCCGCCCCACCAGAATCAAGCCATCGTCTCAGGCGGCGGTGTCGGGGCGGAAACGGCCGCGACGCCCGACCCCGGGTCAGCGCATCGCGGCGGCGGCCACGGCCTCGGTGACGGCGGGCGGCGTGGGGCGATGGACCGTGACCAGCTTGACGTAGCGTCCGACCATCGTCCGCGAGCCGTTCACGCCCAGCTCGCTGAACAGGAACCGGACCTTGGCGGCCTGGGCGGCGAGGATCTCGTCCTTGGTCTCGAGATCCCACAGCTCCCGCTTGAACGGCCCGATCGCCTTCTTCCGCGTGGTGTAGACGAACTGCTGATCGGTCTGGTCCGCCTTGCGCTCGTCGAGGGC
>JBEPUS010000328.1:0-2315 GCA_041691435.1 Chloroflexota bacterium
GTTCGGCTCGTTGTTCGGCTCGATGTCCGGCTCGATGTTCGGCTCGAGCTTTGGCCCTGTGCGCGCTCGCGACCCGGGCAGGTCCATCGCCTCGGGCGGCAGGGTCGCCAGCGGCCGGCCCTCGGCCAGGTCATGGGCCCGCTGGGCGTTGATCGCGTCGTAGCCCGTGTCCATTCCCGGCGTCTCGAGGTAGTACGCGACGTGCCGGAGGCCGGGATGGGTGAGGATCCGCGCGAGCCCTTCTGGTCCGATCGCCCCGGCGCCGAGGTGCTCGTGACGGTCCATCCGCGAGCCGAGCTCGGACTTCGAGTCGTTGAGGTGGATCATCTGGAGGCGATCGAGCCCGATCCGCTCGTCGAACTCGGCGACCAGCCGGTCGACGCCGCCGACCGTGTTGATCGGCTGACCGGCACCCCACAGGTGGGCCGTATCGAGGCAGACCCCGACCCGACCCAGCGCGACGCCGCGGGCAGCGATCGCCTCGAGAATGGCGGCGATCTCCGCGACGTCGACGCCGATCCCGCCCCCGCCGCCGGCCGAGTTCTCGAGGACGAGCATCGCCGCGTCGGGTCCGTCGGCGAGCGCGCCGAAAGCCGTGGCGATGCCATCGGCGATTCGGGCGATCCCGTCCGTCAGGCCGTTGCCCTTGTGCGAGCCGGTGTGGACATTGACGAACCGGGCCCCGAACGTCGGCGCCAGCGCCAGCTCGTGACGCAGAACCTCGACGGATTTCGCGTGGAACGCCTCCTCGGGCCCGGCCAGGTTCACGAGATACGAGGCATGGATCGCAATCGGGCCCAGGCCGGCCGCCTCGAGGCGTGTCCGAAACGTGCCGAGCTCGCGGGGCGGCTCGCTGCGGCGGCGCCACGCGGTCGGGTTGTCGCTGAAGATCTGGAGCGTATCGAGCCCGATTGCCTCGGCCCGGTCCACCGCTGCCACCATCCCGCCTCCGAGCGGCAGGTGCGCGCCGAGCCGGCGGCCGTCGGGAAGCATGGCCGCATCGTAGCCGGTAGGCTCTGGCGGTGAACCAACCGGATCAGCCGCGGCGCGCGGCCGTGTCACCCGATGTGGTCGATTCGACCGTGGATCGACCGGCCGAAGAGGGCGCGGCCGAAGAGGGACCGGATCCGGCCTCCAGGCGCGTCCTGGACGCATTCTTTCGGGATGGCCGGCTCGTCTCGATCCCGGCTCGGCAGGCCAAGCGCCTGGTGGTCCTGCGCGAGCTCCGCGAGCGCTGCTTTGCCGAGGATCGCGAGTATCCCGAAAAGGAGGTGAACATGCGCCTCGCGCTGGTTCACCCCGACGTCGCCGCGCTGCGCCGGTACCTCGTGGACGAGAAGCTGCTGTCGCGCTCAAATGGGATGTATCGGCGCATGATGTAGGCATGTCACGCCTGCAGACCAAGAGCTTCGACCACCCTGACGAAGTACGCAGCATGCCCAAGCTCCGGGTTGAGACCGTGGTCATCGACGAGTCGACGATCGGCCACTGCATGTTCGATCCCGGCTGGCGCTGGTCGACCGACCTGGCCCCGATCCTGGGCACGCCGAGCTGCCCAATCCGCCACGCTGGGTACACCCTGGCCGGCACGCTTCACGTTGTCATGGACGATGGCGAAGAGCTCGATATCAGGGCCAACGAGGTCTTCGAGATCCCCGCCGGCCACGACAAGTGGGTGACCTCCGACGTGCCCTGGGTGGTAATCGAGTGGGGCGCGAGCAGTCGGGCGATGCTCGTCGCCATGCACGAGACATCGGAGCGCTCGCTGCTGACCGTGATGTTCACCGACATCGTCGACTCGACGGCGATCCTCGAGCGGATCGGCGACGATGCCTGGCACGACCTCCTCGTCAACCACAACGCGGCCATGCGCAACGACCTGAATGTCTTTCGAGGCCGCGAGATGAAGACGACGGGCGACGGCTTCCTGGCGGTCTTCGACAGTGCGACTCGGGCCGTTCGCTGCGCCGCCGCGATGGTCCGATCCGCACGTGGGATGAATCTGCCGATTCGGGTGGGCGTGCACACGGGCGAGGTCGAATTCGTCGGCGGCGACGTGCGCGGCATCGCAGTCCACGCGGCAGCCCGGATCACGGCGCTGGCCGGTCCGAATGAGGTCATGGTGTCGGCCACCACGAGCGGCCTGGTCGAGGGTTCCGACCTGGCGCTCGAGGACGCAGGCCAGCACGCGCTGAAGGGCTTGTCCGGGATCCGCCAGGTCTTCCGCCTGGTGGATTCGCCCGTAGGCTGACGGCTGTCATCGCCGCGCGGCTCATCGCCTTTCGGTCCATCGTCCTGCGTTTCATCGTTCGCGG
>JBEPUS010000329.1:0-2309 GCA_041691435.1 Chloroflexota bacterium
CGACCTTGCGGCCCTCGCGCATGATCAGGTCGGCGAGCTCGTCGATGATCAGGACCACGAACGGCATCCGCTCGTCGGGGTCCACCTTCTCGTTGAAGGCCGCGATGTTGCGGACCGTGTGCGACGCCAGCCGCTTGTAGCGGTCCTCCATCTCGTGAACGGCCCAGTTCAGGGCAGCCTTTGCTTCGTGGGGCTCGACGATCACGTGCTGGAGCAGGTGGGGCAGCCCGTCGTATGGCGCCAGCTCGACGCGCTTGAGATCCACCAGGATCAGGCGCACCTCGTCGGGCCGGGAGTGCATCAGGAGGCTGGTGATCAGCGCGTTGACGCACACGCTCTTGCCCGACCCGGTCGCGCCGGCCACGAGCAGGTGGGGCATCTTGGCCAGGTCCACCGCGTAGGGTTGACCGGAGACGTCGCGGCCGAGAGCGAAGGTCAGGCGGCTGGTCGCGGCGAGCATGTCGGCTTCCTCGATGAGCGAGCGAAAGCCCACGACCTCGCTCTTGTGGTTGGGGATCTCGATCCCGACCACGTCCTTGCCCGGGATCGGCGCTTCGATCCGGATCGATCGAGCCGCCAGGGCCATTGCCAGGTCGTCCTGGAGGCCCTCGATTCGCGACAGCTTGACGTTCTTCTCGGGCCGGACCTCGTACTGGGTCACGACGGGGCCGGTGTTGGTCCCTACGACGCGGGCATCGATCCCGAAGCTGCGCAGCTTCTCCTCGATGTCCCGGATGTTCTCGGCGTGATCCATGCCCCCGCCGGTCTTGCCGGGCGGCCGGATCTCGAGGATTGACGTGCCCGGCAGCACCCAGGGGACGCTGGTGACGGTCTCCACGGGTTCGAGGGTTGCGGCGGAGGTGGCCCGGGCGTGGGCACGCTCGGCGCCCGCCTCTGCCGATGCGCCCGACAGGCCGGTCACGCCGGCAATGCCGGCCGGGCCGGGATCCTGGCCATCCCCGCGGCCGGCCCAGATCGTCTGGCTCATCTGGGCGGGGCTGGTGGCTCGCGTTCCACGGCGTCGCTCGAGATGGTCGGCGGCATGATCGTCGGGCTCGCCGACCGCGATCGGCACGGGCTCTCGGCGCACCCGGCGGCCGTTCGGGACAGCTGCCGGCTGGTCATCCTCGGCTGCCGGTGCGGTCAGCGCCGCACCAACGGTTCGGGCGCCCCGCCCGAGGGGCTTGAGCAAGGTGGGCAGCGACATGTCCAGGGCCAACAGGAGGCCGACGATCGCCAGGGCCACGCACACGACGAACGACCCAGGATGGGTGATCAGGCCCGCCAGCCCGTCACCCACGAATCGCCCGATCCGGCCACCGTTGCCGAAGTCCGGTCCGTCGATCGCGCCAAGGAGGCCGACGTAGGCGAGCGCGGCGCCGAGCAGGGCAAGTCCCCAGCGACCGCCGTCGCCCCGGGCGCGCTGCACGAACAGGCCGGCGACGATCAGGATCGGCGGCAGGAGCCAGCGGCCGGTCCCGAACCATGGCGCGATCAGGTTCCGCCAGAGGTCCGTGAGCTGGCCCCGGCCCGGCAGGAGCAGCGCGATCAGGGTGACGATCCCGACAACGAGGATCGCGATCCCGACGAGGGACCGGACCACCTCGGGATTGACGTTCAAGTTGCCTCCCCCGCCGCCGCGCCTGCGCGGACTCGACCGGGGGCTCCGGCGCGGCGCGGCCCGCCGCCGTCCCGTCATCTCAGATCTCGACCACGACCGGGAAGACCATCGGGCGGCGCTTCGTCTGCTCATAGAGGTAGCGCGAGACGCCGTCCTTGATCTGGACCTTGAGCAGGGCGATCTCGCTGATGTGGTTGCCGGGGTTGGCGATCGACGACATCACCCGTTCGATCGCGCCGGGGATGAGCGGGTCCTGCTCGTTGCCCTTCACGAAGCCGCGGGTGATGATCTCCGGCCGGCCCACGATGTCGCCGGTCTGCTTGTCGACGGTCACCACGATCATGAACATGCCGTCGTTGGCCAGCGCCTTGCGATCGCGCAGGACGACCTCGCCGACCTCGCCAACGGACAATCCGTCGACGAACACGTAGCCGGCCGGGACGGGCTGGCCGCGATGAGCGGCGCCGTCCTCGTAGATCTCGATGGGCATGCCGTTCTCGATGATGAACACGTTGCCCGGATCGACGCCGGTCTCGACCGCCAGGCGGCCGTGCTGGACCTGCATCCGGAACTCCCCGTGGATGGGGATGAAGTACTTGGGCTTGGTCAGCCCCAGCATCAGCTTGAGCTCTTCCTGGCTGGCGTGGCCCGAGACGTGGGCCCGCTTGATCGTGTGGTAGAAGACGTT
>JBEPUS010000330.1:0-2271 GCA_041691435.1 Chloroflexota bacterium
ATCCTGTTCAACATCACCGGCAGCTCGAACCTCAGCCTGCACGAGGTGACCGAGGCCGCCGAGGAGATCCGGGCGGCGGCCGACCCGGAGGCCAACATCATCTTCGGCACCAGCTTCAACGAGCGCCTTGGCGACGAGGTGATGATCACCGTGATCGCCACCGGGTTCGACGCCAACCGCAAGCGCGACGCCGTCCGGCCAACGGGCGCCGGCGCGACCTACGAGACCCAGGGCGGCGTCCGCCGCGACTACTACGCGGAGCTCGAGGAGCAGCGCCGGGCCGTGGCCGACGATCGACCCGACGAGGGTGGCCGGGAGGCCGCCGCGATCAAGGTCGAGAGTCGCAGCGTGGGTGAGCCGGTGGTCCAGCCCGTGCGCCGAGCCGCGATCGACCCGGACGACCTGGACATCCCCAGCTTCCTGCGCCGCCCGAAGTAGCCCGCGCCGGTGGCCACCGGCGTCCACCTCGAGGAACCCGATCCGGCTGAGATTGCCGCGATCCTGGCGCGCCATGCCGCCGTCCTTGGGCAGATCGCCAGCGCCGCGCAGCGGACCGGACGTGATCCCGCCGGCGTCCATCTCGTCGCCGTCTCGAAGACCGTCCCGGCCGAGCGCTTGCGCGCGGCCGTTGCTGCCGGCCTGACCGTCCTCGGCGAGAACCGGGTCCAGGAAGGCGAGGCCAAGCGGCCCCTCGTGCCCGGCGCACGCTGGGCGTTGATCGGCCCGCTCCAGTCGAACAAGGTCCGCCGGGCGATCGAGACGTTCGACGCGATCGAATCCGTTGACTCGCTTGAGCTGGCTCGGCGCCTGGACCGGCTCGTGCCCGAGGTGCGCGGGTCCGCGGGAGCCCTGCCGGTCCTGCTCCAGGTGAACGTGGACGAGGATCCGGCCAAGGCCGGCTTTGCGCCGGACGCGCTGGCAACGGCGCTGCCTGAGATCCTTGACCTGGCGGGCCTGCGCGTCGGTGGCCTGATGACCGTCGGCCGCTTCGTCGACGAGGCCGAGGACGCCCGGCCGACATTCCGGGCACTGCGCGAGCTCGCCGGACGGCTACGGGCTGTCGACGCCCGCCTCGGCCCGGCCCTGTCGATGGGCATGAGCGCCGATTTCGAAGTGGCCATCGAGGAAGGAGCGACGGTCGTCCGGGTCGGTCGCGCGCTCTTCGGTGATCGCTCGCCGCATGACCCCGGCGGGGCCTGATGCTACGGGCCTGAGGCTGCCAGGACCCCGGCGGGGCCTGATCCTTGCCCGTCGGCCGGAGCCCGGGCTATCATCGAACGGCTCGGGCAGCGCGCCCGCAGGCACTCCGGGGCGATTGGCTCAGTCGGTTAGAGCGCACGGTTCACATCCGTGAGGTCACTGGTTCGAATCCAGTATCGCCCACCAACCCTGGAGAATCCCCGTGTCGTTGCTGGCCAGGATCAGACGAGCGCTGGTGGGAGGCCCGGAGGCTTCGGGCGATGATCCGGCGCCGCGCCACGAGCGCCGCGAAGCCGGCCGCGAACGCCACCACGAGACCGGCGAGCCGGCCTGGGAGGCGAGCGACAAGGTCGACGAGCCGCCTGGCGCCGGCCGGAAGGACCCCGACTCGGCGCCGGAGATCCTCGGCGGGGAATAGCCCCACGAACGCCCGCCACACCAGGCTGCGCAGGTCCCCGACCCCGGCTCGTCGAGCGCGACGCGGACGTTGATTCCAGCGTGACAAACCGCCCGAATTGGACGGACTTCGCCGGTTGGCGAACCGCCCGCCCGCCACGCCGAGCGTGAGATCGTTCCCTCGCAGGACTCGGTTCGGCGCCATCCCGCGCCAACGTCACCGAATCGGCGTGGAATCGGACCGTTTGTCATGCTGAATGCGACATTGGCCGCGGGGAAGGGCTGCGACATTGGTTGCGGGGAAGGGGCTGCGACATTGGCTGCGGGGAGGCGCCGCCTCTGCCCTGACGACGAACGTGACTCCTCCCGGCGCTCCCCTACGCCGTGGCGAGCCGGCGCAGGACTGCCGGCAGGATGCCGCCATGGCGGTAGTACTCCAGCTCGATCTGGCCGTCGAGCCGGCAGCGGACCTTGAACCGGCGTTCCCGTCCACCATCCGCGGCATCCGCCCGGGCAATGACCATGAGCTCGCCGCGCGCGGTCGGGCCGCCGGCGATGCCCTCGATCGAGTAGGACTCGCGGCCGGTCAGGCCCAGGCTGGAGGCGCTCTCGCCCGGCTGGAACTGGAGCGGCAGGATGCCCATCCCGACCAGGTTCGAGCGATGGATCCGCTCG
>JBEPUS010000331.1:0-2270 GCA_041691435.1 Chloroflexota bacterium
GCTGGGGTTGGGGTGGGGGGGGGGGGGGCGGGGCGGGGGGGGCGGGGGGCGGGCGCCGGCGGGGCCGCCCCGTCGGGCGCCGGAGCCGGCCCGGCCGCCTGGGCCGAAGCCGCGCAGGGGCCGGACTTCGACCGACCGATCGGGCACGAACTCCTGGACCACCTGGTAGGGGATCTGGCGCTTGAGCAGGCGCTGCACGCCCTTGAGCAGCTCGACCTCGTCCATGCACACCAGCGAGATCGCCACGCCCGAGGCGCCCGCCCGGCCGGTGCGACCGATTCGGTGGATGTAGTCCTGCGGCTCGAATGGCAGCTCGAAGTTGACGACGTACGGCAGCTCCTCGATGTCGAGGCCGCGCGACGCCACGTCGGTGGCGACGAGGCAGGTGACCTCGCCGGTCTTGAAGTCCTCGAGCGCCCGGGTCCGCTCGGGCTGGCTCCGGTCGCTGTGGATCGCGACGGCGGCCACGCCACGCCGGTCGAGGTACGACGCGAGCCGGCTCGCCGCCAGCTTCGTTCGGGTGAACACGAGCACCTGCTGCATCCTGTCCCGGCGGATCAGGTAGAGGAGCAGCTCTTCCTTGCGTTCCCGGTCGACCGGGTAGAGCACCTGCTCGACGTTTTCAGCGGCGGTGTTGCGCCGGGCGACCTCGACGATCGCCGGATTCGTCAGGAACTCGCTCGCAAGGCGTCGGATCTCATCCGAGAACGTCGCGGAGAAGAGCATGGTCTGGCTGCGGCTGGGCAGCTGGGCCACGATCTTGCGAATATCGGGGATGAAGCCCATGTCGAGCATCCGGTCGCCCTCATCGAGGACCAGGACCTCAACCTGGCTCAGGTTCACGGTCCGCTGGCCCATGTGGTCCATCAGCCGGCCGGGCGTGGCGACGAGGATCTCGATGCCGCCGCGCAGCTCCTTGATCTGGGGATCGATGGGCACCCCGCCGTAGACCACGGCCGAGCGCAGCGGGACGTACTTGCCGTAGGTGGCCACGCTCTCCGCGATCTGCATCGCCAGCTCGCGGGTGGGGGTCAGGACCAGTGCCCGGACGGGATGGCGGGCGGGCGAGAAGCTCGTGTTCGCCTGGACCTTGAGCCGCTCGAGGATGGGCAGCGTGAAGGCGGCCGTCTTCCCGGTGCCGGTCTGGGCGGCCGCGAGCACGTCGCGACCGGCAAGGACCAGCGGGATGGCTTCCGCCTGGACGGGCGTTGGCTCTGTGTAACCCTCCTCGGCCACAGCCTTGAGGATGTCGGCCGAAAGGCCGAGGGTATCGAACGACAAGCGGGTGGTGGCTCCTGTGCGCCCATCGAGCACGGCGCCGGGGCAGGCTGCCGGACGGGCGGGTCGTGCCCGAGTCTACGGGATTCGCCCGGATCACGGACGCACCGTGCTGCCGAGCGGATTACGATTGGGACATGAAGAGCCCCGATCGCCTCCACTACACCGGCGATGATGCCGCCGATCGACTGATCGCCACGGACCCGCTGGCGCTCCTGATCGGCTTCACGCTCGACCAGCAGGTGACCGTCCAGAAGGCATTCTCGGGCCCGCTGGAGCTGTCCCGGCGGACCGGCAAGGCGCTCGACGCCCAGGAGATCGCCGCCATGGATCCCGGCGAGCTGGCCTCGATCTTCCAGGAGCGGCCCGCCATTCATCGGTTTCCGGGCGCCATGGCCGGCCGCGTCCAGGCGCTGTGCTCGGCGATTGCAACCACATACGGAAACGACGCCGAGTTGGTGTGGACCGGCGCGAAGGACGCTCGCGACCTCCAGAAGCGACTCCTGGGCCTGCCTGGGATTGGCGAGATGAAGGCACGCACGATCACGGCCGTGCTTGCCAAGCGCTTCGGTCTCGAGCTGCCCGGCCTGGCCGAGGCCCTGCCGACGACGCCCACCCTGGGCGATGTCGACTCACCGGAGTCCCTGGCGACGTACCAGGCGGGCAAGCGCGCCTACAAGGCGACCCTCCGGGCGGCCGCCAGGCCGGCCTGACCCTGCTCAGCGTTCATCGATTCTTCACACACCACGAGTAGAATCGGCTCATGTGGTTCAACGATTCAAGCAAGCAGTCCCTTCCCGATCCAGCCAAGGCCCTGCCCGGCCGCGCCGAGGCAGTTGAAGTTCCGGAGCGCCACCTCGTCAGCGGCGCGAAGCTGACGCCGCCCTATCCCGCGGGCAGCGAAGTTGCGACGTTCGCGATGGGCTGCTTCTGGGGGGCCGAGAAGCTCTTCTGGGAGATGCCCGGAGTGATCGTCACCGCCGCCGGCTATG
>JBEPUS010000332.1:0-2250 GCA_041691435.1 Chloroflexota bacterium
CCGAGCAGGCTCGGGTTCTGGGCGATCAGGCTGAGCAGCCGGCCGAGCCGGTTCCGCTGCTGGAAATGCTGGTCGATGATCACCCCGGGCAGGACACCCAGGCCCGCAGCGATCTGGGCCATGCGCAGCTTGGGTGTCGCACCGGACGCCCCGAACGCGATCATGTGGCTGCTCATCGCGGAGGCGCCGGCCGACGTCCCGGCGATGACCGCCCCGGCCTGGAAGCGCTCGAAGATCTCGTTGGCCAGGCGCGTCCCGCCCAGGGTTGAGCTGAGCCGAAGCTGGTTGCCACCGGTCAGGAAGATCCCGGTCGCGTCGCGCAACGCGTGCACGGCCGTCTCATCGTTCGCCTGCTGGCGGGTCACCGCATGGATGGGCCGGACCGTGGCCACGCCGAGCTGGCCGAAGACGCTGCGGTAGCGCTCGCCCGCCTCGAGGCCCATGGACGAAGCCGTGCTGATCACCGCGACGACGGCGTCAGAGCCACCCGCAAGGGTGACGAATCGACTCAGGATGACCCGGTCGCGGACCTTGTCCTCGGCCCCACCGATGACGATGACGGTACCTTGCGACACAGGCCTTGATGGTCCTCCCATGGGCGTCTACCGGGGGAGGATACAGGGACGGCTAGTCGTCTGGATTAGGACGGGTTGCGCCTGGCGACTGATTCCGCAGTCGTGAATGCGGCGGCTTCCAGGACGAGCCGGGCCTTTGCGAACTGCCCAATGATCTCGGCCAGGTCGGGCTCAACAGGCTCGCCGACCGGCGAGTGCCATTGAAAGACGTGGATTGAGTAGTACGCGAGGGCAACAACGTCAAAGGCCACCGGGGTCAGGAACTGAGCGATATCCCCGGCGCCCCGGTCGTACGTGTCGGTGGCGACCTCGGGCATCGCCAGGCCGTTCTTGAGGGCGATCGTTAGATCGCTCGCGATGGTGGCGATCTCGTAGTAGACGGCCCGAGCTACACCGCGCTCGTGCCGTTTGATTGCTTGATCCTGGAGCCGGCGAGCTCCGAAATAAGCAAGCACTGACGCGGTGAGCGACCCGACGATGCCGCCCAAGAGTAGCGAGGGCCAATCCACCATTGAGCGAGCATAGAACGGCCCCAGTAGCTGCGAGAGCTACCGGCCGTACCTTTCAGCTGCGAGCCTCCCGCGGCCCGTCCTGGGCCGTTCTAGGCGGCCCGCCCCGGTCGCTCGCAGCTCGGCTGGCCTCGTACTGAGACCTCGACGGCTGCGAGGCGGAGCCGGGGCCTATCGCGGCCCGTGAGGCCCGCTTGCCTCGCTCATACCTCGATCGGATCGTGACCCCGAAGGGCTGGGTCACCGGGTAGATCCCGGCGAGGGGATGTCGAGGCGTGTCTACGCGAGGGGCTGGAGAGATGACTTAGGGATCCCCAGACTTAGCGGCGTCGCCGTTCAGGATGGCCGCGGAGTCGTCGTTGCCGACGGTGCGGGGCCGCCGGGCAGCAGGTGCATCGTCGAGAGGAACGTCTCCACCAGCCGCTGAGACCCGGAATACGGCAGCACGCTCTTGTCTGACTCCGGTCGCCAGCAGGCGATCGCGTAGATTCGGCCATTGACCAGGAAAAACGCCTGGACGTCGGACGTGAACGGCACGAGCGTCCCGGCATGACCATCCATAGTCGCGGCGACGGCCCGACTCTGGATCCCCGTGCAGGGCGTGGTGTTCTTCGGGCAATAGGCCTGGATCCACGAGGCGACCGTCGTGCCGGGAGCGACCGCGACCGACCAGGCGCTGACGCGGACGTCACCGTTTGGATCACTTGGAGGTGAAATAGAAAAGTCCTCAGCGGCCGTGCTCGGGAAGACGGCGTCCTTGGCGAGGGTCCAGACGTGGTCGGAGGGCGACTCTGTCCAGCCGGCGGGATGGGCGATGCTGAAGCCATATCGGGCCGAGGAGTAGGTCGTCCACGACGAGGTGTCGAGCAGGTTGGGCGACGCCGACGGCGATGGCGTCGGCGAAGCCGTCGGTGATGGCGTGGGGCTGGGAGACGTCGTCGGCGTTGGGCCGGCCCCGATGCCGCCGGACCCGCCGCCGGACCCGTGTCCGAAGAATGTCAGGGTGGCCACGCTGAGGACCGCGATGATCGCGATCCCGGCCGCCAGTCGCATGGGCGTGCTCATGGTTGGGCTCCTCGTCGGGATCCGGAGATCCCATTCCTGGGGTGTGGTCTTGATGGCGAGAAGGACGGCCTCGACCGCCGGCCGCGGGGTCCGGTCGGACC
>JBEPUS010000333.1:0-2224 GCA_041691435.1 Chloroflexota bacterium
AGCAGCTGGACCTGGGATCCGACGTCGATGCCCTCGGCCGACAGGCTGCCGCCTACGCGAGCGAGCCCCGTCTCGGGGCGGAGCTCAGCAGGCACCTGCCGCCCCTGGCCGGCGGTGTCGGGCCGGCCGGCCAGACCGACAGCTGGTGGGCCGTCCGGCCGGTGCTGCCATTCGTGATGGCGCCCGGCGACCCCCCGTGGTCGTTCCCGCGGCGACCGCAGTTCGTGGCCGCGACCTCGTGGCTGGGCAGCCCGCTGGCCGACCACGGCGAGGGAATCCGCCATTTCGTCAGGCGCTATCTCGCCGGCTTTGGCCCGGCCGGGCTCGATGACATCCAGCAGATGAGCCGGATCGGCGGAGCGCGGATCCGGTCGGCCGTGGAAACAATGGCGTCGGAGCTGGTCACCTTCCGCGATGAGCGCGGCCGATTGTTGTACGACGTACCCGGCGGCCCGCTGCCCGCCGGGGATCTCCCCGCGCCGGTCCGCTTCCTGCCGATGTGGGACAGCATCCTGCTCGCGTACAAGGACCGCAGCCGGGTGATCCCCGAGCCGTACCGGCGGACGGTGATCCGGGCAAACGGCGATTTCCTGCCGACCTTCCTGGTCGACGGCCGGGTCGCCGGGTTGTGGCGGGCCGACCTGGTAGACGGCCACTCCAGGGTCACGCCACTGCCGTTCGAACCGCTCACCCGGTTGGTGGCACGCGAGGTCGCCGAGGAGGCAGCGCGCCTCCAGGCGTTCCTCGACCCGCTCGAACCGGCCGTCTACAGCCGCTACGCCAAGATCTGGCTCAAGGACTGGCTGGGACCGTCTCCGGGGAGCTAGCCGCCGGGGCTGGAGCCTGGCTGACGGCAGCGTCCGGCATTGCCGGGCCGGCCTCGCGTGGACCATCGCTGAACGGAGCGAGGATCGCGAGGAGGGCGACCCAGCCGGACAGGTAGAGCGAGGGGGTCCCGATGATCGAGACGACCACCGCCAACGTGAAGGACCAGCGCGGCCAGCCACCCAACGCCAGGGCGACGAGCGTGCCCACGACGAGGGTCGCCTCGGACAGCCACGAGATGCCGGTCAGGCCCGACAGGCTGGCCGTGGACGGAGCGGTGGACGTGGCCACGTCGAGATATTCCCGGAACGAGTTGAATCCCGCTCCGACGACACTGATCGCCAGGATCGCGCCCACGGTCACGGCGGCCGCCAGCACCGCCCGCCAGCGCCGCGTGCCGATCAGCCAGCCAGCCAGGCTGGCCGGCGACAGCTTGGTCACGGCCATCAGCCCCACCGCGATCCCGGCCGCCTCGCGGTCGCGCAGCTTCCAGGCGAGGACCATCAGGCCCGGGAAGAAGGCCGCGACGTTGCCCGCCGCAAGCTGCTCGCCGATGGCCGGCGCCAGGATCGTCGCGACCAGCGCGCCGGGCAGGCCGGTTCGATAGACGAGATAGAACGTGGTCCCCAGGACGGCCAGCCAGCAGGCGACCATCCACGCAGCAAAGCCGAATGGCAGGAGCACGATCGGCCGCCAGATCACCGCGATCGGCGGTGGCGAGAGGAGGGGCGCCGTGACGCCCTGCACGAACAGGACCGACGGATCGCCCGGCCCCAGGTGATAGAGGTCGTGGCCCACGTTCAGGCGGACCGCGGCCGCCTGGTACCAGAGCGCGTCCTGGAACGGCTTCGCAAGGCTCTGGCCGGTCTGCATGTAGGCCAGGTAGAACCCGGCGATGAACAGCCCGAGCAGGCACGGGACGAGCGCGAGGACGACGCGCATCCGCGGCGACAGCGAGGCTCCGGAGATCCGGCTGGAACGCATGCGTCGGACTATCCGCGTGGCGGCGCTCCACGACAAGCCCCCACCCGGCTGGACCCGGGCGGTACCCACGGCTGATCGTCGCTGGAGCCCGGAATCGGGACGCGATCCACTTGCGATCGATATGCGATCGACCGGGCCTACCGTCGATGAATGACCATCCAGAAGCTCGGCGCCCTGGGCAACCGGGTCTTCGCCGGGCGAGGTGCGCAGGAGTCGAGATGACGACACGACGGATCCTTCCGTTCACGCTGACCGTGGCTCTTACCGTGGTCCTGGGCGCGTGTGGAGCAGCCACGTCACCCGGCGGCGGAGCCGGCTCCGGGGCGACGCTTGACCCCGGGGGCGGCGGGGGCAACCCCCCCCCCCGTTAAACCGGGGCACGGGCGGCAATAGCGGCCCCCCCCGCCGGGTCGTT
>JBEPUS010000334.1:0-2199 GCA_041691435.1 Chloroflexota bacterium
AGCCACTACATGGCCGACGTCCAGGCGCTCTGCAAGCGGGTCATCGTGATCCATCACGGCCGGATCCTGTTCGACGGCGAGCTCTCGGCCCTCGCGACCCGGTTCGGAGCCCAGAAGACCATCGGGCTGACGCTCAAGGAAGGGACGCCCGATCTCTCCGCCTACGGCGAGGTCATCGGCGTCGAGGACGGCAAGATCAGCCTCAGGGTGTCCCGGGCGGCCGCGCCCGACGTCGCCGGGCGGCTGCTCCACGACCTCCAGGTCGCCGACCTGACCATCGAGGACCCGCCGATCGAGGACGTGATCGAGACGGTCTTCGCCGACGCGTCGGCGGCCGTCGCGGCGCAGGCGGCCGAGGACGCCGAGGCGGCTCGCCGAGCCGGCGTGGGAGCCCGATGAGCGAGGCCCGCAGCCGATGAGATCCGCGGCGCCACTCGGGGGCGCCGGCTCGCGCGCCGGTCCCGATCCGCGCCGGGCGCCGCCTCGTCTGATGAGCCCGCTGCGCGGGCTGATCGATGTCTACCTCGTGCAGGCCCGGATCGCGATCGCGGAGCAGATCCAGTACCGGGCGTCGAACTACATGTACATGATCGGGATGGTGACCGAGCCGGTCATCTACCTCGTCGTCTGGTCGACCGTCGCGGAACAGCAGGGCGGCTCGATCGGCGGCTACACGCCGGGATCCCTGGCGGCGTACTACATCGTCTGGACGCTCGTCCGGAACATCAACATCGTCTTCACGCCCTACGGCTGGGAGGAGCGGATCCGCGAGGGTCGGCTCTCGATGCAGCTGCTCCATCCGCTCTTCCCGATCGTCTCGGACCTCGCCTTCTTCCTCGGCTGGAAGCCCGTCGTGGTCCTGCTCTGGCTGCCGATCGCGGCCTTCCTCTCGCTCATCTTCCATCCCGTCCTGAGTCCCTCGCCGTTCGCGATCGTCGTCTTCGTGATCTCGCTGCTGGGCGCGTACCTGATCCGATCGCTGAACCAGAGCTCGCTCGGGCTGATCACGTTCTGGACGACCCGCGTCGGGCCCGTCTTCCAGCTCTACATCGCCGCCGAGCTGCTCCTGTCCGGACGGCTCGTGCCGCTGTCGCTCATGCCGGTCTGGGTCCAGCAGGTCGCGAACGTCCTGCCGTTCCGCTGGACGTTCGGCTTCCCGATCGAGGCGCTCGTCGGCCATCTCAGCAACGCCGAGCTGATCGCGGGGCTGGCGACGCAACTGTTCTGGATCGCCGTCGGGTCCGTGCTGGTGCGGGTGGTCTGGCACTTCGCGATCCGGCGCTACAGCGCGGTCTCGGGGTAAGGCCGTGCGATCGCTGCGGCTGCTCGGACTCTTCTTCCGGATCGGAGCCCTCAACGAGCTCCAGTACCGGGCCAACTTCTGGCTCCAGCTGCTCCAGTCGTTCATCGCTCTCGGGACCGGGCTTGCGGTCCTGGCCCTCGTCTTCAGCCAGACGCCTGCCCTCAACGGCTGGTCACAGCCGGAGCTTCTCGCGGTGATGGGCGTCCACATGATCATGGGCGGCGTCATCGGGGCGTTCATCCAGCCGAACATGGAGCGGATCGGGACCGACATCCGGGAGGGAACGTTCGACTTCGTCCTGACGAAGCCCGCGGACGCCCAGGTCCTCTCGAGCGTCCGCGAAGTCCGGATCTGGCAGTCCGTCGACATCCTCGTCGGGGCCGTGGTCCTGGGTTTCGCCGTGAGCCAGGTCAAGAACGCGATCGGGATCGTCGAGGCGCTGGCCTTTGCGATTGCCCTGGGCCTCGGCGGGATCATGATCTACTGCTTCTGGCTGGCACTCTCCACGGTCGGCTTCTGGATCATCCGGATCGACGAGATCCATGAGCTCTTCTCGGGCCTCTACCAGTCCGGGCGCTGGCCGGTCACCATCTACCCGGGCTGGCTGCGGGTCTCGCTCACGTACCTCGTCCCGATTGCCTTTGCGGTCACGATCCCAGCCCAGGCGCTCACCGGCCGATTGACTCCCGGCGCGCTGGCGCTCGCCGCCGGCTTCGCGGTCCTGTTGTTCCTGCTCACCCGGTGGTTCTGGCGGGTGGGGACGCGCCGCTACTCGGGCGCCTCGGGCTGACCCCTAGGGAGTACGCTCCGCCGCGCCAGAGTAATGGCCCACGGAGGCAGCAGATGGGCGGGTTCGGATCCATACGAATGGCAGCGGCGGCAGCGTGGGTCGTCGT
>JBEPUS010000335.1:0-2175 GCA_041691435.1 Chloroflexota bacterium
GGCCCTTGACCTCGGCATTGCCGAGCTTGGCCTTGGTCTGGCCCTCGAACTGGGGCTCGGGCAGCTTGACGCTGATGACGGCGGTCAGGCCCTCGCGGGTGTCGTCGCCGCTCAGGTTGGCATCGGAGTCCTTGAGGATCGCCGCCTTGCGCGCCCAGTCGTTCAGGGAGCTGGTCAGCGCTGCCCGGAAGCCCGTGATGTGCGTGCCGCCATCGACCGTGTTGATGTTGTTGGCAAAGGCCAGGACGTTCTCGGTGTACGTGTCGTTGTACTGGAGGGCGACCTCCACGACCGTGTTGCCTTCCTTGCGCTCGACATAGATCGGCCGCTGGGTGAGGACCTCCTTGTTCCGGTTCATGTGCCGGACGAAGGACATCAGCCCGCCTTCGAAGTAGAAGGAGCGCTCGCGGTCGTGCCGTTCGTCGATGAACGTGATCCAGACCCGCTTGTTGAGGTAGGCCGACTCGCGCAGGCGTTGCGAGATCGTCTCGAAGGAGTAGTCCGTCTCCTCGAACATCTCGGCGTCAGCCCGGAAGCTGGTCTTCGTGCCCTTGCGAGTCCCCGCCGGGCCGACCTTGGTCACCTTCGTGGTGGGCTTGCCGCGCACGTACTCCTGCGACCAGATGAACCCGTCGCGCGAAGATTCGACGCGCATCCACTCGGAGAGGGCATTGACCACGCTCACGCCGACGCCGTGGAGACCGCCCGAGACCTTGTAGCCGCCCTGCTCGAACTTCGCGCCGGCGTGCAGGATCGTGTGGACCACCTCGAGCGCATCGATGCCACTCTTGTGGCGGCCGACCGGTACGCCCCGGCCATCATCCTGGACCGTAACCATCCCGTCGGTCGCGATGTGGACCGTGATCCGTGTCGCGAAGCCGGCCATCGCCTCGTCGATCGAGTTGTCCACGACTTCCCAGACGAGATGGTGCAGCCCGCGCGCGTCCGTCGAGCCGATGTACATGCCCGGGCGCTTGCGGACCGCCTCGAGCCCCTCGAGGATCTGGATGCTCTCGGCGTTGTAGTCCGAGCCGGCCCTGCCGGCGGCCTTCGCCCTGGGCTTCCGCTCGGCCGTGGCGCTCGCGGCGGCACCACTGGCGGCGGCACCACTGGCGGCGGCACCACTGGCGGCGGCACCACTGGCGGCGGCTGACGACCCGGCTGCGCTCAACTTCGGGCTGGAGTCTTCGGTCACGCGGGTCCTCCGGTCAGGCGGTCATAGAGGCGCCCAAGATCCTCATCCGTGTAGTACTCGATCACGATTCGCCCGCCCTTGCGGCCGCGAGCGACGGAGACCTTGGTTCCCAGGGCCGTCCTCAGGTCGTCTTCGACACGCTCGAGATCGGGGTCGGTGTGCCGGGTCGCAGGCGTGTTCGCGGGACGCGGCTCGCGGAGGCGCCTCGCCAGCTCTTCTGCCTGGCGTACGGAGAGCCCGCTGTCGACGATCACCGACAGGAGATGGAGCTGCTGGACGGGTGGCAACCCGATGAGCGCCCGGGCATGCCCCTCGCTCAGCCGCCCGTCGCTGACGGCGACCTGGACACCCTCGTCGAGCTCGAGGAGCCGCAGAGTGTTCGTGATCGTCGTTCGGGCTCGGCCCACTTGCCGGGCGATCTCGTCCTGGGTAAGCCCGAACTCCTCGTGGAGCTGGCGGAAGGCGTTGGCCTCCTCGATCGGATTCAGGTCTTCGCGCTGGACGTTCTCGACGAGCGCCAGCTCGAGCTGCTCGCGATCGACCAACTGGCGAATGACCGCGGGGATTCGTTCAAGGCCGGCGAGTCTCGCCGCCTGGACACGGCGCTCGCCGGCCACGATCCGGTAGCCATCGAGCGTCTCGGTCACCAGGATCGGCTGGAGGACGCCGTGATCCGCAATGCTGGCGGCGAGGGCCTCGAGATTCGCATGTTCCACGTCGCGGCGCGGTTGATTTGGATTGACCCGGATCTCGCTCAGCGGGATCTCGTTCGTGGCGGCCGCGTCCCCGTCGCGGCTGGGGATGAGAGCCGACAGGCCGCGACCCAGGGCCGGGCCGGTCGCGCGGGCGCTCAACGGACACCTGCCGAGTGCTGGACGGGCGTTTGCGTGTCGGCCATCACCGGGATCGGTGCCCGCGAGGTCGAGGCCGACGAATCCGGCGGGCCGGCGTCGGGCACGTCCGGCCGGCCCGCGTGGGGC
>JBEPUS010000336.1:0-2152 GCA_041691435.1 Chloroflexota bacterium
GCAGCGCGATCACGACGCGATCCAGGCCCAGTCCCAGGCCGATCCCCGGTGTGGGATGACCACCCAGCAGCTCGACCAGCCCGTCGTAGCGGCCGCCGCCGCCGAGGGCCTGCTGGCCGCCCGCGCGGCCCGGAACGAAGTACTCGAAGGCCGTCCGCGTGTAGTAGTCGAGACCCCGGACGAGCCCGGGCTCGATCCGGTAGCCGACCCCGAGTGCATCGAGATGCTCGCGAACGGCACTGAAATGGACCCGGCACGGCTCGCACAGATGCTCGGTGATCCTCGGCGCGCCGGCGTTGAGCTCGGTCATCGCCGGGTCCTTGGAATCGAGCAGGCGCAGCGGATTCTTCTGCAGGCGTTCTCGCTCCAGCGCCGGCAGGCGGCCGGCATGCGGCTCGAAGTAGGCGACGAGGGCCGCGATGTAGGCCGGCCGGCAGGCCGCATCCCCGATCGAATTGAGCAGGACCTCGACACCGTCCAGCCCGGCCTGGCGGTAGAAGGCCCGGCCAAGCTCGATGATCTCGGCGTCGATCGCCGGGCCCGGGTCGCCGATCGCCTCGATGTCGAACTGCCAGAACTGGCGGAAGCGTCCCGCCTGGGGCCGATCGTGGCGGAACATGGGGCCGGTCATGGTCAGCTTCACCGGCTGCGGCCAGGTCTGCATCCCGTGCTCGATGTACGCCCGGACGATGCCCGCCGTGGGCTCGGGCCGGAGCGCCCACGACTCGCCCTCCTCGGTCCGCCGGGCGATCCGGAAGAGCTCCTTCTCGACGACGTCGGTGACCGCGCCCACGCCTCGCTCGAAGACGGCCGCATCCTCGAACATCGGCGTCTCGATCTCGCGATAGCCATAGCGTTGCGCGAGGTCCGACGCGATCGTCTCGAGGCGGCGGAACGCGGCGCGCTCGTCGGGCAGGAGGTCGCGGGTGCCGCGCGGCGCGCGGAAGGCAGGCATCGCCGAAGTCTAGCGAGCGGACGTCTGGCGAGCGGACGTCTGGCCAGGCGAGGCCGGGCCGGCCACCGGCGCAGCCGAGCAGGCGACCGGCGCAGCCCGGCCGTCAGCCAAGGTCGCGCTGGACCGAGATCACGTCCTTGAGGCCCTCGATGCGGCTCATCACCTTGGCCAGCTGGCTCACGGTGGCCACCTGGAGCGTGGCCGTCACGACGGCGATATGGTCGGGCAGCACCCGCACGGCCGCGGCCAGGATATTGACCTTGTGCTCGGCAACCACCTGGGTGATGTCGTTGAGCAAGCCCGTCCGGTCATACGCCTCGACGCGGATCGCGATCGGGTACGTCTGGGTCGCGGCGGACTCCCATTCGACCTCGATCATCCGGCCCACCTCGCGCTCGTTCATCACCGTGGGGCACGACTGGAGGTGGACCGTGACCCCCTTGCCCCGGGTGATGAACCCGACGATCGGATCGCCCGGGATCGGGTGACAGCACTTGCCGAAGCGGATCAGGAGGTCGCCGACGCCCTTCACCCGGACGCCGCCGGTCCGCTGCGGCTGGGCCGGGGCGACGGTAGGCAGGACCAGCTCCGCGTCGTCCACCACGCCCAGGCGCATCACCACCTGCTGGGCGCCGACCGCGCCGTAGCCGATCGCCGCGAAAAAATCGTCGAGGTTGTCGTGGTTGTACGACCTGGCCACCTCGGTGATCCGGTCGAGGCCCACCGACTGGATCGACTTGCGGGCCAGCCGGCGCAGCTCACGCTCCAGCGATTCACGTCCGTGACTGATGTTCTCGTCGCGTTCCTGGCGCTTGAACCAGGCCCGGATCTTCTCCCGGGCGTGGCTCGTCCGGACGACGTTCAGCCAGTCGCGCGACGGTCCGTGGGCGCCCTTGGTGGTGACGATCTCGACGATGTCGCCGTTGTGCAGCCGGTAGTCGAGCGGCACGAGCCGGTTGTTGACCTTCGAGCCGATGCAGCGATGGCCCACGTCGGTGTGGATCCGGTAGGCGAAGTCGAGCGGCGTCGAGCCGGCCGGCAGGTCCTTGACGTCGCCCTTCGGGGTGAAGACGAAGACCTGGTCCTGGAAGATGTCGAGCTTGATACCTTCGACGAACTCGGTCGCATCGGCCACGTCGCGTTGCCAGTCCATGAGCTGGCGCAGCCAGGCGAGCTTGGCGTCGTACTCGCGATCGA
>JBEPUS010000337.1:0-2151 GCA_041691435.1 Chloroflexota bacterium
CCGCCCCGGCCCCGCCCCCGCCCCGGCCCCTGGCCCCGGCCCCCCGGCCCCGGCCCCTGGCCCCGGCCCCGGCCCCGGGGCAGTGTTCCTGCCGATTAGTGCTGCCTGTGCTGGTATTCGAGAATCCGGGCATCGCCGCAAGCTCCGGAGGTTCGCACGAGCGCGGTCCGTGCACGACGGGCCACGAGATTCGGCGGGTCGAGGTGCCTGGAGCGGTCCTTAGGCTGAAATCCCTTGGATAGCAGCATCCGTGTCGGTAACCCGCAGAAACGGCCCGCGCGCCCGCCGGCCGGCGCGACCGCCGGCCCGCCCGCCGGCAGGCCCAGGAACGGCTCCCGCCCGCCGGCCCAGCAACGGCAGCCGACCGGGGCCGACCGGCTCAAGCTGAGGCGCTCGCCTGGACCGCAGCGACGGATCCGCGAATCGGATCCGCGAATCGAGGGGACGAGCGAGCCGTAGACGGGCGGGTGTATCGTCGGTCCAGCGACCGCCATCACCGGTCGATCGTGCAGGATCGGACGGCGGCCTCGTCAACGCCCGGGGACAGGGCGATGGAGGTCCAGGCGCATGCACAGTTCGCTCATCGGCAAGGTCGAGAAGGCAAATCGCTACGCTCGCGAGCTCGATCGGGTCTCGATCGACCAGCTTTCACTGACGTTCCGTGGCGACAACGACACCCACCAAGTGACCCTCAATGCCGGAAAGTGGCGCTGCACCTGCCACTATTTCGAGAGCTGGGGTAGCTGCGTCCATCTCCTGACGATCCACAAGATGCTCGGCGCGATGGTCCCCGAGGAACCGGACTTCCTCGTCTCCCACGAGCCACAGGCCGTCACCGCCTGACCCCGGCGGTCAGCGGGCCGCCAACCAGCTCACGATCGCCCGGTTCGCTCCGCTGGGGAGCTCGAACCGGGCGATCTCATGCCAGCCGCCGGCAGCCGCCAGGATGCGGATGGACGCGGCATCCCCGGCGGCGTCGGCCACGACCACGGCCAGCTCCCGTCCGCCCGGGGATGGGCTGGCCATCAGCGCCGCTCCGTCGTCCGGCGCCGAGGGCAGCCCCAACGGCAGCGTCAATGGCAGCGCCGAGGGCAGCGTCATGCGCAGACGGGTCAGAGGCGCCCCGTGGAGCCACCCGTCGACGGGGCCCACGCGAGTCGCGCCGTCTGCGTCGATCGTTGCGACCAGGTCTCCGCCGGTGGCGACGAACCGCAGGACATCGGTCGCCAGCGTCGCAACCCGGCCGGTCGCCGGATCGACAAGGAGCGTGAGTGGCCGGTCTTCACGATCACGGACCACCACGACGATCCGGCCGTCGGGCAGCCAGGCCGGTGGGCCTTCCGCCGGCGTTGGCAGGGCAAAGCTTTGAACGGCGGCGCCGTCGAGGGTCGCAAGGACGAGGTGTCCGGGACCGCCGGAGCCCGGATCGCCCTCGACGAAGGCCACCCGCCGAGGCCCAAGCGAGCCAAACATGCGCGCCGGGTGGCCGCTGCCAAGGTCGCCCGGCGCCGCCTGGAACTGACTTGCCGAGTCGCCGATCAGCGCCTGGCCGGCCAGGGTCGTGGCGACCAAACGCGACCCATCGCCGGACAGCCAGGCGGCGTCGGGCGGCAGGCCGGTGCCGGCGACCCGATCCAGCCTGCCGTCGCTGCCCGGGGTGACAGGGAACATCGCACCGACCGTTCCGACGATGGCGACCAGCCGTTCCGGGCCTGGAACCGCGGAACCGGTCGTCTCCGGACTCGTGGATGGGCTCGAACCCGTCGGCACGGCCCCGCACCCGGCGAGGAGCGCGGCCGTGCCAACGGTCAAGACGAGTCCCCGGATCACTCGACCAGGTCCCCGCCCAGGGGGGAACCGTCGCCCGCGTCGAACGCCAGCTCGAGGCCGGCGAGGCGATCCGCGAGAGCGCCTTTCGTGGTGACCCGGACGATCCAGGCCAGGCGCAGGGCACCCGCCGAACCGGCCGGCAGCGGGTCGCCGAACGTGTCGTTTGGGGCCACCCAGGCCTGGGCGATCGACGCGATGGTTGCCTGGCCGTGGAGCGCACCGCTGAACCACGCGTCGAGTCGAGCGCCGGCGAGGATCCGGGCACGAGCCTGGCCGATGGACGTGGCCGGTGCCGGTGCGAGGCTGTGCTCGGTCCGGGCC
>JBEPUS010000338.1:0-2136 GCA_041691435.1 Chloroflexota bacterium
TCAACCACGACTACATCCGGGACGACAGCCACGCCTTCATCCTGCGCGAGCCGTCACGCTGCATCGACTGCGGCCGCTGTGCCCAGGTCTGCTCCGAGGTGGTCGGCGCCGCCTGCTACGACTTCATGCGGATCGGCTTCGACACGCTGGTCACCACGCCCCTCGACATGAGCCTGAACGACACGCCCTGCGTCTCGTGCGGCCGCTGCGCCGAGACCTGCCCGACCGGCGCCCTGATGCCCAAGCCGCGGATCCTCCAGAAGTACGAGGTGGACGAGAGCCGCTGCATCCTGTGCGGGATCTGCGTCGACGCCTGCCCGTACGACGCGCTGCGCGACGGAGCGGACTTCGAGCTCGCCCATGCCAGCCGCCAGGAGCCCACGATCGACCTGATGGCCCTCGCGATGATCGACCGCGAGACGGAGATGACCTACGTCCGGCGCGAACGGGACTGGCTCGACCGGGCCCGGGCGGATGGCCGGATCGTCGACCCCGGCCGGCTCCTGCCGGTCCTGCCCGCGGCGGTCGTCGCCGAGCTCAGCGCGGGCGGCAACGGCGCGGCCGGCAACGGTCACGGCAACGGGTTGGGCAACGGTCTCGCCGGCGGTGGGGCGGGCGCAGGACCGGGTCACGCTCACACGAAGTAGCTGATTCAGGAGGTCGGATCGGGGAGGGTCCCGATCCGGTCGCCCGGCAAGGTCGAAGGAGAGAGGAGTCGCGTGGCGCTACCGGACGCGGTGCCGTTCATCAACCTTGGCTGGGATGACCTCCTGTTCATCATCCTCAGCTCGGTCATGATCGGTTCGGCCATCCTCGTCGTCACCCTGCGCGACATCATCCGCTGCGGCCTGGCCATGATGGTCAGTTTCGCGGCCCTCGCCGGGCTGTACGTGCTGATCGGTGCGCCGCTCGTCGCGGCCGCCCAGGTCCTCGTGTACATCGGGGCGATCAGCGTCCTGATCCTCTTCGCGATCATGCTCACCCAGACGAAGGCGGCTCCGATCCGGCTGGTCTTCCAGACCCAGGCCGTGCCGGCGGCGATCGCCGCGGTCGTGCTCGCGGTGCTGATCGCGCTGACCGTCGGGGCGACGGACTGGAACGCGGTCGACGCGCCGATCCGGGTCGGCACGGCGATCCTCGCCAAGGTCCTCTTCGACCAGTTCGTCCTGCCCTTCGAGATCGTCAGTGTCCTGCTGCTGGCCGCGGTGATCGGCGGGATCTTCCTGGCCAAGCGCGAGAAGGACAGCTCGATATGAGCCATTCCCTCGACGCCTACCTGGTCCTGGCCGGGATCCTCTTCTCGATCGGCACGTTCGGCTTCCTCGCCCGGCGCAACGCGATCAGCATGCTCATGTCCATCGAACTGATGCTCAATGCGGTCAACCTCACGATCATCGCCTTCGGGGCGTTCATCGCCAGCCTCAAGATCCAGGGTTCGGTGATCGCCTTGATCGTGCTGGCCGTTGCGGCGGCCGAGGCGACCGTGGGGCTGTCGATCGTCATCGCCATCTTCCGCAACAAGAAGACGCCGCTCGTGGACGAGTACGACACGATGCGCGACTAGGCCGGCGCGATGCCCTACGACACGCTGATCCCGCTGATCGCAGTCCTGCCGATCACCGGATTCGCCTTCACGGCCCTCTTCGGCCGGCGGATCCAGGCCCGCTACGGCAAGCTTGCCGCGAGCGCGCTGCCGATCGCCATGGTCACGATCTCCTGGCTGGCCGCGATGATCGTCGCCTTCGGGGCGATCACGGGCGCGCTGCCCTTCGGGGACCACGGCCACGGGGTCACGTTCTGGCAGTGGATCCCGGCCGGCCAGTTCACCGTGTCGGTGGGCTTCTTCGTCGACGCCCTGACCGCCTGCCTGCTGATCGTGGTGACCACGATCGGCCTGCTGGTCCACATCTACTCGGTCGGCTACATGAGCCACGACGGTGGGTACTGGCGGTTCTTCGCCTACCTCAACCTGTTCATGTTCTCGATGCTCGTGCTGGTCCTGTCCGACAGCTTCCTGGTGATCTTCGTGGCCTGGGAGCTGGTCGGGTTGAGCAGCTACCTGCTGATCGGCTTCTGGTTCCCGCGGCGCAGTGCGGCCCTGGCCAGCAAGAAGGCGTTCATCGTCAACCGGGTTGG
>JBEPUS010000339.1:0-2119 GCA_041691435.1 Chloroflexota bacterium
CGCTGGCTGACGCTGAACAGCTCGCTCTCGGCCCGGTCGATCGCCTCCTGGATCTCGGCCGGATCCTCGTAGCCGATCCCGGCGATCTTGCCTGCCGCCGCGATGAGGTTCCGCAGGACGGCCTTGCGTTCGACGATGCGGGCGTACTGGACGGCATGGACGGCCGTTGGTGTCTGGTTCGAGAGGCTGGCCAGGTACGACCGCCCGCCAACCGGGTCGAGCTGTTCCTTGCGCTCGAGCGCCTCGGCGACGGTGACGATGTCGACCGGCTCGCGCCGTTCGAAGAGGTCGAGCATCGCCGTGTAGATGGTGCCGTTGGCCTGCCGGTAGAAGTCCTCGGCGCGCAGGAACTCGGCGATCTCGACGATCGCATCGCGGTCGATCAAGATCGATCCGAGCACGGATTGCTCGGCTTCGAGGCTTTGGGGCGGCAGGCGGTCGATCAAGGCAAGTCCAGACTGAGGTACGGCCGTGACAACTCAGGTGTCACGGCGGGGTCGCGAGGAAGGCCCAATGGTCGTCTGGCGCGGGCATGCCGCGGTCCCCAGAAAGTGCCTGCTTGGACCGATTCCGTCCACGAAATCCGAGCGCACGTTGAAAGACTGTGGACGGTCCTGTGGACGGCAGTAACGGGACGGGCGTCGACCGCGTGGAGGCGCCTCAGTCGAGGCGGCGGATCACCCCGATGAGCTTGCCCTGGATCAGCACGCTCTCGTAGAACATCGGCGCATATTCGCGGTTGGCCGGCTGCAACCGGATGCGACCGGATTCCTTGAAGAAGCGCTTCAGGGTGACGGCGTTCTCCTCGACCTGGGCGACGACGATGTCGCCGTTGCGGGCCGTGGACTGTGGGCGGATCACGACGAAGTCACCATCGGCGATGTGGGCGTCGATCATCGAGTCGCCGCGCACGCGCAGGACGTAGGCGTCGCCGCTTGGTGCCAGCATCTCCGGCACGGCCATCGTCTCGTCGGCTCGCTGGTAGGCCTCGATCGGGCCACCGGCGGCGATCTCGCCGATGATCGGCAGGAGATGAGACTCGGTAGCCGCGCTCTGCGGGGTGAGCTCGCTTGACAGGCCAAGCTGGAGCGCCGCCGTGGGCGTGAGGCGAATCGAGCGGGCCTGGCCGGCTCCGCGCTCGAGATAGCCCTCGCGTTCGAGAATCTGGAGGTGATGGTGGACCGCCGAGGTGGATGCGAGGTTGACAGCTAGCGCGATCTCACGCACCGACGGTGGCACGCCCCGCGTCCGCAGCGTGGCGGCGATGTAGTCGATGATCTTGAGCTTGCGTTCCGCGTCGTGCTTGGTCATCCAACCTCCGTTCAACAAGCACGGTACAGAACGGACGTTCCATTGTCAACCCGTTTCGCGTGGTGCCGGCCAGCCCCGTTCGCCCATGGGTTTTGCCTCGTGGAGCGCCGCTGGTAGACTGCGCTGTCCCGGAACCGGAATGCCCCGATGCATCCGCTCCGAACACGGGTCCGAACACGGGCAACAGGGAGGCTCCGCCGAGGAATGGCACGCTCGAAGGGCAAGGGACGAGGCAGTGGCTCCGGCCGTGCCCTGGGTCGCGTCCTGAGCATGACCGCGTTCCTGCCGGTTGCCAGTCGCGCGCCGATCTACGCGCGCCTCATCTGGGCCCTCCTGCGCGACGAGCGAACACCGATGAGCCGTAAGGTCCTCCTCGCCGGGGCGCTCGGCTATCTCGTCCTGCCGGCGGACCTGATCCCTGACCGGATCCCGCTGATCGGCGGCCTCGACGACATGGTGGTGGTGGTCCTGGCGGTCGACCTGTTCCTGGATGGGGTCCCAACCGACGTCCTGGTCGAGAAGCTCGAGGAGCTCGGCATCGAGCGCGGCGCGTTCGATCGGGATGTCAACCAGATCCGCAGACTCATGCCGGCACCCGTCCGGCGGGCCATTCGCCGGATCCCGCAGGCCATCGGCCTCGGTGCGGGAGCCCTGCGTTCGACCAGGCTCGGACCGCGTGTCCGGGGCTGGATCACCAAGGAGGGTACGCTCGCGTGAAGGTCATCCTGACGGCCGACGTCGCCGCGCTCGGCAAGAGCGGCGAGATGAAGGCGGTGGCCGACGGCTACGCGCTCAATTTCCTGATCCC
>JBEPUS010000340.1:0-2114 GCA_041691435.1 Chloroflexota bacterium
TTCGTGGCTTTGAGCGAGAAGAACAGTGGCAGCTGGCCCTTCGTGCCGGGTGGCAGGCGCCAGCGGCCGTCATCGGACTTGACCAGGAAGTCGACCGGCCAGTCCACGAAGTCGAGCTCGTGCAGGAAGTCGATTCGCAGGCCCGCGTCGATCAGGGCCGTGACGATCTGGCCGAGGGAATGGTCCCAGCCGTGCTCCACGAGGCCATCGGTCGGCGCGCTCGGGTCGGCGTACGAGCCCTGGACAGCGAACGTCAGCGGCTCCGGGTGGGACCAGTACGGGTACTCCAGGCGCAGCTCGCCGGGGGCGACGTTCTCGTTCTCGAACACCTGCGCGACGGGATGGATCTCGGTGATGTAGAAGATGCCGCCAGGCTTGACGAAATGGGCCGCGACCCGGGCCCAGCCGACGACATCCGGCAACCAGCCGAGCACGCCCCGGGACGTATAGACGACGTCGAACTGGCCGTCGAGCGCAGCCGGGAGGTCGTACAGGTTGGAGAGGACGAACGTTGCCGGGATCTCCAGCTCTGCCGCCAGGGCGCGCGCGGTCGCGAGGCCCTCCGGGCTGAAATCGGCCCCCGTGACGTTCGCCCCGAGGCGGGCCCACGAGAGGGTGTCCATGCCGAAATGGCACTGCAGGTGCAGGAGCGTCTTCCCGGCGACCGGGCCGATGTCAACCAGCTCGTAGTCCGCCAGCCGGATGGCGTCCTCGCCATTCTTGAACGAGGCCACGTCGTAGAAGGCCGAGGCAGCGTTGATCTTCGTCCACGCGTCCCAGAGGTCGCGGTTCGCGCGCAGGTGCTCGTCCATCGCCAGCGAGTGTACGGGCGCGCCGAACGGACTATTCGGGCTAGCCAAACGGGTGATGTCGACGGCGAGCCGGTCGAGTGATCCTCAGCCCGCTGCATCGACAGCCAGGCCGCTCGGTTGCACGGCGGCGGGGGCAATACGACGGCGCCGGCACTGCGCAAGGGCAAATCGTGCCGGCGCCGTTCGATTCCGGGTGGCGCACCCACCGGGCACCACGGGCGCACCACGGGGGCACCACCCGAAGTCATGGCCACTTGAGGCGTTCGGGTCAGGCCGGACCCACCCGCTCCGCACTCCGCTCGGCCCACGACCACTGGAATCGGGGCACCGAAGCCCACCACCGATGACGAATGTGCCGTTGGCGATTCGGCGGATCCCGCCTACGGTAGGACGGATCCCGTTGGCGCCCCCAGTGGACCTTCATCCTCGGCGTCGCGCGGTCGCAATCTTGTTCCCGGTCCCGCCTCCCGCGCTGGTGCCCGGCTCATTTCATCCGCGCGGTTGGAGGACTCCTATGCGTCGACTCGGTCGAACCATGTCCGGGCTGCTTGCAGCCGGCCTCATCACCATCGGCTCCCTTGGCCTCGCCGCCACGGCGAGTGCTGCCACCCTGGCCGCGACGACCACGTGCAGCAACGGGGTGGACGACACCCCCGGCCTGGGCCTGATCTGCCAGGTCACGATCGTCAACACGATCACCCCGAGCGGTGGCTCAGCCACGGTCACCGTGCACGAATGCCATGGCGCAGCCGGCGATCCCAGCGCGTCCTGCTCAACCACCACCCAGAACCTGACCGCGCCCGTGACGGCCGTCACCCAATGCAACGCCGCGACGAACGGTGGCGGCGGCACCCTCCGTTGCAGCGTCGACGTGACGAACCGGTTCGTGGGCCTGCCCTCGGGCGCCATCGCGGCGACGGTCAACCAGTGCGTCGGATCGGGCGGCGGGATCACGATCGGCTGCGATCCGTTCCCGGCGACCACGCTCGGCGCGGCAATCACCCAGTGCAACGGCTCGGCCAATGGCGGCACCCTCGTCGGCCTGACGTGCACCGCCACGGGCACGATGTCCTCGAGCGCGGGCGTGACGATCAATCAGTGCAACGGGTCGACCAATGGCGGCGGTGCGCTCGTGATCTGCTCAGCGAACATCACCAACGTCGTCATCTCGCCGCCCACCCCGGCGCCCAGCTCGGGCTCGTCGGGTGGCGGGCCCACCCCCACTCCAACCAGGACGCCTGCTCCACGGCCGACTGCTCCCGCGGGCGGCACCTCCGCCGGCAGCGGTGGCTCAGGCGGGGG
>JBEPUS010000341.1:0-2068 GCA_041691435.1 Chloroflexota bacterium
TCAGGTTCTCGCGGACGGTCAGCTCCATGTCCAGCGTGTCCTGCTGGGGCACCACGCCCAGGCGGGCCTTGATCCGGGCCCCGTCGCGGGCCGGGTTCATCCCGAGGACGGTCAGCTCGCCCGACGAGATCGGCGAGACGCAGCCGATCATGCGCATCGTCGAGGTCTTGCCGGCGCCGTTCGGGCCGAGGAAGCCGAACGATTCGCCCGGGGCCACGTCGAAGTCGATCGCGTCGACCGCCACGAACTCGCCGAACTGCTTGGTCAGACCGCGTGCCCGGATCAGGCTCTCGCGGGGCTGCTCGCTCGTGGCGTTCGCGCTGCCGGGCGCGATTCCACCAGAAGCGGACGCTCCGTTCGGAGCCGCCTCGGGCGAGCTGGGCGCGGTGGTGGGCTGGGCGGTCGTCATCGGGACGGGAATGGTACCGCCGCTCGCCCGGCAATGCTGAGGCAAAAGCGCGCGCAGGCGGCCACTTGCCCGCGCGCGACGCCGCCCGGATGTCGCTATCGTCGCAAGGTGCACGACTCGCGTGGTCGCCCGGTCGGTCCATCGATCCGATCGGGAGGCTATCGGCCTCGCCGGACCGCCGAGCCAGCGGGTTCGTACCATCCGGCGATCGACGGGATCCGGGCCCTGGCCGTTCTCGCCGTGCTCTTCTATCACGCCGGATTCGACTGGGCCGGGGGCGGTTTCCTGGGGGTGGACGTCTTCTTCGTCCTGTCCGGGTTCCTGATCACCGGCATCCTCCTCGGCGAGTGGCAGAGGACCGGGACGATCGGGCTGCTCGGCTTCTACCGGCGCCGGGCGCGGCGCCTCCTGCCGGCCCTCTTCGTCCTGCTGCTGGTCGTGGTCGGCTTCGTCGCCGTGCTGATCCCCGCTGAGCTGGCCCGGCTGCGCGGCGACGTCCTCGCGGCCCTGACGTACGTCACGAACTGGTTCCTGATCGTCAACCAGCAGTCCTATTTCCAGGCCCTCGGCCGGCCGTCATTCCTCCAGCATCTCTGGTCCCTCGCGATCGAGGAGCAGTACTACCTGGTCTGGCCGCTGGCGCTGCTCGTCCTCGCCCGCCTGACCCGCGGCCGGACGTCCCTGCTCTTTGCCCTCGTCGTGACCGGCGCCGTCCTGTCCACCGCCTGGATGTGGATCCTGTACCAGCCGTTCGAGGATCCATCACGGGTCTACTACGGCACCGACACCCGGGCGGCGAGCCTGCTGATCGGGTCGGCCCTGGCGATTGCCTGGCCGACGATCAAGCGGCAGGCGACCGGCAGCCTGCGGGAACGCCGGCTGGTGGACCTCCTCGCCCTCGCGGCCGTTGGCGCGCTCGCCGTACTCGCCGTGACCGGCGACCCCTCCGGCGACTTCCTGTACCAGGGCGGCTTCGCGCTGGTCGCGGTCATCACGGCGGGCTTGATTGGCGCCGTCACCCACCCGTCGGCGGGCCTTGGCCGGGCCGTCCTGGGCCACCCGATCCTGCGCTGGCTGGGCCTGCGCTCGTACGCGATCTACCTCTGGCACTGGCCGATCTTCATGGTCACGCGAGCCCAGCTGGACGTGCCGATCGACGGACTGCCCCTCGTTGCGCTGCGCTTCGGGCTGACCCTCGTGGCGGCCGATCTCTCGTTCCGCTTCGTCGAGAATCCGATTCGGCACGGGGCACTCGGGCGCTGGAGGGCCAGCCTGCGCGAAGGCCCGGCGATGTATCGGGCCAGCCAGCGGCGGCGTGGCCTCGTGGCCGGCACGGCGCTCCTGATCGCGCTGATCCTGTCGTCGGCGGCCCTCGTGGGTGCGACTCCGAACAACCAGATTGCCGGCCTGCCACCGGGCGTGCTGGCCGCCGATTCGAGCCAGGCTCCGGCCAGTGACCCGGCAGGGCGGCCGAGCGGGCCGGGCACGACACCCTCGAAGGCGCCGAGCCTCAAGCCCAGGGCCCTTCCGGTGGGCCTGCTCCTTGTCGGCGACTCGCAGGCGAACATGCTCGCGTTGAATGCGCCGTCGACCGTGAAGAAGACGTTCACCGTCACCGACGGCTGGCTCGAGGGCTGCGGGATCCTGAGCGACCGGATG
>JBEPUS010000342.1:0-2054 GCA_041691435.1 Chloroflexota bacterium
TCAACCGGCTGTGCCTGGAGGTCGCCGATGAGCGCGGCTGGGGCTTCGTCAACGTCAACCTCCGGCCGTTCTACGCCGAGGGCAGCAAGACCCTGGCCTTCGAGATTGCCGAGGCACTCGGCTGGCGACTGCCCGACGTGATCGTGGCCCCGATTGCCTCCGGGGCGATGTTCACGAAGATCGCCCGGGGGTTCGAGGAGCTCGCCGCGATCGGCCTCGTGGAGCCCACGCCGGTCCGCTTTGTCGGTGGCCAGGCTGCGGGCTGCGGTCCAGTTGCCAGCGCCTTTGCCGGCGGTCGCAATGAGATCGAGCCAGTCCGGACACCAGCGACGATCGTCCGCTCGCTGGCGATCGGCAACCCGGCCGACGGCCGGCACGCACTTGAGCTGGCGCGGGCAAGCGGGGGCTCGGTCGAGGCGATCTCCGACGAGTCCACCGCGGAAGCGATCCGGCAGAGCGCCCGCCTGGAGGGGATCTATCCCGAAACCGCCGGTGGCGTGACGATCGCCGCGGCCGAGGCGGCTCGCCGGCGGGGCGTCATCCGGCCAGGCGACGAGGTCGTCGCGCTGGTCACGGGCAATGGCCTGAAAACGCCCGAGGCCTTCCGATATGGCGTCGAGCTCCGGCCGGCCGAGCCCGGGATCGCGGGTCTCGCCCCGGCGATCCCGCCGAGCTATGCCGCCTTCGAGTCGTGGCTGGAGAGAGCCAGCACCGATCGAGCCGGATTCGATCGATGAGCAGTGTGCGCATCCCGCCGGTCCTGCGTGTCTCGACCGGTGGCCAGAAGCTCGTGGAGATCACCGGGACAACGGTCGGCGAGGTGCTCGCCGGCCTCGTTGCCAGCCATCCCGGCCTCAGCGGCCAGATCTTCGGCCAGGAGGGCGAGCTCAACCGGTTCATGAATGTCTTCGTGAACGACACCGACATCCGCCACCTCGAGACACTCGCGACGCCCGTCGGCGAGCGAGATTCCATCGTCCTTCTGCCGGCCATGGCTGGTGGCCGTGGGCTGCCTGCCGATCCCCAGGGTTCGTGAACGAACGCGAGCGCTTCCGGGCGCGGCTCGCGAGCGGTTACCTGCTGGCCGATGGCGGCATGGGCACGCTCCTGTTCTCGCGGGGCATCCCGCAGCGGACGTGTCTCGACGAGCTCGTGATGAGCCGGCCGGACCTGATCGGCGCCGTCCATCGCGAGTACCTCGAGGCCGGCGCCGACCTGATCGCCACGGCGACGTTCGGGGCAAACCGCGTCCGGCTCGATGACTATGGTCTGGCCGACAGCTCCCACGGGTTCAACCGGCGGGGAGCCCAGATCGCCCGGGAGGCGCGCGACGTCGTCGGACGCGACGTCCTGATCGGGGGCTCGATCGGTCCGCTGCGCGCGCCAGGCCGCGGGCTGGCCGGGCAGAAGGAAGCCCGGATCAGGGCGATCTTCCGGGAACAGCTCGAGGGGCTCCTCGAGGGCGGCGTCGACCTCTTCCTGTTCGAGACGTTCTGGGATCTGTCCCAGCTCCTGCTGGCGATCGACGAAGCCCGCAACGCATCCGACCTGCCGATCGTGGCCGAGATGACCTTTGGCGAGGAGCTTGCTGCCAGCGACGGGACAACCCCGGAGGCGGCGGCCATTGCCCTGGCCGCAGCGGGGGCCGACGTGATCGGCGTGAACTGCGGTGCCGGGCCATCCGCGTGCCTCGAGGCGCTCGAACGGATGCAGCCCGTGGCCCCGATCCCGCGCTCGATCATGCCCAACGCTGGACTCCCGCAGCGGGTCGACGGCAGGTTTGTCTACGCGGCGAGCCCTGACTACCTGGCCGAGATGGTCCCCAAGCTCCTTGCGGCCGGGGCCACGATCGTCGGCGGCTGCTGCGGCACGACGCCGGGTCACATCGCCGCGATGCGGGTCGCCCTTGACGCGATCGCCACGAGCCCGGTTGGGACCCCGCCCGTCGCCACCCACCCGAACAGCGTGACCGTCGCGAGCCCTCCCGCCCGCTCGGTCGGCGACGCGCCGCCCCTCACCCGCCAGGCGCCCGCGCTCGCGGAAGGCCGGTTCGT
>JBEPUS010000343.1:0-2046 GCA_041691435.1 Chloroflexota bacterium
GCCGGCAACCTCGACGCGGGCACCTGGCGCGAATTGGACCGACGCCAGCTTCCGGGCGCCGGCAGCCGTCGTTGCGACGATGACCGGAACGTCCGGCGCCGAGAGGCCCGGGTGCTTCGGATCCAGGGCGCCTCGTCCGGTGGCCACGATCGTCGTGGGTTGGGGCGAGGCGATTCCCAGTGCGTCGCGCCACGTCGCGTAGGCCGCCGCCGAGGCCGGGTGGACGCGCCGGGCCGTCCATTCGTGGGTGGGCGCGGAACGGACGGTGCCCGCCCCCACGAGGACGACGTCGGCCATCGCCCGGAGGAGGCCCATCACGAACCGATCGGGATCGAAGAAGCCGCTGATCTCGCCGCCGCCCGAGCTCTCGTCCGTGTCGAAGGCCACGACCCCGTCAAGCGTCGAGACAAAGTTGACGATGACGGTCGGCCGGTCGAGCCGCAGCGGAACCAGCAGCTCGCCGTCGTACGCGGCCAAGAGCTCCTGCGGAAACCGGCCGCCCCTGGCCGGGCCCGTGCCCGACCCGGCCCGGTCCCAGAGCTGGTCCAGGTGAACGGCTGCGCCGGCGCCAACTGCGTGCCGGGCAGACCGCGTCAGGATCCGCCTCCGCGCAGGCCGCTCACGTCGAAGAACTCGCCGCGCAGCTGGGGGCTGTCCACGTAGACCCCGCGGTAGGACGTGGTCCGGGTCTTGGGATGGTCTTCGCGCACGCCGCGCATCTGGGTGCACAAGTGGTGGGCTTCGACATAGACCGCCACGCCGTGGGGCTCCATCATCCGATCGAGCTCATCGCAGATCTGGTACGTCATCCGCTCCTGGACGCCGAACCGCCGGGTGACCACCCGGACCAGTCGCGTGAGCTTGCTGATCCCGATGATCCCTTCGTGGGCCACGTAGCCAACGTAGACGCTGCCGAAGAACGGCAGCGCATGGTGCTCGCAGAGGGCGAAGAACGGGATGGGCCCCTCCACGACCTGGGCGATCTCACAGTTGGCGCCGCCGCGACATTCCGTCGGGAACGCGGTCATCAGCTTCGGATCGCCCTCGTAGCCCGAGGTCGTGTCGAACAGCGCGCGCAGGAAGCGGCGCGGCGTCGCGAGCGTGCCGGGCGTGTTGAGATCGAGGCCAAGCGCGGCCAGGATCTCAGCGAGGTACCCCTCATAGCGGATCCGGTCTTCGTCGCTGACCGTCCTCGGCCGGTCCGGGGTGATCCGCAGCTCAGACTCATCTTCGTGGTCGTCGGGGCCGTGGCTGTGCTCGTGGGTCATGGTCAAGGCTCGGTTCAACAGGGCGGAGGCTGGGCTGCCGCGCCCATCCTGCTACGCCCGCGCGAAGTTCGCGGTTCTGGGCCCGATTCGAGCCGTTCGACGGCCCCCGCTAACATGCTGGGATGAGACGAATCGCAGGCCGGGTTGCCCTGGCGGTGGGCGTCGTCCTGCTGGTCCTGTTGATTGCAGTCGCGGTCGCTGGGTTGCCGTACAGCCTGTCGTGATCGCTCCGGCTGCCAACACCGATCAAATACTCAAAGCTTCTTGGCAGCGCCCTTGCCGTTGCCTTTGCCCTGGCGCCCGCTGAGCGGGACGCGACTGAACAACAGCACGCCGGGCATGTCCGGCCGGCTGCTGACGTAGACGGCCGCACCCGACGCCTTGACCACCTTGTTGGCAGCGGCCCGTGCCGTCGCGGCCTTGCCGTCGAAATGCCAGGGTAGAACCTGCGAGGCGGCGCCGACGCTCACCTCATTGACCAGCCGAGCAAGATCTTCGTCGCGCGGATTGGCGCGGTGACCGCGGGGCGTAGCCTTCTTCTTGAGGTCATCGAGGTTGAGTGGCTTGCCAACCTTGATCGTCGTGAACTTGGCCAAACGAAACTCTCCAATTGCGTCCTCTGGTGACGTCAGCCTACGCAATCACGGCGGCCAAGTCCAGCCGCAATCGTTGTGCTTGGCTGCAGACGAAAACGGCCTTGTCGACCGACGCTAGTCGTCGAGACCCCAGAAGGTGCCGTGCAATCCGACCTCGCGAAAGTAGCTGGCTGCGGCCGCCG
>JBEPUS010000344.1:0-2046 GCA_041691435.1 Chloroflexota bacterium
AGGTCTCGATGAGCAAGCGCGCCGGCACGTTCATCACCCTCGACCAGCTCCTCGAGGAGGTTGGCGTCGACGCGGCCCGCTGGTTCTTCGCCTCACGCGGGCCCACCTCGGGGATCGACTTCGACATCGAGCTCGCCAAGAAGCAGTCGAGCGAAAACCCCGTCTACTACGTCCAGTACGCCCATGCCCGGATCGCCTCGATCCTGCGCCGGGGGGCCGAGGGCGGGCTGGTCCCGGCCGCAGCGGTGGGCGACGCGATCGGCAGTCCGGCCGAAGGACTGCTCGCCCGCCAGATCGTGCGTCTGCCCGAGATCGTGGAGGACGCTGCCGCGATCGAGGAATCCCAGGGAATCACGGCGTACGCGACCGAGCTGGCGACGGCGTTCCATGCCTTCTACCGCGACGCGAAGGTCGTCGACCCGTCCGAGCCGGAACGCTCCGGCGCGCGGCTCGCACTCGTGTCTGCCGCGCAGCGCACCCTGGCGAATGCCCTCGCCTTGCTCGGGATCTCCGCTCCCGAGTCCATGTAGGCCTGGCGGCCTAGCCCGCCAGGCCGAGCGCGCCGGCGAGGGCAGTGATCGTCGTCTCGTCCGAAGCGACGAACAGGACCACCTGGTTCGTGCTGCCTGGGTCGATCATCGCCGTGCTCGACGGCAGCAGCTTGAGCGTCGGCCCGGCGGCGGCCGCAAATTCGGCAGCGTCGGCCGGGGTGTCCCATTTCGTGATGTCCACGATCCCGAACGTCGTGCCGTGCTCGACGAGCGCGATCCGGTCGCCGCCCCAGCCGGCCGCGGCGGCCTCGGCCGCGCTCGTCGGGAGCTTGCCCACCTGCTCGAGCCAGATCCGCAGCTGGAGCTCCCCTAGGGTGTCGGTGAGGGCCATCGTCCAGCCCGAACCGAGCTTGGTGGGCAGGGACGTGGGGATCGTCACCCCGATCGGCGCTTCATGGCTGGCCCACTTGTCCGGGTGGAGGATCTGCTCCGTGGAGCCAGGCGGCTTCGCGTAGGCCGCGTCGACGGCCGCCCAGCCGCCCGACGACTGGAGCCCGGTCACCCAGTTGAGGCCCTGCTCGTACGGGAAGAGGAGGGTCTCCTTGATGTCGTCGGGCATCGCCGCAAGGAGCGCCGTCTGGGCCGGATCGTTCGCCTCGCCGGCCAGCTGGATCAGCTGGGCAGGCGTGAGATGGGTCTCCGCCCACAGGGTCATCAGCAGCGTGGCGTCGCCTTCGGGCAGCGCCAGCCTGGCCAGGGACCGGTCGGAGTTGCTGGTGTCATCGAGCCCGAGCTTGGCCAGGCCGAAGGTCTGGTCCTGGAGGGCATGGTCGAACTCGTGGGCGTAGGTGATCTGCTCAATCGGACCAAGCTGGCCGGACTTCGAGACCACGTCCATCGTCTTGGTATCCGGGTCGTACAGGCCGGCGACCTGGCTCGACAGGAGCTGGATATCGAGGTCCTTCAGTGAAACATCGGCCGGCAGCAGGCCAAGAGCCTTCTCGATCTTCTCGTTCGCGGCCACGAAGGCCGGCGGATTGCTCTTGTCGAACGAGTCGGTGACCACCGTGCCCAGCTGTGCCGGGCTGAGGATCTTGCGGGCGACATCCGACTTCTTGGTGAGCTCGCGGATCTGCTGGACCGCCGACTCGATCGAGTTGAAGACCTGGTCGTTGTCGACGCTCGGCCCGGGTGTCGCAGGAAGCGTTGGCGGGGCCGTGAGCGAGGCGGTCACGCCGGCACTGGCCGGCGGAGTCGCCGAGCTCGCCGGCGAGCCGCATGCGGCAACCAGGACGGCGACGATGACGAACGCGAGACTGCGAGTGGCGCGCGGGAGCATCGCCCGATTGTGGCAGGCCATCCCAAAAGCACCGTCCCCCGGTCGTCCCATGACCGTGCACCGTCGGCCGGCCACGCCCGAGCCACTCACCGTGTCCCTTTCTTAATCAAACGGCGCGTTGTGGCTGAATCAGGGTGTCCGTACCGTTGAACCCGGAACCGTAGGACGCGTTCCACCTCCCTCCCTCCGACCCGGCGCGCCGCTTGGGGACGCGCA
>JBEPUS010000345.1:0-2046 GCA_041691435.1 Chloroflexota bacterium
GTGGCCTGCTCGACGGTGACGAACGGGACCTCGGAGCCGGCCGCCTGGGCCGCCAGTGCGGCGTCCACGAGCTGGGCCATCCCGTCGGCCGTCGAGCCGTCGAGGGGCATCCAGCGCCAGATCCGGGGCTGGATGCCGGCCGCGGTCAGGCCGCCGAGGTGCTCGAGGGACATCGGTTCGAGGCGGACGTGCCGGCCGGACAACGTGACCGGGGCAATCCTGGGCTCGGTCAACATCGCCCGAGTGTACGGGAGCGCTAGACTCGATGTCCCGTGCCGGGGACCCATGTCGCTCATCCTGAGGGGAGCCGCCCGTGTCGTCCTTCTCCCACCACGTCGATACGTTCTTTGCCGAGTTCTTCGTCCTGAGTCCGTTGTCGGCAACGGCTGCCGGGATGCACGACCACGACCAGCACTGGCCGGATCTGAGCGAGGCAGGACGGCTCGAGCGGCTGGCCTTTGCGACGCGCTGGTCGGCGGTCTTTGGCGCGATCCCCGAGGCGGATCTGGCCCGGGATGAGGCCGTTGACCGGACCCTGCTCGGGCACGTCCTGGATGAGATGCGCTTCGAGGACGAGGAGCTTCGCCAGCTCGCCTGGGATCCCCTCGAATGGGTCTACATCATGGGCGCCGGGATCTTCCCGCTGGTCGCTCGCGAGTTCGCCCCACTCGCCGATCGGCTGGCATCGATCGCCGGCCGGCTGGAGGGCCTGCCGGCGCTGGTCGACGCTGCCCGGGAGAGCCTGGTTGGGACTCCCGATGGCCGGCCCGTGTCGCGGTTCCACGCGGAGACGGCCCTCGGCCAGCTGCCCGGCATCGCTGAGCTGGTCAACGATGCCCTCGCCGAGGGCGAGGCCGCGGCGCCCGGCGATCCTGCCGTCGGGGCGATCATCGAGCGGCTGCGTGTGGCGGCAGGAACGGGCCGGGACGCCGTCGCCCGGGCGGAGGCGATCCTGCGTGACGAGGTCCTGCCACGCTCCGCAGGGGAGGGCCGGCTAGGCCCCGCCCTGTTCGCGGCCAAGATGCGCCGGACGCTCCGTGACGCCGAGCTGACTCCGGCCCGGATCCTCGCCCGGGCCAGCCAGGAGGCCGATGCCGTCAAGGCCGAGATGGTTCGCCTGGCTCGCGAGCAGTGGGCCACCTGGTGCCCGGATCGGGCCCGGCCCGCCGACGACCAGGCGCTGGTTCGAGGAGTTCTTGACGCGATCGCCGGCGAGCACCAGGCGCCCGCCGCGCTGCTCGATTTCTGTCGCGCCGAGCTGGGCCAGATCGAGGCATTCTGCCGCCGGATCGACCTCGTGGGGCTGTCGGACGAGCCGCTCGAGATCCGCTGGACGCCGGTCTTCCTGCGCGCGTTCGGGGGTGCCATGCTCGATTCGCCGGGACCGCTCGATCGCGGTCAGAAGGCGTTCTTCGCGATCACCCCGATCCCCGAGGACTGGACCCCCGAGCAGGCCGAAAGCTACCTCCGCGAGGACAACGACCGGATGCTCCAGGTCCTCACGATCCACGAGGCGGTCCCCGGTCACTATCTCCAGGGCGCCTACGCGAACCTCTGCCCGTCGCTCGTCCGGGCCGTCTTCTGGAGCGGGGTCTTTGCCGAGGGCTGGGCCGTCTACGTGACCCAGGTGATGATCGACGTCGGCTACGGCGCGGAGGACCCCGCCCTGCTCCTGACCCACTGGAAGTTCTACCTGCGGGCCGCGCTCAACGCCGTGATCGACGTCCGCATCCACGCCGGCGAGGAATTCGGCGGCCCGCTGACCGAGGACGAGGCGGTCAAGCTGATGGTCGAGGGCGGCTTCCAGGAAGAGGCCGAGGCGCGCAACAAGTACAACCGGGCGCGTCTCTCTTCGACCCAGCTGTCGACCTACTTCGTGGGCTCGATGGCCCTCTGGGAGCTCGAGCGGGACGTTCGCCGGAAGCTGGCGGGCGACCAGGCCGCTGCGGTCGTGGAGCGGCCGATCCCGGGTGGCTTCGGCGTTACCCCGGGCTTCGACCAGCGTCGCCATCTCGAGGCGGTGATGAGCCACGGGACCCTCGCGCC
>JBEPUS010000346.1:0-2027 GCA_041691435.1 Chloroflexota bacterium
CGCTCGGCAGGGGCCGGCGATGGGCCTGCCCCGGCGCGTCCCGCGGCCACCGTCGTGCTCCTGCGCCGCGGTCCGGCTGCCGCCGCCGGCGGTCCCGAGGTGCTCCTGACCCTGCGACCTGAGTCGATGGCATTCGGTGGCGGTCTCCATGTCTTCCCCGGCGGCCGGGTCGAGCCGGGCGACGGTGATCCGCGCCTGCTGGCCCGGTCGAATGGCGGCGATGCCCATCGGGTGGCAGCGATTCGGGAGCTGTTCGAGGAGGGCGGCGTCCTCGTCGCGAATGGCCCCGGGGGCCGGCCGGCCGGTTCGGATCGCCGCCTGGCAGCGGAGCTTCCCCGGCTCCGCGTGGCCCTGGCGGCGGGCGAGATCGACCTGCTCGCGATCCTCGAGCGGCACGACCTCCGCCTGCCCGCGGACCAGCTGGTCGAGATCGGCCGGTGGCAGACGCCACGGGCCTATCCCCGCCGGTTCAATGCCCGCTTCTTTGCCGTTGAGATGCCGACCGGTGCGGTCCTCGACCTCGATCCTGGCGAGGTGGCCGGCCATGCCTGGCTCACCCCATCGGCCGCCCTGGCTGCGATGGCCGCCGGCGAGATTCAGCTCTGGCCGCCGACCTCCACCACGCTGCAGCGTCTGGAGCGTGCACCGGACCTGGCCTCGATCCGCGCCGGGCTCGCGCTGGTCGACGGGTTGCCGGTCATGCGCGCCGCAATCGCCCCCGGCGTCACCAGGCTGACCGGGGGCCGGGCGTTCGGGCCGGCGGGTCGGCCGGCCAACACGATCCTCGTCGGCCGCGAGCGGGTCGTGGTGGTGGATCCCGGCGATCCCGACGAGGCCTTCCTCGATCGCGTCGAGGCCGAGGTCGCCGCGTCGGGCGGACGGCTGGTCGCGATCGCCCTGACCCATGTCGACCCCGGCCACGCCTCGGGCTCGATCGAGCTGCACGAGCGCACCGGCGCCCCGATCCTCGCCGGTGCCGGCGGGGCAGGCGCGCTGTCCTGGGAGGTCAACGAGGTGCGCGACGGCACGACGATCGAACTCGGCGACATCCCGCTCCGGGTGATCGCAACGCCGGGCCACCGACCCGACCACCTCGCGTTTGGCCTGCCCGACGGGACCATCCTGAGCGGCGACGCGCTGACCGAGCGGCCAACGCTCGTGCTCGCGCCGCTTGGCAATGCGGCGGACGCCCGCGCCTCCCTCGAGCGACTCGAGGCGCTCCAGCCGAGCCGGGTCGTCCCCGGTCATGGAGCAGTCCTGGAGGATCCCCAGGCCGCGATCCACGCGGCACTCGAGGCGTTGCCGAGCTAGCCCTGGATCGTCCGGTGGAGGTTGCGCAGGAGGTTCAGCCCCTCGTCGACCTCCTCGACCGGTGCGTATGGACCGGGCATCAGGAAGCACGGCCGGCCGGCCAGCGCGACACCGGGCAGCTGGCCCCACTTCTCAATGAGCGCCCGGCCGGCGGCGATCTCGGCGGCGCGCTTGTAGATGAAGACGACGGCGCTCGGCCGCCAGATTGCAACCTTCTGCCAGAGCGGCCCGACGCCCAGGGTCAGCTCGCGATCGGTGGCGGTATCGCGGGCCGTCGGCGCCTTGATCAAGTCGGTGATCCCGTGGCCGGCGCCGACCAGGGCGTCATCGGCGGTCTCGACGGCTGTTCCGGCGGGCAGCACCCCGGCGATCATCAGGCGTCGCCAGAAGGTGCGCCCGAGACGGCCCTGGTGGTAGTGGCCGGCACTCACGCTCACCGGCGATGGGTTCAACCCGACGAAGAGGAGCCCGCCCCGGCCCGGGGGCAGGTCCACGAGGGTCTCGACATCCCCGCCAGGCAGGGTCACGAGTCCGCGATGCGGACCAGGCCCGGGGCGAGCAAGGAGGTCATCGATCTCGGCCATCGCCGGAGGGTCGGACGAGCTCTGGTGGGTTGCGGTCAGGCAGGCCCGGAGGCACCCGGACCGGGCGCGCCGGGGCCGGGCGGCACCACGGGTGGGGCCAGCGGTGGTGGGGCCAGCGGTGGTGGGGCAACG
>JBEPUS010000347.1:0-1984 GCA_041691435.1 Chloroflexota bacterium
CGAGTCGAGCTTGCGCCCGATCTCTTCGCTGATGACGGTCCCGCCCGTCAGGATGGCGATGTCGCGGAGCATCTCCTTGCGCCGATCTCCGAAGCCCGGCGCCTTGACGGCCAGGACCGAGATCGTGCCCTTGAGCTTGTTGACGACCAGGGTGGCGAGCGCCTCACCGTCGATGTCCTCGGCGATGATGACGATCGGCCGGCCGACCTGGACTACCTTCTCGAGGGCCGGCAGCATGTCCGGGACGCTCGAGATCTTGCGATCGGTGATCAGGATGCGGGGATCGTCGAGGACGGTCTCCATCCGGTCGGGGTTGGTCACGAAGTAGGCCGAGAGATAGCCCCGGTCGAACTGCATGCCCTCGGTGTATTCCTTCTCGAGTCCGAGCGACTGCCCTTCCTCGACGGTGATCACGCCGTCCTTGCCGACCTTGTCCATCACCTCGGCAATGATGTCGCCGACCTCTGGATCAGCGGCGCTGATCCCGGCGACGGCCGCGATCTGCTCGCGGTTGTTGACCGGCCGGGACTGCTTCTTGATCTCCTCGACGATCGCATTGACCGCCGCTTCGATGCCCCGCTTGACGACCATCGGATTGGCGCCGGCGCTGACGACGCGCAGGCCCTCGGAGACCATCGCCTGGCCCAGGACCACCGCGGTGGTGGTGCCGTCGCCGGCAACGTCGTCGGTCTTGGTGGCGACTTCCTTGAGAAGCTGGGCGCCCATGTTCTCGAACGGATCGTCGAGCTCGATGTCCCGGGCGATCGTCACGCCATCGTTGGTGATGGTCGGGGAGCCGAACTTCTTGTCGAGGACGACGTTCCGGCCCTTGGGCCCGATCGTGACCTTGACTGCGTCGGCGAGGTGGTCGATGCCCCGCTTCAGCGAGCGACGAGCACTCTCGTCAAAGATGATCTGCTTAGCCAACTTGATTCTTCCTCCGCGGTAACGTGGGGATCCGTCCGGGACGGATCGGTCAGTCCTCGACGGTCGCGAGGATGTCCTTCTGGCTGACGATCAGCAGATCGTCGCCTTCGATCTTGAATTCGGTCCCCGCGTACTTGGCGTAGAGGACCTTCTGGCCGACCTTGACGTCGATCGGCTCGCGCTTGCCGTCGTCGAGGATGCGACCGGGGCCGACCGCGATCACGAGGCCCTCCTGGGGCTTCTCCTTCGCGGTGTCCGGCAGGACGATGCCACTCTTGGTCATGTCCTCGCGGGCGGTTGGCTTGATCACGACGCGATCGCCCAGGGGGCGAAGCTTCTTCTCCGTGGCCTTGGCCAAGGTGCGATCCTCCTCTGACGCCGGCGTCCGCCGGCGTGGCTGGTTGAAGGGCGGGACGGCATGTGCCGGCAGGCCCGGTGATCTCAGGTCTGAGTGCCTGCGGGGACTCGTACCGGTTACCTACCTCGGACCGCGCCCCGTTCGGGACGGCCGGTCGAACCGTTCGACTCCACTCGTTTAGCACTCTCGGTGTGAGAGTGCCAATACAGTACCTTCCCCGTCCGTTGCGTGTCAACTGTGCACCGCCGAGGCAGGAGCGATCCTGGCCTCGGCGGATCCGGCTTGCGCTTTGGGCCCGGGCTCCCGAGCGGGTCTGGCGACCGCTCGCCGCGGCCGGGCTGCCGGCCGCTCTCGGCGGCGTCGCGCCAAGGCGTTTCAGTCAAATTCTTGCCACGAAGACCGTATGGTCGGTCGCGCCGCGGTTTGGAGCCGAATCCAGACCGACTGGTGTCGCTGACGTGCACAAGTCGAGCGTGGACCGAGCCTCGCCCGGGTCGAATTCGGCCGCGACGGACCATTCGGTCCTCCTGGCTGGAATTTGTCACGAGCCGCCCGAGCCAAGTGCGGTCCAGGGCTCGGCGGCGGCTCGGCGGCTCGGCGGCGGCTCGGCGGGCTCGGCGGCGGCTCGGCGGGCTCGGAGCGCGGCACAGGCGCGGTGCCCTCGCCATGACGCCTGCCTCGCGGCGGGCTCGGCGCAAC
>JBEPUS010000348.1:0-1983 GCA_041691435.1 Chloroflexota bacterium
GCTGGTGGCGGCCATGGACCTACGGCGACCACGTTGCCGAGTACTGGGCGGTCCGGGAGGCGGTCTCACTGGGTGACGTGAGCACGCTGGGCAAGCTGATCGTGTCCGGTCCGGACGTCGTGGAGCTGCTCGAACGGATCTACCCGAATCGCGTCGCGGATATCCGGCCCGGCCGCTCGCGCTACGCCCTGCTCCTCAACGAGCGCGGTCACCTGATCGACGACGGCATGATCTGCCGCGAATCCGAGACCCGCTTCGTGCTGACATTCACCTCGGGCGGCGCCGGCAATGCCGAGATGTGGCTGCGCGACTGGATCGAAGCCTGGGCGCTCGATGTCCACCTCCTCGATCGAACGATGTCCCTCGCCGCGATCAACGTCACCGGCCCGCTCGCGGCCGAGCTGCTCCGGCGGGCCGGGCTGCAGGCGCCGCCGCGTTTCCTCGAGCACGTCCACGGCGACGTTGCCGGGGTCCCCTGCCATGTGATGCGCCTCAGCTTCACCGGCGAGGCGTCGTTCGAGCTCCACCATCCGGTCGATCGCTCGGTGGAGCTGTGGCGGGCGCTCCTGGCCCTGGGCCGGGACCTGGGGATCCGGCCGCACGGCCTGCGGGCCCTGTTCGGGTTGCGCCTGGAGAAGGGCCACCTGATCGTGGGCATGGACACGGAGCTCGACTCGACGCCCCATCGGCTGGGGATGGATTGGGCCGTGCGCATGGACAAGCCTGAGTTCCTCGGCCGGAGCGCGCTCGTGCGCACCTCCGCCCTTCCGGACCAGCGCCGGCTCGTGGGACTCCGGATGGCAGGCCCGGCGCCCACCGAGGGCAGTCCGGTCTGGTCCGACGGCTCGATCGTCGGTCACGTCACCTCGAGCTTCGCGTCGCCGCTCCTCGGCGGGGCGGTCATGCTGGGCTGGCTGAAGCGCGCGCCGTTTCCTTCAGAGGTGACAATCGACCGCCGGCAGGCGGTCGTCACGCCACCACCGTTCTACGATCCCGAGGGTGCCCGTGCTCGCGCTTGAGACGATTCCGGGCGTCCGGATCGCCGGGACCCGGGCAGTGCTCGATACGGCCGTGCTCGGTGACGGCATGATCGCGCTGCGCCTCGCGCCGGACGAAGTCTTCGCATTCGGACGGCCGTCGCTCGAGCTGATCGACGGGAATCCGGACCTGATCGTGGTGACCGAGACCGGCTTCACGGGGTGCTGGCTGACCGCTGACGAGCTGCGTGCCAGGGTCCTGCCGCACGTGGACTGGGAGCTGCCCAGCGCGCGCCCGGCGCTCGCCCAGGGCCTGGTGGCGGGCGTCCCGGCCAAGCTCTGGCTCGAGGCCGGCCGGGCCCTCCTCCTGTGCGCCGCTGCCTACGCCCGCGAGCTGGCCGAAAGGATCGGATGAACGAGTTCGTCGAGACGATCCTCGCCCTCGAGTGGCATCCCGCCAAGCCAGCCTACGACGTCGTGATCATCGGCGGCGGCGGCCATGGCCTGGCCACGGCCTACTACCTCGCCACGCGCCACGGGATCACGAACGTGGCGGTCCTGGAGGCGAACTACATCGGCTCGGGCAACTCCGGGCGGAATACCACGATCATCCGGGCGAACTACGGAATCCCCGAGTCGATCCGCTTCTACCAGCACAGCCTGGAGCTGTATCGGACGCTCGAGGACGAGACCGGCTGCTGGATCATGCACAGCACGAAGGGCCTGCTCTGGCTGGCCCACACGGAATCGGCAATGCGCGCCGAGCGAGCCCGCTGCCTGCTCAACGTGGCCTGCGGAGCCGAGACCGTGATGGTCACACCCGAGGAGGCGCGTGGGTTGTGTCCCCAGCTGGACCTGTCCGGCGGCGGCCGCTACCCGGTGCTCGGCGCCTCGTATCACACGGGTGCGGCGACGGCCCGCCACGACCGGGTCGTGTGGGCCTACGCGCAGGGCGCGCTGCGGGCCGGCGTGGACATCCTCCAGCACACTCCGGTCACCGGTCTGC
>JBEPUS010000349.1:0-1960 GCA_041691435.1 Chloroflexota bacterium
GTATAAGAGACAGGGGTGGGAAGGATGGCCAAGGTTCAGCTGCTCCTGTTCGGACGAAGCGGCCAACGGTTGGGGCCGGCCTCGAACGTGTATTCGCACGAGCGGCGCGTCGGGATTGTGACGCCCGGACGTGCCCGGGCCGAGTCTACCCCGCGCCGTCGGCCGAGGCTTCCTCGTCGGTCCGCAGCTCGACGGCCTCGAGGGCCCCGCCGGCCCGCTCGACCAGCCGCTTCACGCGCAGCTCCGCATCAGCGAGCAGGGCCGCACAGCGCTCGTGGAGCGCCACGCCGCGCTCGTAGCCCGCGATCGATGCCTCCAGCGGGCCACCGCCCGCCTCGAGCTCCGCGACGGTGCGCTGGAGCTCGGCGAGCGCCTCATCGAAGGTCAGGTTGGCGATGTCAGCTGGGATCGGAGTGGTCACCGGACTCCTCTGGGGCGGGTTGCCGGCCAGGTCCCTGGTCCGGCTGCTGCGCTGCCTGCTGCCAGCGATCGATGCGGGTGGCAATCATCCTACCAACGACAATCCCGGCCACAACGGCAACGACCACGGTGAGCGCCAGCAGGCCGATTGCACTGAGATCGCCCACCTGGTCGCCGCCCTACGGATCGCGCGGGCCGGTGGAGGTGGCGCCGAGCTCGCCCGTTGCGAGTCGAATCGTCAGGCCGGCGCCGGCGGCAGCCTCGTCGGCCCGTCGGAGGATCCGCCCGTCGGCCGAGCGACGGACGATGGCGTAGCCACGATCGAGGGTGGCCTGCGGCCCGAGCACGGCCAGCGCCGCGGCTCCGGCATCGAGCGCCGCGTGGGCGGTCCCGAGTCGCAGTGCCACGATCGGCAAGAGGCGTGCTTCGGCCCGCTGATCGGCCGTGTGCGCGACCCCCAGGCGCTCCAGGACGGTCCGAGTCGCCCGGTCGAGGAGGACGCCGGCGCGCTCCCGCGCCTGGGCGAGACGCTCAGCGGGGCGCAGGCCGTCGAGCGCCCGGCGCTCGGCATCCAGCTCCCTCCGGGCGGCCCCGACGATCCGGCCCGTGACCGCTGCCAGCCGCCGCGATTCGCCCGCGAGTGCCGCGCCGATCTCGATTCGATCGGGCACGACCAGCTCGGCGGCAGCCGAGGGCGTGGGCGCCCGGACGTCGGCCGCGAAATCGGCCAGGGTCACGTCGGTCTCGTGGCCAACGCCGCAGACGAGGGGCAGCGGGTGGGCCACGATCGCCCGCACGACCCGCTCGTCGTTGAAGGACCAGAGGTCTTCGAGCGAGCCGCCGCCGCGAGCCAGGATCGTGACCACCGGGGCATCGGCCGGATGTCCCGCAGCAACGCACTGCTCGGCATAGCGGGTGATCCGGCTGAGGGCCGCGACGATACTGGCCGGGGCCGGCTCGCCCTGGACCTGGCAGGTGGCGAGGACGACCCGGGCGAGCGGCCAGCGTCGCTCCAGGACGTTGCGAATGTCGTGCCACACGGCGCCCGTTGCGCTGGTGGCGACCGCGATCACGGCCGGCCGCGACGGCAGCGGCCGCTTGCGCGCGGCGTCGAACAGGCCCTCGGCGGCGAGGCGCGCCTTGAGCTCCTCGAAGCGCAGCGTGAGGTCACCGAAGCCGGCCGGCTGCACGGCCGTGACGTACAGCTGGTAGACGCCCTGCTGGTCGAAGACATCGATCCGGCCCCGGGCCACCACCCGCAAGCCGGTCCGGGGCTCGAACGGCGAGACGAGACGATCGTCGCGGAACCAGATGCACGAGAGCTGGCTGCGTTCGTCCTTCAGCGTGAAGTAGGCGTGGCCGGCGGAGGAGACCGTGACTCGGCCAACTTCGCCCTCCACCCACACGTCACGCAGGCGATCGTCAGCCCGAACGGCCTCGCGGACCACCCGGGTGACGTCGCTGACCCCAAGGATGTTCGGGCGCAGCTCGGCCGGGATCACGCCGGCCGGCTGGCGGCTGGCGGCCGCCGCACTGGCCG
>JBEPUS010000350.1:0-1942 GCA_041691435.1 Chloroflexota bacterium
ACCGGCAAGAAGGTCAAGGTGCTGATCTTCAACAGCCAGGTGACGTCGCCGATCACGACCGAGATGCACGACCTCGCGATGAGCAGCGGGATCCCCCTGGTCGGGGTCGCCGAGACGATCCCGGCCGCATACGCCGACTACCTCAGCTGGCAGCTCGGGCAGCTCGATCAGCTCGAACAAGCCCTCACCGTCGGTGGCTGAACAGGATCGGCGGCTCTCGGTGCGCTTCCGCGATGCGACGCTCGACTATCACGATCGGCGCGTCTGGAGCGACCTCTCGCTGGAGTTCGAGGAGCCATCGTTCGTCGCGATCCTGGGCCCGAATGGGTCGGGCAAGACCTCGCTGCTGCGGGTGATCCTGGGCCTCACCCCGCTGTCGAGCGGGACGGTGGAGGTCCTCGGCGAGGCGCCCAGGCGAGGCAACCCGGGGATCGGCTACATCCCTCAGCACCAGTCGTTCGACCAGGACCTGCCGCTCCGCGGCCGGGATCTTGTCCAGCTCGGCATCGACGGCCATCGCTGGGGCGTCGGGCGATCGTCGCCGGCCGATCGGCAGCGAGTGAGCGACGTGATCGCGGCGGTCGAGGCCACGGCGTACGCCGACGCCCCGATCGGACGCCTCTCCGGTGGCGAGCAGCAACGCCTGCGCGTTGCCCAGGCGATCGTCGGCGATCCGCGCTTGTTGTTGTGCGACGAGCCCCTCGCCAGCCTCGACCTCCACCACCAGCAGGAGATCACCGAGCTGATCGGCGGCTGGCAGAAACGAACCGGCCGCACGGTCCTGTTCGTGACCCACGACGTGAACCCGATCCTGAACCTTGTCGATCGCGTCCTGTTCGTGGTCAACGGCCGCTGGGCCGCCGGCACGCCGGACGAGGTGCTGACCTCGGAGCGGATGTCCGACCTGTACGGCTCGCATGTCGACGTCATGCGCGTCCACGGGCGGATCCTGGTGGTCAGTGAGTCGACCGGCTCGGGCTTCGAGCTCGAAGAACCGCATCACCTGCCCGAGATCCACGCGGGCGGCGGCTCCGGGGCAAGCCCTGGTTCCGGGGCTGGCCCTGGCTCCGGCGCCCGGAAGGTGCCCTGATGGACCAGCTGATCAGCCTCCTGGGCTATGCGTTCGTCCAGAACGCGATCGCTGCCGGGATCATCATCGCCGTCGTCTCGGGGATCGTCAGCCGGTTCGTCGTGGCGCGCAACATGGCCTTCGCCGTGCACGCCCTGGCCGAGCTGGGCTTCACCGGTGCCGCCGGGGCGATCCTCCTGGGGACCTCGCCGGAGATCGGGCTGCTCGTTGGGACGACGATCACCGCGCTGTTCATCGGCGCCCTGGGTGTCCGCGTCCGCGAACGGGACGCGGTCGTCGGCGTGGTCCTGGCGTTCGGACTCGGCCTGGGCGTGCTGTTCATCACCCTCTACCCGCATTACGCCAGCGAGGCGCTGAACATCCTCTTCGGGACGATCACCGGCGTGAGCATCTCCGACGTGCTCCTCCTCCTGGGAATCGGCGTCGTGACCCTGGTCGCCATGGCCGTGGTCTACCGGCCGCTGACCTTTGCGACGGTCGATCCGGAGGTTGCCGAGGCTCGTGGCGTGCCCGTGCGCGCGCTGGCCGTGGTCTTCCTGCTGATCATGGCCGCGGCGGTGGCCGAAGCCGTCCAGATCATCGGCGTACTGCTCATCCTGACGCTGCTGATCACGCCGGGCGCCTCGGCCGAGCGCCTCACGGCGCGCCCCGGCCGGGCCACGGTCTACAGCGTGGCGATTGCCCTGGTCTGCGTGCTCGGCGGGATCCTGCTGGCCCTGATCACGAACGTTGCCGTCAGCGTCTTTGTCACCTCGCTGAGCTTCGTCATCTACCTTGGCTCACGGTTCGTGGTGGGCCCGACGTTGCTGGGCCGGGAGCAGCGCCGTCCCGATGCCGGCGCCGAAGGCGAGG
>JBEPUS010000351.1:0-1868 GCA_041691435.1 Chloroflexota bacterium
ATTCAAGGACTACACCACGATCTGCCCATCGGCGCCGGCCGAGATCCTGAGCCTGATCGCCCTGCGGGCCTCCGCGGTCGTGCTCGATCGATCTCGGGCGATCCTCTCGGCCAACCTCGCCGTCGTCGACCGACTGATGGCCCAGCGACCCGACATCCTGACCTGGGTTCGGCCGCGGGCGGGCTCGGTGGGCTATCCAGAGCTGACCCTGGGCGGGCGGTTCGCCGGCTGGGATGCCGACCGATTCGCGAAGGAGCTCGTCGAGGCCGAAGGCGTCCTGCTCGTGCCCGGCTCGTTGTTCGGCCAGCCGGGCAACCACGTTCGGCTCGGGTTCGGCCGAGTGGACCTGCCACTGGCCGTTGCCGGCCTGGAGCGCTTCGCCGGCTGAATCAGGCTGGCGCCCCGATGAACTGGAACGAGGCACGCGCGCGCAGCCGGGCGAGCGCGGCGAGGACCGGCGGCCCAAGGGCCAGGATCATCGCCGCGTTGCCGACAGCGCGGAAGGCGTCGTAGCCGGCCGATGTGATCAGGTAGAACTGGCCGAACCGGCCAATCGTCTCGACGGCGCCCAGGCCGGCCACGTAGCCGAGGTCGGGGGCGCCCTGGAAGAAGGCCCAGTCCCAGAGGTCCATCACCGCTCCGAACGCGAAGCCCGCCAGCAGGCCATACGCCGCGAGCAGCGCGAAGTCCCGGCGCATGGGGCGCTGGTCGAGGCCCCCGCTGAGCAGGCCGGCTCCCAGGCCCACCCAGCCCGCGGCGAAGACCTGGTAGGGCAGCCACGGCCCAAGACCGCCGGTGACGATCGCCGAGACGAGCATCGCCACGGTGCCGGTCAGGAAGCCGTAGCTCGGCCCGAAGACGTAGCCCGCGCACAGGACCAGGAAGAAGAACGGGCTGAAGCCGGCGATCCCGGTGACCAGTGCCAGGCGCATCGCCGCCGCCAGCGCCGCCAGGCAGGCGAGCAGGGCAATCCCCTTCGCGTCGAGCCGCCGGGCGCCGATCTCGATCGACCCGAGGGCGACGATCGTACCCAGGGCAACCGACGCCGGGATCGAGCCGCCCGGTGCCTCGATCCCGAGGTACGGCAGCAGGAACAGGAGGCCCCCGGCGATCGACGCGGCGATCAGGCCGAGCGCGGTCACGAAGCCTTCGCCTCGGGGCGTTCGGCGGGCGACGGCTCCGAGACCTCGACGACCTTGACGACCAGGCCGACCTCGATCGCGACGATCCGGTCGGCGATCTCCGCCACGAGGTCCCGGTCGTGGGTCGCGACCACCACGGAGCAGCCGGCCCCGCGCAGGCGATCCAGGACCCGGGCCAGCGATCGCCGGGCCAGCTCGTCCATGCCCCGCGTGGGCTCATCGAGCAGGGCGATCGCGGGATCGCCGGCGAGGATGACGGCGAGGGCTCCACGCTGCCGCTCGCCTGCGCTCAGGTCGCGCGGATCCCGGTCGGCAAGGTCTGCCAGGCCGAACTCGGCCAGCGCGGCCCGGCCTGCCGCCTCGAGGTCGTGCGCCGAGCTGGCAGCCGTCGCCGGCCGTTCCGCGGCCGCCCGCTCGAGCGTCCAGGTCACCTCGGCGAGCAGGCTCTGCCGATGGAGCAGTGCCCCGGGATCCTGGGGCAGGTAGGCGGTTCGGCCCGGCTGGCGCTCGATCCTGCCGGACAGTGGCGGGCGGAGGCCGGCGATCGCCCGCAGGAGGGTGGTCTTGCCGCTGCCGTTCGGGCCGGTCAGGGCGAGCACCTCGCCGGGCCAGCCGAACAGGCTGTCGCACGCGAGCAGGGCGATCCTGGCCGGACCCACCGTCGCAGCGTGGATGGACCAGGCCGGCGCTCCAGGGACGCTGCCGGCGACCCGCGCGGCCCGGAGC
>JBEPUS010000352.1:0-1808 GCA_041691435.1 Chloroflexota bacterium
GCGGGCTTGGGGTCAATGGCCCATCACTCCCCCCCCCACCCGCTCGGGCGCGCCCACGGTCAGGCCGGCCCGGCGCTCGGGGGGGATGCGCGCGATGACGGCGGCCACGTCGCTCTCGTGGGCAACCGGGAGGACCGGCGAGCCGAGGGTCCGGACGATGGTCGCCGGGTCCCGGCCCACCGCGGCGCAATGCTCGGCCAGGACATCGATCTTGTGCTGGAGCGCGTCGAGGGTGCCCGGGAACCAGTGAGTCATGTCGGCAAACTCGGCGGCGAAGCGCAGGGTCCGGCGCTCACCCATGCCGCCGATCATGATCGGCGGTCCGCCAGCCTGGATCGGCCGAGGCTGGTTGAGCGCCGCTTCGATCCGGTAGTGCTGACCCTCGAAGCTGGGCCGCTCCTCCGTGAACATCAGCTTGCAGATCGTCAGCGCCTCGCCCAGCCGGTCCATGCGCCCGCCGATCGGCGGGAAGTCGAAGCCGTAGCCCTTGTGCTCGGATTCGTTCCAGGCAGCCCCAATGCCCAGGATCGCCCGCCCGCCACTGATCACGTCGAGGGTGGTGACCATCTTGGCCAGCATTGCCGGATTGCGATAGGTCACCCCGGCCACGAGCGTGCCCAGGCGGACCTTCTTGGTACTGACGGCGAGCCCGGCGAGCACCGAGTACGACTCGAGCATCGCGTTCTCTTCCGGCCCGACACCGGTGATCTGGTAGAAGTGATCCATCACGGTAACCAGCTCGAAGCCGGCCGCTTCCGCGGCCTGGGCGAGCTCGATCACCCGCCCGAAGAGCTGATCGTCGGGAACGCCGGGATACGTGTAGTTGGGCATGTGATAGCCGAAGAAGGGACGGCCGATGCTGCTCACGGGAAGCTCCTCATTGGGGTCAGGTTGCTGGCGCGGGCGCGGGCGCGGTGTCGGCCACGGCATGGTGTGGGTCGTGCCAGTGATCGCCGGGCGCCAGGATGCCGTTCGCGGCGGCCGGGCCCCAGCTGCCCCGAACGTACTCATGGATTGGGGGCTCTGCATGGAGGATCGGGTCGATCACTTTCCAGGCTGCCTCGACCGTGTCCTCCCGGGAGAAGAGTCCCTGGTCGCCCTTGCGCGCGTCGCCGATCAGGCGCTGATAGGGAGGATGCTCACTGCCGCTCTGGTGGCGGGCGAAGAGCTCAACCGCCTCGCCGAGCATTGCCTCACCGGGCCGCTTGGCTCGGGCCCCCAGCGAGATCGACATGTCGGGCGTGAGCCGAAAGCGCAGGAAGTTGCCATCAGGCGGCTCGACCTCGGGAAAGACCATCTCCGGCGGCTGACGCAGCTCCACCAGGACCTCCGTTGCCGTCACGGGCAGGGCCTTGCCGGCCCGCACGTAGATCGGCACGCCGCCCCAGCGCCAGGTGTCGAGGTGGAAGCGCAGCGCGGCGTAGGTCTCGACCGTCGAATCGGGCGCCACCCCGGCGACCCTTTGGTAACCACGGTATTGACCGCGGACCACGTCTTCGGGGCGCAGCGGGCGGATCGAATCGAGGACCTTGAACTTCTGGTTCCGAATCGCCTCCGGACTCCGCCCCGAGGGGGCCTCCATGGTCAGCAGGCTGATCACCTGGAGGAGATGGTTCTGGACGACATCGCGGATCGTTCCGGCCTGGTCGAAGAACGCGCCGCGATCGGCCACGTCGAATGCCTCGGCCATCGTGATCTGCACGCTGGCCACGTACTCACGGCGCCAGATCGGCTCGAGGAACGAGTTGGCGAACCGGAAGTAGAGCAGGTTCTGGACCGGCTCCTTGCCCAGGTAGTGGTCGATCCGG
>JBEPUS010000353.1:0-1804 GCA_041691435.1 Chloroflexota bacterium
CACGCGACCGCCCGCCGGCGTCAGCCACGCGACCGCCCGCTGGCGTAGCCACGCGGCCGCGCCTCAGGCACCGGCAGCGAGCCGGCCGGACTTGCCGGCTACCCAGGCGAGCAGGTCCGCGCGCGACCGGGTATTGAGCACCGACGCCGGCTCGACCCACGCTCGGCGGGCCTGGCTCACGGCCCATTCGAGGTGTCGGAACTCCTCGATCCGGTGGGCATCGGAGTCGAGCGACAGCAGGCAGCCGGCGGCCACGGCGCGTCGCGCGCGCTGGTCGTTCAGGTCGAGCCGGTGGTCGGAGCCGTTCATCTCCAGGGCGGTGCCTGTTCGAGCCGCCTCGGCAAAGACCAGGTCCCAGTCGAGATCGAGATCGTCGCGACCCTGGACCTTGCGCCCGGCGGGGTGCGCGATCACGTCGACGTGCGGGCTGCGGATGGCCGCCAGGACCCGCCGGGTGAGTTGCTCGCGGGGCTGGCTGCGCCCGACATGGAGCGAGGCCACGACCACGTCGTACGACGCGAGCAGGTCGTCGTCGAAGTCGAGGGTCGCATCGGAGCGGATCTCGAGCTCGCAGCCATGCAGGAGCCGGAAGCCCTCCGCGGGCGTGGCCGCCGGCGCCGTACCGGCAGCCTCCTCGCGCGCAAAGCGCGCATTGAGCTCGGCAACCACGGCCCGCTGCAGCCGGACGCGTTCGGGCGTGAGACCACGGGCGATCGCCAGCGAGCGGGTGTGGTCGGTTAGGACCTGGTAGGCGTGACCGCGGGCGCGGGCCGCCTCGGCCATCTGCTCGATCGAGTGAACGCCATCGGACCAGTCGGAGTGCGAATGCAGGTCGCCGCGCAGGTCGGCCCGGTTGATCAGCCGGGGCAGGCTGCCGGCTCGGGCCGCCTCGATCTCGCCCCGGTCCTCGCGCAGCTCGGGCTCGATGAACGGCAGGTCCAGGAAGGCGTAGGCATCCGATTCGGTCGGGAACGTGCGCAGCTCGGCGGGCGTGACGGCGCTGCCGTCCTCGGCGATCCGCAGGAAGCCCTTCTCGGACAGGCTCCAGCCACGGTCGCGGGCGATCTCCCGCAGGCGGATGTTGTGGTCCTTCGAGCCGGTGAAGTGGATGAGATAGGTCCCGGCCTCGCCGGGCGGCATGATCATCAGGTCGACCTGCGGCCCGCCGACCAGGGTGATCGCGGCCTTGTGGCCGCCGGCACCCAGGACTCGCTCGACGCTGGCCATGGCCGTGAAGCGCTCGACGAGCCCGCCGGCGTCCGTCGTCTCCGCGAGCAGGTCGAGGTCGCCGATCGTCTCGCGCCTCCGGCGGTACGAGCCGGCCGGTTCGAGCCGGCTGAGTCCGGGCACGTCGCCGAGGTAGGCCACGAGCCCGTCGATGATCGTCTCGGCCTCGCCGAGGAGCATGCGGTCCGGGCGCGTGTCGAGCGCGTCGATGCCGGCCAGGATCGACGCCTCGGTCTTCTCCGAGAGGCCCTTCACGGATCGAATGCGGCCGCCCTGGGCCGCCGTGCGGAGCTGATCGAGGTCGCTGATGCCCAGCGATTCGGACAGGATCCGGACCGTCTTGGGGCCGACGCCCGGGACGCGCAGGAGCCCGAGCAGGCCGGCCGGGACCTCGGCTGCCAGGCGATCGTAGAAGGCCAGGTGTCCGGTTCGGCTCAGCTCGGCAATCTTGTCGCTGATCGCCTGGCCAACACCGGGGATCTTCGGCGGGTCGCCCGCCTGGTAGGCACGCGAAAGCTCCACCGGATAGTGGCCGATCGCATCGGCGGCGCGGTGGTAGGCAACGGTCTTGAAGACG
>JBEPUS010000354.1:0-1777 GCA_041691435.1 Chloroflexota bacterium
GGCTGCGCGAGGCGGTGCTGGCGAGCCCTGGCTCGTTCGATGGCCTTGCAGCGACCATGCCTCCGGAATCGAGGGCCCCAGGCGGCCCGTCAGTGCGGGTATGCAGTGCAACAAACTGGCGATTTCGGGCCTCGTTTTGGGCCGGCCGGGGCCAATCAGGTGGCTCGAGGCGGCCAGGCTGGGTGATTTCATCCCTGGCCACGCTCGCGGCGGGCTGAATGGCGGACGAGCTGCTGCCGTTGCCAGCCTGTGCACGTGAAAACCGGACGGTTTGTGCGCTCCATACCCGGGGCCGCAGCCAGGGACCCGCAGCCGGGCGGACCCGCAGGCAGAGCCGCAGCCAGGGACCGCAGCGGGCGGACCCGCAGCCGGGCGGACCCGCAGGCAGACCCGCAGCCAGGCGGACCGCAGCCGGGCTGGGCAGACGGAACGGAACGAGCGCGCCCAGCGAGCGCGCCAAATGAGCCGCCACGAACCCCGACGTGCCATGATCCGATTCGATCCGCAGCGACCAGGAGGATCCAACGTGGCCAGGACCTACACGCGACTGACGACCCCTCTCGTCCGGGATGGCGACAAGCGCACCGGCGCCCCCTTCCGGCCGGCCACCTGGGACGAGGCGCTGGACCGAACCGTCGACGGCTTCCGGCGCGCCGGTGCGGCCCACGGTCCGACCACATTCGGCACGTTCAGCTGCTCGAAGGCAACCAACGAGCTCAACTACGCCGCCCAGAAGTTCAGCCGAACGATCCTGGGCAGCAATAACATCGATAGCTGCAACCGGACGTGACACGCTCCTAGCGTCGCCGGTCTGGCGACCGTCTTCGGTGCCGGTGGCGGCACAAGCTCATATCGCGAGATCGAGGACACCAACCTGGTGATCCTGTGGGGCTCCAACGCCCGCGAGACCCACCCGATCTTCTTCCACCACCTGCTCAAGGGCGTGAACAACGGCGCGAAGCTGTACACGGTCGACCCACGCCGGACAAGCTCGGCGGAATGGTCCGACGGCTGGCTGGGCATCGATGTCGGCTCGGATATCGCCCTGGCCAATGCCATCGGCCGGGAGATCCTCGCGGCCGGGCTCGAGAACAAGGAGTTCATCGCGCGGGCCACGAGCGGGATCGAGGACTACCGGGCGAAGGTCGAGTCGTACAGCCTGGAGTACGCCGAGCGTGAGACCGGCGTGCCCGCGGCGATGATTCGCGAGCTGGCCCACGAATTCGCCACGGCGCCCCGGGCGATGATCTGCTGGACCCTCGGGATCACCGAGCACCACAACGGCGTCGACAACGTCCTCGCCCTGATCTCGCTCGTCCTGCTGTGCGGCCACGTCGGCCGCTACGGCAGCGGGGTCAACCCCCTGCGTGGCCAGAACAACGTCCAGGGCGGCGGAGACATGGGCGCCCTGCCCGATCGGCTGCCAGGCTTCCAGCACGTCGAGAACGACGAGCTCCGGGCGAAGTTCGACGCGCTGTGGGGCGTCAAGGTGCCGCCCAAGCGCGGCTGGCACCTGTCGGGGATGTTCGACGCGATGGAGCGCGGCGACCTGACCAGCGTCTACGTGATCGGCGAGAATCCGGTCCAGTCCGAGGCCGACCAGAAGAAGGCCATCCACCTCCTCTCGAACCTCGAGTTCATGGTGGTCCAGGACATCTTCCTCACGAAGACCGCCGAGCTCGCGGATGTCGTCCTGCCAGCGTCGGCGGCGTGGGCCGAGACCGAGGGCACGGTCACCAACTCCGAGCGCCGGGTCCAGCGCGTCCGGCGCGCCCTC
>JBEPUS010000355.1:0-1733 GCA_041691435.1 Chloroflexota bacterium
AGCGCGGCTCCCTTCCGAGGACACGCACAGCCCGGCAAGTCGACGTTCTCGCCGCCTTCGTGGCCGCTGGTGGGTCCGTTTCGCAAGCGGCCCTTCTCGTGGGCATCCGGCCGAGTACGGTGAAACGCCACCTCGCCGACCTGCGTGCGCGGTCGGGCCTCACCACCGAGCAGCTGATCTACAGCGGACGGGCTGAGGGCTGGCTTACTGTGCCGAGTCTCGAGTAGGGCTGATCAATCGTTCCGGTCGTCGCGCGGCGAAACCTGCGCCACTGACCTTGTGACATTTCACGATCAGTGAGCGAGGACGCTTCGCAGGCGGTGGGTCAGCGGAAGAGGGCGAGCTCGGCCGCGAATGTGAGGTCCCCGGTTTCCGGCGAGGCCGATGCCAGGGCCGAGCGCGCGGCCGGTTCCGGCAGCAGCGCCCGCGCGAGCGTCGCGAACTGCCACGCCTTGTACCGCTCTAGAGGCCACCCACACTCCTGCGTGAACGCGAGGTAGGTCTCCGAGCGGTGGAGTCCGAAGAGCAGGTCGAGGGCGAGGCGGGAATTGAGATTCGGCCGGAGTTCGCCACGCTGCGCGAACACCTCAATGACCCGGGCCATCCCCTCGCGGCGGCGGGCCACCAAGCCCTGCCAGGCAAGGTCGACCGCTGGGTCAACCGAGGACGCGGCCCGCACGGCAGGCATCAGCGAGCCGGTGCGGACGTAGATTTCGTTGCCCAGCTCCACGATCAGCGCGAGGCGCCGCGTTCCCGAGTCGGCGGCCATGACCCGGCCGAACCACGCCCGGTCAGCCGGATCCTCGGGAGCGTCCGGATCGCCGCCGGCGACCGTCAGGGCCGCCAGCAGCAGCTCGGCCTTCGTGTGAAAGGTGAAGTACACCGTCTGAACGGCGACGCCGGCGTCGGCGGCGATGGTTTCCATCGTCGTGGCCGCATATCCAGCGTGCCGGAAGTGGGTAAGCGCGACCTCGATGATCCGCCTGCGGGTCGCTTGGGCCTGCTCGCGCCGGGTCGGCTTGCGGCCTGACGGGCGAGGGTTGACGACGTCCATGGGCAGGATGATACTCAAGTTGTCACTAGTGAGTGCTTTAGTGAATGTCTAACACGGAGGAGGCAAGCGTCCTGTGGCCGCCGTCATCGAGAACACCGTCGAGATCGCACGTTCTCCGGAGGACGTGTTCGACTACCTGTCTGACCAGGGCAACGAGCTCCACTGGAACCCTGACTGCCTCTCGATGGAGAAGCTCACCGACGGACCTGTCGGTGTCGGGACCCGCTTTCGCGCGAAGTGGAAGCAGGGCCCCGTCGTGTTCACCGAGGTGACCGCCTTCGAGCGGCCGAGGACCTGGACCTACGAGAACGGCGGGATGATCAGCTGCGTCCTCACGGCCACCCTCGAACCGACCGCGAGCGGCGGCACGCGGATGACGGCTCGCGGCCTGTGGAGCGGCCACGGAATTGCCCGCCTGTTCTTCCCGATCTTCGTGCGGACGATGCGCAAGGCGGAGGTCCAGGTGGCCGCCAATTTCCGACGCGCGCTCGAGGAGGGCCGCGATCGCCCGGCCTCATGACGCCGGCACTGGCACTTCAGCGCCGGATCGGGGGCCATTGAAACCGTGGTGATCCCTGGCCGAGCTCCAGGAGCGACGATGGTGCCAAGGCCGATCAGCATCGAGGGCAGGATGGTTGGAGACCGGGCCCAATCGAGCCCCCAGATCGCAAGGAGCAGA
>JBEPUS010000356.1:0-1730 GCA_041691435.1 Chloroflexota bacterium
TCGTCGATCTGGTCGCCCAGGAAGATGATCCGTTCCTTGAGCAGGCGCGAGTAGATGTCGTAAGCGCGCTCTCCGCGGCTCGACGATTCGATGACCATCGGTACGAGCATTCGGGTTCTCCTGGAAACGCTTCGGTATCGCTGCTGGTGGTGGTCAGGCCGGGCTGGCGGCCGGTTCAGGGGTCTCGATCGAACCGCCCCCGAGGCTCACGGCCGAAGGGTCGGTTGCGCCGATGGCGGCGTTCGAGCCGGCACTGTCGGACTCGATCGCCGGGCGCTCGTCGTCCTCGAGGTGGGGCAGCGCCGGGTGCTCAGGATGGGCGGCCAGCCAGGCATCGACCAGGCTTTCGACCGTCCGGGTCCTGCTCAGCGTGCTGCGGATGAAGTTGCGACCGCGCTCGCTGTCGAAGTAGCCGATCGTCTTCGCGTCGCCGGCATAGCGCCGGCGGGCTGCGTCGACCTCGGCAGCGACGGCCGCGTCGTCGACGACGATCCCCTCGGCCTCGGCAATCTGGGACAGGACCAGCAGCGTCTTGACGCGCTCCTCGGCGCGCGGCCGGAACTCGGCATGGAGATTCGCTTCGGTCTGCTCGGTCGCCTTGAGGTACGCCGGCTCGCTGATCCCCTGGCGGGCGATCGACGCCCGGAACTCGTCGTGCATCACCTCCACCTCCTGGTCGATCAGGATCGGCGGGATGGCGATGGTGGCGTTGGCCACCGCGTACTGGATGATCCGGTCGCTGAATGCATGGCGGGCACGATCGAGGGCGCTCTTCTCGAGCCGTTCGCGGATCGCCGCACGCAGCTCGACGAGGTCCTTGAAGTCGCCCATCTGGGTCGCAAACTCGTCATCGAGCGGCGGCAGCACCTTCTCGCGCAACTCCTTCACGTCCACCGCGAAGTGGGCCGGCTGGCCGGCCAGGCTGGCCTCGCCGTAATCGTCCGGGAAGGTCAGGTCGAACTCGACGTGGTCGCCGACGCTGGCACCGATCACGTTGGCCTCGAAGCCCGGGATCAGGCGCTCCTCGCCCAGGACGATCGGCATCCGGTCGGATGAGCCGCCGTCGAAGGGCTGGCCGTCGCGGCTGCCGGTGAAACCGATCACGGCATAGTCGCCGTTGGCAGCAGGCCGGTCCTCGAGCGGCCGGAGCGTCGCGTTCTGGTCGCGCAGCTCGGAGATCACCTGGTCGATCTTGGCATCGTCGACGGCCTCGATCTCGGGCGAGAAGTTGAAGCCGCGGAAGTCGCCGAGGCTGACCTCCGGCGGAACCTGGACCGTTGCCTTGAAGACGAGCGGCTGGCCCTCGACCGCCTGGACCACCTCGACGCTGGCTTCCGTCAGGGGCACGATCCCCTGCTCCACGAGCGCTTCGCGATAGGCACCCTGGACCAACAGCTCGACGGCCTCGTCGAGGACGGCCGACGGTCCGAGCACGCGCTCGAGCATGAACCGGGGCGCCTTGCCGGGGCGGAAGCCGGCGACCTTCGTGCGCCGGGCGAGTCGCCGGGTGGCCTCGCCCATTGACTGGTCAAGGCGCTCAGCCGGCAGCTCGATCTCGAGCAGGACGGTGGAATTCGCTGAGGGCGTGGCGGTGACGTTCATCGTCGGGGAGTATAGGCGGCGTCTCCCGACGACGCCGGGCTGGTGGGCGAGCAGAGACTCGAACTCTGACGCCGCTCACGCGGCACCGGCTCCTAAGGCCGGCGCGTCTGCCATTCCGCCACTCGCCC
>JBEPUS010000357.1:0-1729 GCA_041691435.1 Chloroflexota bacterium
GTGCCGTTCGTCGTCGTCCAGACGGCCTGCTCGGTGAACGCCTTCTCGGACGACATGGCGGTCCTCCTCGTCAATGGGGTGAAGCGGACGGTTTCGTCACGCTGGCCGGACACGATGACCGCGGACCTGCGCGTCCTCGCCAGCGCGCCCGTGGCGATGAATCGTGCCGGGGTCGGCGAGCTCCTCGCGATGTTCACGGCCCCTGCCGATTGGCGGCTCGCCAGCGCGGTGGGCATGGACGACTCCTACGATCCTCGCGTCGTTGCCTTGTACCGCGATGGGGCCAGCGCGCTCGTCGATGCCGCGCAGCGGATCGCGTCCGGCGACCGCGGCGCGCTCCGAACGCTCACCGAGCTGATGACGCTGAGCGGTCTGGCGATGGGCATCGCCGGACGGACCGCACCCGTGTCCGGGACGGAGCACACCGTCAGCCATCTCCTGGACATGGCCGCCGCGAGATCGGGACGCAGGACCGGCCTGCACGGCGCTCAGGTCGGCGTCGCTGCCCTCTCCGTTGCCGTCGCCTGGGATCGGCTGCTCCAGACGCTCGACCCGCAGCGCCTGCTCGACGGGATCGGCAGCGATCCCGAGGCTGGGCACCGGCGGATCGATCACGCCTTCGCGCCCCTTGATCCCTCGGGCGCCATGGCGGCCGAGTGCTGGAAACAGTACGGCCGAAAGCTCGACCGCTGGCGGACGCACGAGCCGGTCATCCGGGCGATGGTCGCCGACTGGGATCGCGTCCACAGCGAGCTCCGGGCCCTCGTCGGGTCCCCCGCGGTGATCGCCCAGACACTCCGCGCGGCGGGCGCCCCGGCCAGGTTCGAGGACCTGGATCCCGCCGCCGATCGGGCGACGGCTGTCTGGGCCCTCCTGAACGGCCACCTCATCAGGGATCGGTTCAGCCTTGCCGACCTGGCCTGGTTTGGCGGGGCCTGGAACCCGGAGTTCGTGGGCGAAGTGATCGAGCGCGCCGACGCCTGGGCGATGGGGCGCTGATGGGCCTGCGGCGCCCGGATCGCACCTACCCCGGCTACGTCCTCGATCTCGACGGGACGGTCTACCTCGAGGATCGGCCCGTTCCCGGAGCACCCGAATCCATCGCCACTCTTCGCGAACGGGGATCGCGGGTCGCGTTCCTGACGAACAAGCCGCTCGACCGGCCCGCGACGTACGCCCAGAGGCTATCGGCCATGGGGATCCCTGCCAGCGCTTCGGACGTGGTGTCGTCCATCGATGCCCTCGTCGCCTATCTCGAGGCGCACCCGCCGCCGGGCCCGATCCTGCCGATCACCGAGCCGCTTCTCTGGGATGTGCTCACCGAGGCCGGCTTCACGATCACCCATGAATCCGCGAAGGCGGCGCTGGTCGTGGTCTCCTGGGACCGAACCTTCGATTACGCCAAGCTCGAGTCTGCCTTCCATGCCGTCCGATCGGGAGCTCGGCTGGTCGCGACGAACCCCGACCCGTTCTGCCCGGGCCCGAACGGGGGCCAGCCCGACTGCGCGGCAATGCTCGCTGCCATCGAGGCCTGCACCGGCACGAAGGCCGAGGCGATCGTCGGCAAGCCCTCGCCGGCCATGGCCGCGGTCATCCTGGCGCGCCTCGAGCTGCCGGCTTCCGAGGTCGCGCTCGTCGGCGATCGGCTCCTGACCGACGTACGAATGGCCCGCGAAGCGGGCATGGTCTCGATGCTCGTCCTGTCCGGGGCCACCCAGCTCGCCGATCT
>JBEPUS010000358.1:0-1711 GCA_041691435.1 Chloroflexota bacterium
CGCGGCGCAGTGCGGCCCTGGCCAGCAAGAAGGCGTTCATCGTCAACCGGGTTGGCGACGTGGGATTCATTCTCGGGATCATGCTGATCTGGACCAGCCTGCACACCCTCAACGTCCAGGAGGTGCTGGCCCAGGTCGGCACGCTGGATCACACGACGATCAGCTGGATCGCCCTGCTCGTCCTGTGCGGCGCGGTGGGCAAGAGCGCCCAGTTCCCGCTCCACGTCTGGCTGCCCGACGCGATGGAAGGTCCCACGCCGGTGTCGGCCCTGATCCACGCGGCGACAATGGTCAACGCCGGCGTCTACCTCGTCGCCCGGACCAGCCCGCTCTTCGCCCAGGCCCCCCAGGTCATGGTGGTGGTGGCCGCGCTGGGCACGTTCACGGCGATCCTGGCCGCCTCGATCGCCTTCACCCAGACCGACATCAAGCGCGTCCTGGCCTACTCGACCCTCTCCCAACTGGGCTACATGTTCGCCGCCCTGGGCGTGGGCGCGTGGACCGCGGCGATCTTCCACCTGATGGCCCACGGCTTCTTCAAGGGCCTGCTCTTCCTCGATTCGGGCTCGGTGATCCATGCCGTCCACGACGAGCAGGACATGCGCAAGATGGGCGGCCTGCGCAAGAAGATCCCGATCACCTACTGGACGATGCTGATCGGCTCGGTGGCGATCTCCGGGATCCCGCCGCTGGCGGGCTTCTTCAGCAAGGACGAGATCCTCGGCGACGCGTTCAAGAACGGCTTCCTGTGGGTCTGGGGAATCGGCTTCCTTGTCGCCGGGATGACGGCGTTCTACATGTTCCGGCTGATCGGGCTGACGTTCTGGGGTGAGAGCCGGGTTGACCCGGCGGTCGAGCCCGAGATCCACGAATCGGGCCGCTGGATGACCGTGCCGTTGCTGATCCTGGCCATTCCCACCGTCCTCGTCGGGCTGTTCCTGGGCCTGCCCTTCGGCGCCAGCCGCCTGCAGGGCTGGCTCGAGCCGGTGTTCGCGCCGGCCGTGGCCCTGGGCAAGCCCGAGCAGCCGTTCGCGCTGTTCGGCCTCGACGGCGGCCTGATCCTGGCCAGCGTCGCCGTGGCCACGCTGGGCATCGTGCTGGCCTGGCGGTTCTTCGGCGTCGACCTGGGGCCGATCCAGGCGCGGCCCCGGCCGGCCGATGTCACCGCCGTCGCGTCGGCCAACGGGGTCACCCGGTTCCTGTATCGAGCCTCCCTCAACAAGTGGTGGTTCGATGACCTCAACGACCTGCTGTTCATCCAGGTCGGTGGCCGAATCGCGTACGGCCTGTGGTGGTTCGACCGGAACATCGTCGACGGTGCCGTCAACGGGACGGGCCGGGTCGTCTCATCGGCCGGCGGCGGGCTGCGCCGGATCCAGACCGGCCGGGTCCAGAACTACGCCCTGGGCATCGCCGTCGGGCTGATCGTCATGGCCGTCGCCTACCTCGTCATCGCGGGCGGCAAGTGAACATCGCCGACGTGCCCCTGATCAGCCTGGTCACGTTCGTGCCGTTGATCGGGGCGCTGGTCGTGGCCCTCCTGCCGCGCAGCCGGCCGGGAGCGATCCGGATTGCCGCGCTGGTCTTCGCCCTGGTCTCGTTCGGCCTCTCGCTGCTCCTGCTGATCGGCTTCAACCCGACCAGCCCCGTCTTCCAGTACCAGGAGGTCCACGACTGGATCCCCGTCTTCGGGATCCAGTACAAGGTGGGC
>JBEPUS010000359.1:0-1697 GCA_041691435.1 Chloroflexota bacterium
CGCAACCTGACCCGCAGGATCGCCGAGCGAATCATCCGGACCGTGGCCGAGTTCGACGCGCTGCGCGTCGAGGAGGTCTACAGCGACGGCCTGCTCAACGTGATGGAGGCGCCCGAGTTCGCCCAGAGCGAGAAGCTCCGGCGGGTCTTCACGGCGCTCGAGAACCGGGCCTACCTGGCCGACCTGATCGCGGTCGTGACCGAGACCGGCCGGATCCACGTCTTCATCGGCCGCGAGAACGCCCCGGCCGAGATGGGCGAGGTCTCGCTCGTGCTCGCCCCGTATGGCCAGGCCGGCCGGGCGGTGGGCGTGGTCGGCGTCCTCAGGCCCACCCGGATGGCATACGCCCAGGCGATCGGGACCGTTGGCTTCATCTCCGGGCTCATGAACGAGCTCGTCGACCACCTCTATGCCTGACCCGCTGGAACCAAGAGATCAGCGACATGCCTCCTGACCGCAGCCGAACCCGCGCCGAGGAGCGCGCCGCGGAGATCGACATCTCCCCGACCAAGCTGCTCGCCGATATCGAAGCCCTCCAGGCGGAGCGCGATGGTGCCCAGGCCCAGGCGGCCGAGTACCTGCTCGGCCTCCAGCGCGAGCGCGCCGAGTTCCAGAACTTCAAGCGCCGGACCGCCGAGGAGCGCGACCGCGAGATGGGCCTGGCCAATGACCTGCTCCTCTTCAAGGTCCTCACCGTGGCCGACGACTTCGATCGGGCGATCGAGGCGTTGCCCGCCAGCGCCGAGACGGCGAGCTGGGTCGAGGGCGTCGCGGCGATCGATCGCAAGCTCCGGGCGCTGCTCGAGAGCGAGGGCCTGCGGCCAATCGAGGTGACCCCCGGGATGGCCTTCGATCCCCGCGAGCACGACGCCCTGGTCAGCGTGCCGGGCAGCGAGTTTCCGGAAGGCGCAGTGGTCGCCGAGCTCCAGCGTGGCTACCGGATCCGGGATCGGATCCTGCGGCCGGCCCGGGTGGCCATTGCGGCGGGGGCTGAGGCCGGCAACGGGGACGGCGACGCCGGTCCCCGAATCAACTGATTTCCCCCACCTGAACACCGACCCCAACGTTTCGAGGAGAACAGCAACCATGGGCAAGATCATCGGGATCGATCTCGGCACCACCAACTCCGTCGTGGCCGTCATGGAAGGCGGCGAGCCGACCGTGATCGCGTCGGCCGAGGGCGGCCGGACGGTGCCCTCGGTCGTGGCCTTCACCAAGACCGGCGAGCGCCTCGTGGGCCAGCTGGCCAAGCGCCAGGCCGTCACCAACCCGACCAACACCATCTATTCGATCAAGCGCTTCATGGGCCGTCGGTTCGACGACCCCGAGACCAAGCGCTCGATGGAGCTCGTCCCCTACAAGGTCCAGAAGGACCCCAAGAGCGATGGCCTGGTGGTCGTCGCCAACGAGAAGAACTACACCCCGCCCGAGATCAGCGCGATGATCCTCCAGAAGCTCAAGGCCGACGCCGAGGCGTACCTGGGCGAGAAGATCACGGAGGCCGTGATCACCGTGCCCGCGTACTTCGACGACACCCAGCGGCAGGCGACCAAGGACGCCGGCCGGATCGCCGGGCTCGAGGTCAAGCGGATCATCAATGAGCCGACCGCGTCGGCCCTGGCCTATGGCCTGGACAAGAAGACGGACGAGAAGATCGCCGTCTACGACCTGGGCGGCGGCACGTTCGACATCTCGAT
>JBEPUS010000360.1:0-1689 GCA_041691435.1 Chloroflexota bacterium
GGTCAGCCCCGACTCGCGTTCCGGAACGTAGCGCCGGATGACGATCTCACCGTCGCGCTCCTCGCGCGGGACGCCGGGCTGGTCAACCGCGGCAATCTCCACGTCATAACCGGCCCCGGCCAGGCTGCGTGCGATCCGGAGTGCCCGAGAGTAGGGATTGGCCGGACTCGGGACCAGGATCACCGCCCGCGGACGCGGGGACACATCCGGGCCGGCAGTCACCACGGCCGGCCGGTGAGGCGCTCGAACTCGTTGAACAGGCTGGCCGACTGGGTCTCCCAGTTGTAGGTGTCGTGGGCCGCGGCCAGGATTCGCGTGCGGCGGGCCAGCTGGACCTCCTCGGGCGCATCCAGGACCCGGTTCAGTCCCCGGGCAATGGACGCCGGATCGGTGGGATCCACCAGCCGGCCGGCATCCACCGAGCGCACGATCGCGGCCATTCCGGGCAGGTCCGAAGCCACGACCGGCACGCCGACCGCCAGCGCTTCGAAGAGCTTGTTTGGCGTGGTCAGCCGATGGTTGAGCGTCGTCGGCTGGATAGGCATCGCGGCCACGTCGGCGGAGGCGACCCACTCAAGCAGATCGGCCGGTTCCACGGCAGGCATCACCCGGACCAGCCCCGCGCTCGCCGGGTCCGCCGCGATCGCCTGGTAGGTTGCGGCCAGCGGTCCGAAGCCGAGCAGGACCAGGACGGCCTGGTGGACCGCCGGGATTGCTGCGATCAGCTCCTCGATCCCCCGCTCGGGCGTGAAGCCGCCGTGATACAGCACCACCCGGGTGCCAGGCTCCAGGCCGAGCGCCCTGTGGAACCGGCGGGGCTGGACCGCCGCCGGGATCGTCCGGGGTGGGCAGTTCATGACCGCCACCGGCAGGGCCACTTCCAGGCGCCGAGCCAGCTCCTGGGCATAGGCCTCGTTGGCGGTGATGATGCCATTGGCCCGCTTGGCGGCCGCCCGTTCGTAGCGCCGGATGGCCGAGCGGACCAGCCAGGGCAGCCGGATGAGCGCGGTGGACGCGAGGTAGATGTCGCCGGCGTCGTAGACCACCGGAACGCCGTCGCGCCGGCCCAGGGTCAGGGCCGTTCCGATGCCCAGGTAGTGGAAGCCCAGGACCAGGTCGGCCGGCGGCGCGATCCGGTTGGCCTCCACCGATCCGCCCCGGATCTCGAGCAGCCGGGCCGGGCCGCGGCGCGGGTAACGGACCGTTCCGGCGGCCCGCCCGCGGATCTGGCGACGGAGGCGCGCCGGCATGGGCAGGCCTTCGCGCGGATCGACTGGGATCCGGATGATCCGATAGCCGGCTGGCTGACGCTCCTCGATGGCCAGGCCCGGTGCCCAGCGGGCGATCACGTTGACCTCATGGCCGCGGGCCACCGCGCTGCCGCCGATCCGGTAGATCTCCGACTGGAACTGGGCGGTCGTCGGGGTGACGATGGTCAGGCGCTGCGGCTGGGGGTCGCTCACCGGGGTGGTCCGGCCTCGAGAGCGGCCACGATCGCATCGCCGGCGCCCGCCGGGGGGACGGCCAGGTGCGCCGCTCGCAGGACGGCGTCGGCCGGCGCGCGGGACGGCGGCGCGAGTCGGTCCAACTCCTCGACGGCGCGAATCCGATCGAGGCCGACGACGACCATCCGGCCGGCCGATGCCGCCACAGCTTCCAGCCACTCGGTCGTGCTGCGCAGGATCAGGC
>JBEPUS010000361.1:0-1686 GCA_041691435.1 Chloroflexota bacterium
GGTATCCGCCGATCCGATGGCCGGCGCCTCGCTCGCGCTGTCACTGCAACCCGAGCGGGCCGAACTTGTTGGCCACCGGGCGGGTGTCGTCCGCACGCTCCTCGATGGCCGTCACTCGCGTCTGGCTTATACCGACACAGCGGAGGCGCGCAAGAAGCGACGCCAAAGGAGAGGGAGCGGGACATTAAGGTGTCTTGGTCGGGGCGAGAGGATTTGAACCTCCGACCTCATCGTCCCGAACGATGCGCGCTACCAAGCTGCGCCACGCCCCGACCGAGTGCGCCCGTTGTACAGGGCTCGCGGATGATACCCCACGGGCTCGCGGCTGGCCAACCTCACTCCCCGGAGAGCGTCGCCTCGTGGGCCGCGTTGGCCCGCGCTCGCTCGTCGGCCCGGATCGGGAAGGTCGCCAGTGCGGCGAGGAAGAACGTGGCGGCCATCAAGAGGAAGACGATCTGCACGCCGGTCGTCTCGCCGGCCTGGTCGATGATCACGCCGTAGAGAGCCGTCCACAGCGAGCCGACGCCGAACGCCAGGGTGAAGTAGACGGCGTACGTCGCGTCGCGCAGGGAGGGTGCCGCGATGTCCGCCAGCAGCGCCTGGAGCTGGGGGCTCTCGGCGAAGCTGAACAGGCCCATGAGGGCGATGCCCACCCACAGCCCCAGCAGGTTCGAGCCCGACAGCACGAAGACGAGGAATCCCACCGCCCCGCCGAGATACACGCCGATGATCACCGGCTTGCGCCCGATTCGATCCGACAACCAGCCCGAGATCAGGGGCATCGGCACGGCGAACACGATGAGCACGCCGTACATGAGCCCCGTAAGTGAATCCGAGAGGTGGAGCACGGTGGTGAGGTAGAGCAGCGCGAAGAGGTTGACGACACCAAGGCCGCGACCGCCGCCACCCAGGATCGAGGTCAGGTACAGCCAGCGCAGGTCGCGATCCCGGCTGATCTGGCCGAATGCCTGGCGGACGGTGCCGCCGGCCCGTGCCGCTGCCCGGTCGGTGCCGGTCTCGCGGATCAGGATGAGGATGGCCACGGCGATCACGATGGCCGGGATCCCGAAGATGATCGACGCTCCGCGCCAGCCCCACAGCGCGATGATCGGCGCGCCGCTGATCGCGACGATCACGGTGCCCACGTTGCCCCCGGCGATGTGCGCGCTGATCGCGAAGCCGCGGCGCTCGGGCACGAACTGCTCGGCGAGCAGGCCGTTGCCCACCGGGTGCTGGGGTGAGCCACCGATCCGCGACAGGACGTTCGGAATGGCAAACGTCGGCAGGTTGAACGCAAACGCCTGGGCGGCGAAACCACCGCCGAAGATGATCCCGCCGATCCCCAGGATCCGCCGCCGCGACATCACCCTGGTGAGCTGCGCGAAGCTGAGCTGAACCAGGCCCGACGACGCCGCCCCGAACGAGGCCAGGAAGGCAATCGTCTCCACGCTGACGTGGAACTCGTCGATGATCTTCAGGAAGATGAGCGGCAGCAGGAACGCCTGGGCGTGGTTGACGGTATGGGCGATCGAGAGCAGCCAGAGCGACTGCATGGGCCGAATCCGTTGCGCCTTGCCCGAGGCGGACCCGGCGGCCGGCGCGGCGAGGGTGTGCTCGGCCGCTGGCGGCGCGGCGGCTGACCAGTCTCGTATACACCTCAGCCCCTGCCGACGAACGCAAGGGTGT
>JBEPUS010000362.1:0-1613 GCA_041691435.1 Chloroflexota bacterium
CGGTCTACCTTGTCGTAATCGATCTCCGGGAAGGCGAGTTGCTCCCGGAGGCCCAGCGAATAGTTGCCCCGGCCATCGAATGACTTGGCCGGGATCCCCCGGAAGTCTCGGATCCGGGGCAGCGAGAGCGTGACGAGCCGGTCGAGGAAGTCCCACATCCGGTCGCCGCGCAGGGTCACCTTGGCCCCGATCGGGTTGCCGGTGCGCAACCGGAACTGGGCGATTGAACGCTTGGCCCGGGTCACGATCGGCTTCTGGCCGGTGATCGCGGCCAGGTCACCGGTCGCGGCATCGATCGCCTTGGCATTGCTCAGGGCCTCGCCCAGGCCAATGTTCACGACGATCTTGGCCACCCGCGGGACCTGGTTCGGGTTGCCGTATTCGAACTGCTTGGTGAGGGCCGGGATGACCTCGGCCCTGTAGCGATCGTGGAGGCGGCCGGCCATCAGCCCTTCACCTCCAGGCGATGCCCGCGCTTGCAGGTTCGGACCCGCTCGCCGCTGGCCAGCTTCTCGTGGCCGATCCGGGTCGGCTCCTTGCACTCGGGGCAGACGATCATCACCTTGCTCAGGGAGAGGGGCTGGGCGATCTCGAGGATCCCGCCGCTCTGGCCACGGGCCGCCCGGTCGGTGCTGCTTGGCGGGCGCGGCTTGGTGTGGCGCTTGCTGATGTTCAGCCCGGCGACCACGACCGAAACCTCGGAGAGCGCGGTGGCGTGCTGCCACGAACCGCCGCCGCGACTCTTCGTCTTGGCCCAGCCCTGCTGGTTGCGGATCACCCGTTCGACGACGCCGGACTTGCCGGCATCCTTGCCGACGATCGCCACGACGGTGTCGCCCTTGCGGATGTCGGGCACCTTGGTCGCGTTGGGGCGGATGACGACAGCCATCACAGCACCTCCGGAGCGAGGGACACGATCTTCATGTAGTTGCGGTCACGCAGCTCGCGGGCGACCGGCCCGAAGATCCGGGTGCCGCGCGGGTTGCCCTGGTTGTTGATCAGCACGGCGGCGTTCTCATCGAACCGGATGTAGCTGCCGTCGGGCCGGCCGTACTCCTTGCTCGTGCGCACGATCACCGCCCGGACGACATCGCCCTTCTTGACGGCGGCGTTCGGGATCGCCTGCTTGACGGCAGCCACGATCACATCGCCGATCCCGGCCGTCCGCTTGCGCGAGCGGCCCATGATCCGGATGCACTCGATCGTGCGAGCGCCGGTGTTGTCGGCAACCTTGAGCCGGGTGGACTCCTGGATCACGCCCCGGCCTCCACTGGCTCGTCGGCGGATTCAGGCGCGGGCTCGGCGTCGTGGTGGCGGCCGGGATGGGCGGCGCCGTGGATGGCCTCGGTGGTGGCCGCGTCTTCCTCGATCAGGCCCTCGTTGCTGTGCTCGGCCGCGGTGGCCACGATCTCGATCAGGCGCCAGCGCTTCGTTGCCGACAGCGGGCGCGATTCCTCGATCAGGACCGTGTCCCCGACGTGGGCCGTGTTGTCCTCGTCGTGGGCCTTGAACTTGGTGCTCAAGCGGATCACCCGCTTGTAGAGGGGATGGCGCGCCAGGCGCTCGACGGACACGACGATCGTCTTGTCCATCTTGTCGCTGACGACGCGGCC
>JBEPUS010000363.1:0-1610 GCA_041691435.1 Chloroflexota bacterium
CGGCTGCCGTGCCGGTTCACCTGGCCGGCGCCGATCGCTCGCTCCTCGGACTCGTGGACCGGCTGGCCACCCTGCTCGAACGAAGCGAGCTGACCGAGCTCGAGGTGGAGGCCGGCGGGACCGGCCTGATCCTGCGCAAGCCGGGTGCCCTGCGGACGGCCGGGACCGGCGAGGCTGCTTCGTCCGGCGCGACCGCCGCGATTGGCACCGGCCCGGGCGCAGCGCCGGCCGATCAAGCTCCGGCGGACATCGCCCGCCCGTCCGTCAAGGCCCCGCTCACCGGGATCTTCTACGCGTCGCCCGCGCCGGGCTCGGCCAATTACGTCCAGGTGGGCGGCGAGGTGGCGGTGGGCCAGGTGATCGGGCTCATCGAAGCCATGAAGCTGTTCAACGAGATCAAGTCGGACCTGGCCGGACGGGTCGTCCGGGTGGTCGCCGAAGGCGGCCAGCTGGTCAAGGCCCGCCAGCCGCTCGTGGAGGTAGAGCCGCTATGACCGTCGACGCTCGCCCCCGCTACGCCCACCTGACCGGCTGGGGTCGCTACGCGCCCGCCGGCGTCCTGACCAACAAGGACCTCGAGCGGATGGTCGATACCTCCGACGAGTGGATCGTCAGCCGGACCGGGATCCGCGAGCGGCGGGTGGCCGCGGCCCACGAGACCACGGCGTCGATGGCCGCGGTGGCCTCGCTGCGGGCGATCGCCGTGGCCGGGATCAGCCCCGAGGACATCGACCTGATCCTGCTCGCGACGCTGACCCCCGACTACTGGATGCCGGCCACCGCCGCCCTGGTCAAGGAGGCGATCGGCAACACGAAGGCCACCGCGATGGACATCTCGGCTGCCTGCTCGGGCTTCGTCTACGGCTACGCGACGGCCCAGGCCTACATCACGAGCGGGATGGCCCGCCACGTCCTGGTGATCGGGGCGGAGCTGCTCACCCGCTTCCTCGACTACACCGACCGGAATACCTGCATTCTCTTCGGCGACGGTGCCGGGGCGGTGGTCCTGTCGGCCTCCGACGAGCCCGGGGGCGGCCTGGGCATCGAGCTGACCACGGAGCCGCAGGGCGCCTACATGATCTGGCTGCCGTCGGGTGGCTCGAAGAGCCCGCCGTCGACCGAGACGATCGCCCGCGGGGAGCATTTCATCCGGATGGAGGGTCGCGAGACGTACCGCTTCGCGACCCGGACCCTGGCCACGACGGCGCTCGCCGCCGTGGAGCACGCCGGCCTCCAGCCCGACGACATCAGCCTGATCATTCCCCACCAGGCCAACGTCCGGATCATCGAGGCCGTGGCCAAGGGCCTGGGCATGTCGATGGACCGGATGTTCGTCAACGTCGATCGCTACGGCAACACGTCGGCCGCCTCGATCCCGATCGCCCTGGCCGAGGCGGCCAACGACGGGCGCCTGCACGCCGGCGACCTCGTCCTGGTCACCGGGTTCGGCGCCGGGATGTCGTGGGCCAGCGCCCTGTTGCGCTGGGAGCGCTGATGGGCGGACGGGTCGCCCTCGTCACCGGGGGTTCGCGGGGCATCGGCCGGGCGGTCGCCGTGGCCCTGGCCGGCAGCGGCCACCGGGTGGCGGTGGGATTCTCCAGCGACTCGGC
>JBEPUS010000364.1:0-1567 GCA_041691435.1 Chloroflexota bacterium
GTGTGGCTGAAGCCGTCGCCAACTGGTCTGTGCTACAGCATCAGGCCGGCATTGACTATCAGCTCTATGCGGCGACCGCAGTCCGATGGCTGAACGGCGGTGGTTATTTTCAGCCCTACCAACTCGCCGGACCGTATCCGATTAGTGCAGGCGACATCCTCTATCCGCCGGTGGCGCTCGTCCTGTTCGTCCCGTTCACTGTGCTCCCCGCGATTCTGTGGTGGTTGGTTCCTGCTGCCGGCGTTTGCTGGTCCCTCGCAAAGCTTCGGCCCAGCCGCGGCGCCTGGGCCTGGCTTGGGGCCTGCGCCGCATGGCCGACCACTCCACTCAAGATCCTGACGGGCAATCCGGTGATTTGGGCTGTGGCCGCGCTGTCAATTGGCGTCCTGTATGCGTGGCCCAGCGTCCTGGTCTTGATCAAGCCGAGCCTCTTTCCATTCGCTCTATTCGGAGCATGGTCTCGGCGATGGTGGTTGGCGCTCGGGATTTTCGTCACGGTGAGTCTCCCGTTCGGCTCGTTGTGGCTGGATTGGGTGCACTCAGTGATCAATTCGCAGGGCGGCGGGCTCGCCTATTCGAGCCTCGAGATCCCGATGCTCGTGTTCCCACTGATCGCTTGGGCCGGCCGGACACGCGGTAGAGGTACCTTCGGCCGGTAGCGGCCGCCCAGCCGGGGCGGCACTGTTCGGCCCTGATGTCAGCTCCCACCCAGGAAATCTCTACACCACTTGTCGCGGTGATCATCCCTGCCTTGAACGAGGCCGGGAACATCGGTCGGGTGCTTGACCGCTTTCCGCGCGACGGCCGTTTCGAGGCGATCGTGGTCGACGACGGTTCGACGGACGGGACCGGTGACGAGGCTCGCGCCCACGGCGCAGACGTCGTGATTCGCCACGACGTCCGAGGCGGCGTAGGCGTTGCGATTCGCGATGGCTGGGCGGCCGGGATTGCCCGCCGGCGACCGTATCTCGCGCTCCTCTCTGGGGATGATCAGCACGACCCAGGCGACCTGGTTCCGGCCCTCGACAAGCTCCTTCGCGAGCACGCAGACTACGTTCAGGGCTCACGCTGGATGCCGGGTGGGCGGATCGTCGGCATGCTCGCATTGCAGCAGCTCGGCTCCCGAATCTACTCGGTCGTCTTCAGTATCCTGTCGATGCGCCGGGTCTCCGACGCGACGAACAGCTTCCGGATCTTCCGGACCGCGATCCTGTCGGACCCAAACGTGAACATCGACCAGAGCTGGCTGATGAGCGACGAGCTCGAGGCATACGTCCTGTACAAGGCGATCCGCCGAGGCTATCGGGTCGTCGAGGCACCAGTCACCGTGCGTTACAACGCAAACCGGGGCGGGTCATACCTGCGCGCGCTGCGCGATTGGTGGCGACTGTTTCGGCCCGCAGTCTTGTTGCGCCTGGGCGTCAAGCATTAACCAGCCAGTGGGGTCGTGAAGGCCTTCGCGGTCGGCAGCGGGCCGAACCGCCTGCTCCGCTTCGGGCTGGCGGTCCTGACCCTGCTCATCTGCCTGATCGCGATCCCACCGGTGCTCATCGCCAGCGTGAAGTTC
>JBEPUS010000365.1:0-1566 GCA_041691435.1 Chloroflexota bacterium
GAGCAGCGGATTGTGGTTCCGCAGGTTACGGGTTCGATTCCCGTAGGCCACCCCAACCATCCATTGGGTCCGGATGCGGCCAATCAGAGCTCGCCGCGCGGCGCCTGCCCTGATGGCCGGGTGTCGAGCGCGGATCCGTCCCGGAAGCGGCCCGGATGGAACGCGGCCGCGTCGGCAGTCGGCGCGTCGCCCAGGACCCAGCTCGCTGCCAGCTCACCAGCTCCGCAGGCCAGCATCGCGCCGAAGCCCGCGAGGCCGCCGAGCACAAAGGCGCCATCGACCTCGAGCGGGCCGATCAACGGCAACCCGTCGGGTGTCCGAGCGTAGAAGCCGCCGTCGTGCTCGATCACCTGGAGCTCGCGATCGAGGTAGTCCCCGAGCCCGGGAATGATCGTCGCCGCTCGAGCCAGGACCTCGAGCGGGTATCCAGGCGGGCAGGCCGGGTCGACGAGGGGCGGCGTCGACAGCTGGTCCACGGCCCACCCGAGCTTGATCGCATCACCGGCAACCGAGTCATCCGGCTTGATGTGGACGCCCGATGGCCGGCCATCGAGCGCATCCAGGCCGATCGTGAACGGCGCGTCTCGAGGAACGACACCGAGCGGATCGTGCAGCAGTACCTTCTGGCGCAGGACGGTCTCGATCGGCAGCCCAACCCCGATGAGCCGCGCAACCTCCACGGCGAACGGGCCGGCGGCATCCACGAAACGCCGAGTGGCGATCCGCCGGCCGCCACTCGTGTCGGAGACGTGAACGCCGCAGAGGCCATCGCTGTCGACATCGAGGCCGACGACTTCCCCCGCAATAACGCGTACCCCGCGCTCGGTTGCCTCGTCCAGCATCGCCCGGCCGAGGCCGACGGCGTCAACACTGCCCGCGCGCCGGGCGTGGATCGCGCCAAGGATCGCCGGCGCAAGGTGCGGATATCGAGCCTGAAGGTCGCCATGATCGAGAATGTCCGCCGCGTCGGGACCCAGGCCCGCATCGTGGTAGCGCTGGACCATCGCCGGGAGGCCATCCGCTGCCAACGTATCGCCGGTCACGTAGAGATAGCCCCGTCGATTCATGGCGAAACCAGGGCTGCTCGATCGAAGCCGTTCCATGAGGTCGATGCTCCGGCTGGCCAGAGCGACCATAGCTGGCTGCGGCCACCAATTCCGGTAGTTCGCCTCGGGGCGATCACTGGTCAGGGATAGCGGCGGGCGCGGATCGACCAGCACGACGCTCGCGCCATCCATTCGACGTGCGAGGTGCCAAGCGGTCGCGATCCCGGCGATTCCGGCACCCGCGATCACGACCTGGCCTGACTTGGTCATCGCCGTTTGTCCTGGGTCAGTCCGGCGCGAGCGTCGAGAGGAGGGTGAGACCGACAACACCCACAACAACGCAGGCGCCGACAAAGCCGAGGACGGCGACGATGGCGACGACAAGCCACGGCCAACGCCCCGGCCGAGGGAGGGAATCCATGTGTCGGCAGCGTAGCCGTCGCGACGCCGCGGCGGCGGCCCGGGTCAATCCGCAAACCGGGCATGCACGTCCCCGACGTACCATCGGGCATGGTGCCTG
>JBEPUS010000366.1:0-1560 GCA_041691435.1 Chloroflexota bacterium
CGGTCTTGGTCGCCTTGGAGCCCTTGAACTCCTTCTCGACCGTCGAGGCGGTTGCCAGCGTCCGTCCGGACGCGTCGTCGATCACCTGGGCGTAGATGTGGTTGAGGCTGCGGAAGACGGCGAGACGCGGACGCCCCTCCGACCCCTCGATGCGCAGACGGATCCGGTCGTGGCGCTTCTGGCGCGCCGCGGTCCGGCCGGCGACCTGGGTCATCTGACTGGTTCCTTCATCGGGTTACTTCTTTCCACCGATCTTGCCGGCCTTGCCGGCCTTCCGGCGCACGACTTCGCCGGCATAGCGGACGCCCTTGCCCTTGTACGGCTCGGGCTTGCGCATCGAGCGCACCTTGGCGGCGATCTGGCCCACGAGCTCCTTGTCGATGCCGACCACCGCCAGGCGGGTGGGATTCTCGACCTCGAAGCTGATCCCGCTGGGAGGATCGATCTCGATGGGGTGGCTGTAGCCGAGGTTGAGCTGGAGCTTGCGGCCGTTGAGCGTCGCCCGGTAGCCGACGCCGGTGATCTCGAGGCCCTTGCGGTAGCCCGCGGTCACGCCCTGGACCATGTTCGAGACGAGGGTCCGGGTGAGTCCGTGGAGCTCCTTATGGGTCTTCGATTCGTCCGGCCGCTCGACGAGCAGGGTGCCATCGGCCTGGTTGACGGCCATATCCGGGTGGAGCTCACGGCTGAGCGTGCCCTTCGGGCCGACGACCGTGATCGCCCGGCCGTCAATCGTGACGGTCACGCCGGGCGGGACGGTGATGGGCAGGCGACCGATTCTGGACATGCGTTCCCTCCCCTACCAGACGTAGGCGAGGACTTCGCCGCCGAGCTCGGCCTTGCGGGCCTGCGCGCCGGTCATGATCCCCTGGCTGGTGCTGACGATGACGATGCCCAGCCCGCCGAGCACCCGCGGGATGTCGGTCTTGCGGGCGTAGACCCGCAGGCCGGGCTTGCTGATTCGCTTGAGGCCCGAGACGACCGGCACCTTGCCGTCGACGTACTTGAGCTGCAGGCGGAGGACGCTGAGCGTGCCGTCACGGTCCTCGGCGACCTCGGCGATGAAGCCTTCGGCCTTGAGGATCCGGGCGATCTCGCGCTTCGTCCGGGAGGCCGGCACGAGGACCTCGGTATGGCGCGCCCGGGACGCATTGCGGATCCGGGTGAGCATGTCGGCGATTGGATCGGAGATGTTCATCGGTGGTCTACCAGCTCGACTTGGTCACGCCGGGCAGCTGTCCCAGGAGCGCGCGCTCCCGGAAGCAGATCCGGCACAACGCGAAGCGACGCATGTAGGCTCGCGGCCGGCCGCACACGGTGCAGCGGTGGTAGCCCGAAACCTTGTGCTTCGGCGGCCGGGCGGCCTTGGCGATGAGTGACTTCTTGGCCATCTTGTTCCTCCCCGCGCCTAGCCGGCGAAAGGCATGCCGAGGAGTTCGAGCAGGCGCTTCGACTCCTCGTCGGTCTTCGCCGTCGTCACGATGCTGATCTCGAGCCCGCGGAGACGGTCTACCTTGTCGTAATCGATCTCCGGGAAGGCGAGTTGCTCCCGGAGGCCCA
>JBEPUS010000367.1:0-1534 GCA_041691435.1 Chloroflexota bacterium
CGGCCTCGAGCAGCGCCTGCTCATTGCACCCGCGGTCGCCGCGGCCCTGGCGGCCGGGCGTCCAGTCGTGGCCCTCGAATCGACGTTGATCAGCCACGGCCTGCCGTATCCCCAGAACGTCGCGGTGGCCCGGGCATCCGAGGCGGCCGTCCAGGCGAGTGGTGCCACGCCGGCAACGATTGCCGTTCGCGATGGACGGATCCTCGTCGGCCTCGACGATGCCGCCCTCGAGTCCCTGGCGACCGCCGCCGCCGGCAGCGTCTTCAAGGCAGCCCGGCCAAGCCTGGCCGTGGCCCTGGCCGCCGGCGGCTGGGCGGCGACCACGGTGTCGGCCACGATGATCGTCGCCCACGCGGCCGGCATCCGGGTCTTCGCAACGGGTGGGATCGGCGGCGTCCATCGCGGCGCGTTCGGCTCCGCCGCCACCCTCGATGTCTCGTCCGACCTCGAGGAGCTGGCCCGGACGCCGGTCGCCGTGGTCTGTGCGGGGCCCAAGGCGATCCTGGACCTGCCCCTGAGCCTCGAGTTCCTCGAGACACGCGGCGTGCCCGTCGTGGCCATCGGCCAGGACGACGTCCCGGGCTTCTACAGCATCTCGAGCGGGGTCCGCGCGCCGCACGTCGCTGCCGACGTCCAGCGAGCAGCCACGATCGTGGCGGTTCACCTCGGCCTGGGCCTGGGGTCGGGGATCCTGCTGTGCGTGCCGGTCCCCGCGGCCGCGGCACTGCCGGGGCCAGCCGCCCACGAGGCGATCGAACGGGCCGTGGCCGGGGCGCAGGCGGCCCATGTCCACGGCCCGGGCCTGACGCCCTGGCTCCTGGCCCGGGTCGCCGAGCTCACCGACGGTGCATCGGTCCGGGCCAACACCGCCCTGATCGAGAACAACGCCCGGGTCGCCGGTCTCCTTGCGGTGGCCCTCGGCGGAGGCTGATCGCCGGCACCCGGACGCCGGCCGCTGTCCCGGCGACCGGCCGGGGGTGTAGACTCCGGCCTCCCCGAACTCGTCAGAGGCCGTGCCATGTCCGGGTCGATCAGCTCCGGCTCCGCCTCGATTCAGGCCCCTGCGATCGACGTACGCGGGATCACGAGGGTCTACAAGGCGAAGCCGAACGATGTCACCGCCCTCGCCGGGATCGACCTGGAGGTCGCCCCGGGCGAGTTCTTCGGCCTGCTCGGTCCGAATGGCGCCGGTAAGACGACCCTGATCAAGATCCTGACCACGCTCCTGCTGCCGACCGCGGGCACCGCCCGGATCTTCGGGTTCGACGTCGCCCGCGAGACGAAGCAGATCCGGCGGATCATGAACATGGTCGCCGGCGGAGAGCAGTCGGGCTACGGGATCCTCGAGGCGCGTGAGCAGCTCTGGATGTTCAGCCAGTTCTACGGCCTGGGCGCCCGGGAAGGCTGGCGGCGAGTCGACGAGCTGATCGATGCCGTCGGCCTCAGTGAGCAGCGCAACCAGCGGGTCAGCACGCTGTCGACCGGCCAGCGCCAGAAGATGAACTTCGCCCGCGGCCTGCTCAACGACCCGTGG
>JBEPUS010000368.1:0-1514 GCA_041691435.1 Chloroflexota bacterium
GGTGCAGCCCGAGCTTGGAAAGCACGACCACGCCCAGGACCTGGTCGTCGAAGGTCATCGGCGCCAGGAGCATCGATTCGTCGAGGTCCTCGTCGGTGCCGGGAATCGTCGTGGCCCGGGGATCATTCGATGCATCGGGCAGCATCTGGGCGACGCCGTGGACGGCTACCCAGCCGGTGATGCCGGTCCCAACGGGCACCCGGAGCATGTCGCCGGTCTCGATGCTGTACTCGCCGACCTGGCCGTGGAATGCGACCGGGATCAATTCCTCGTTCGCGATCCGGTAGACCCGGACGTTGTGATAGTCGATCAGGTCGCGCAGCTCCAGGGCAATCGCCGAGCCGATCTCCTCGACCGTTCCGAGCCGGTTGAGCCGGGTGCCGAGGGCCTGGATCGATTGGAGCTGGGCCGCCCACGTCGCCATCTGGGCGTAGTTCTGGGCGGTCTTGATGGCCACACTGCCCTGGGCGGCGAAGGCGCCGATCGTCTCGAGCTCGTCGGGCGTCCAGTGGTGCGGTCGGTCGTGATAGACGCACAGCAGGCCGAGGAGGCTGTCACCGTCGAAGAAGGGCGCGGCGCACATCGTGTCGAAGCCCTCCTGGATCACGGCGGAGCGCATCGCGGTCCCCAGCGGATCGTCGGCGTAGTGGATCGCGAACATCGGCGCGCGGGCGGCCATGGCCGCCGCCGGGAGCGACGGGTTGGGAAAGTCGCGGACCGACGCAACGTATGCGGCCGAGAGGCCCCGGGCGACCTCGGCCACGACCGTGCCGTCGGGCCGGCGCAGGAACACCGCCGCTCGCTCGGCGGCAAAGAGGACCATGGCGTGGTCGACGATGCCGGCGAGGATCTGGTCGAGGTCGAGCTTGCTGCCGATATCCCCCGCGACACGGTGGAGGGCCTCGAGCCGGTGGACCTGCTGGCTCGTCTCCTCGAGCAGCTGGGCCCGGGAGACAAGGCCGCCCAGCACTCCGGCCAGCGACGCGGCGGTTGGCAGGTCGTCATCGGCCAGGCCGTCGGACATCTCCGAGGCGATGACCAGGACGCCCCACGCCCGGCGCTCACCCGGGATCGGGGCGACGATCTCGGAACGCGACTCGGGCAGGATCGGACCGTCGGGTCGAGCGATGCCCCGCCCACGCTCAAGCAGGATGGGCCGGTTCTCGTCGAGGGCGCGTCCACTCGCGCCGATGGCGGCGGGCCGGCTGCTGGCGTGGGCCAGCGCCGAGCCTTCGACGGCGCGCGTCTCGAGCGCCGTCTCGTGCCATTGCAGGATGGCCACCGCGACATGCCCGTAGGCGGACCGGATCAGGTGGGCGGCGCGGCCCAGGGTCAGGTCCAGGTCGCGACCGGACGAGCCCAGCTGGCTGAGCTCGGCGATGACCTGCATGTCCAGCGCGTGGCGGCGGCGATCGGCCGACGTCTCGGCCGGCCCGAGGGTCGCGGCCAGGGCGGTTCGGCCGGGCGCCGATCGGCGCGCCGCCCAGTCGCGGCCGGCCCGCCCGGCGCCGACG